>CAMBFX010000067.1 GCA_945865695.1 Chryseobacterium gleum | reverse complement strand
GGGTAAGAAAAAACGATATTTTTACTCAGACTTAAATTTAGCCTATGATTCGCTGTATTGTAACCGTTTTATGTTTGGGGATTTTCTTTGTGGGATTCTCTCAGGAAAATTCAAAAAAATTGATTGATCATACCGTTTTTGAAAGTTGGAAAACGATAAAATCTCAAAAAATCAGTGATGATGGAAAATGGATCACTTATGAAATCAATCCAGCCAAAGGAGATGGTAAATTATTTTTATATGAAGTATCGAATGGAAAATTGGATTCTTTCGAAAGAGGTTCGGAGGCAAAATTTTTTGATAATGGAACTTCATTTGCTTATAAACTGAAACCGAAATATGAATTAGCAAGAAAGGCAAAGTTGGATAAGAAAAAAGCGGAAGAACAGCCTAAAGATTCCTTAATTGTAATGAATTTAACCACAAAGGAAAAGGTGAAATATGCGGATGTAAAAAGCGTTGAAATGGTTTATGAGAGTTATTTATGGGCTTGGCAAAAAGATAAAGTGAAAGAAACACCTCCAACACTTAGTAAAAAAGAAAAACGCAAGGCAAAGAAAAAGAAAAAACCGGAAATAAAAGCTGACGCAACTGATTTGTATATTATCAGTTCATTTCAAGGAAAACCAGTTTCCAAAAATAAATTGTTTGATGCAACTAAACCTTTGGAACAAAAAATCACTCATGTTAATGAGTATAAAATTTCTAAAAAAGGGAATTCGATTTCTGCAGTGGTTCAACGAAAAGTGGACAAGGTGGATTCTGCATATATCTATATGGCTTTCAAAGGAGATAATTCATTGGCGAAAAAGATTTTTACTTTTCAAGGAACCATAAAATCGTTGAATATGGATGAGAATGGAGAGCAAATCACTTTCCTTGCCAGTTCAGATACCGCAAAAGTAAAAGTGTATGATTTGTACTATTGGAAAAAGGATTATTCTACTCCGAGTTTAGTTATAGACAGAAACAATGCAGCAATGAAAAAAGGCTGGTCGGTGAGTGAGAATAAAACGCCTTTCTTCTCGGAAAATGGAAAAAGAATTTTCTTTGGTACAAATGCACAACCTGTAAACGAACCGAAAGATACATTGCTAGATGATGAAAAATACAAATTGGATTTATGGAGTTATACCGATCCGAGACTGCAAACGCAGCAATTGAAAGATTTGGATAATGATACGAAAAAAACTTTTTTGGCTGTTTATCATATTGCCGATAATAAAATGATTCAGCTTTGTGATTCAACCGTTGATGAATATCGATTAGTGCAAAAGGGAGATGGAAATATTTTATTGGGAATTAGCGATGAACCTTATCTTACTTCTACCTCTTGGGAATCTCCTTGGTCATCGGATTATTATACGATTGATTTACTAACGGGAATAAAAACAAAGCGTTTAGAAAAACATCCTTTTGCAGCTTCGCTTTCGGGAACTGGAAAATATTTGATTTGGTATCAACGCAAAGTGGACGATTGGTTTGCTATGAGTGTTGAAACTGGAGATCGTTGGACAATTACTGGAGGTGTAAATGATAATTTTTTTGAAGATGATAATGGTGTTCCTGCAGAAGAAGATGCTTATTCAGTAATTGGTTGGTCGGAAAATGATGATTTTGTATATCTACATAGTAAGTATGATGTTTGGAAAATTAGTGTTGAAAAATTGACACACGAGTGTTTGACAAGTACAGAAAATAATTTGGAAAAGAAATTTGGTAAAAAGCATACTTATATCAAAACGGATGCTGATCAAAAATTTATTGATGATAAATTCATGTTGTTTCATACCTTTCATGATGATAATAAAAAAGCGGGTTTTGCTATTTTGAAAAGAAATTCAGAAACTGATATTCCAACTCAAGTAATGGAGGACGACAAGAAATTTTTATTTTTAGAGAAAGCAAAAAATGCTGATGTTCAAATTTTTTCTCGGATGTCGTTTAATGAATATCCAGATTTAATGTTTACCAAACTTTATGATTTTCCTAAAGCAAGCAAAATTTCAAAAACTAATCCACAACAATCACAATACAATTGGGGAACGGCTGAATTAGTGAATTGGACAACACCAAAAGGAAGAGAATTAAAAGGAATATTATACAAGCCAGAAAACTTCAATAAAGATTCGGTTTATCCATTATTGGATTACTATTATGAATTATATAGTGACGATCTTCATTCACATTATTCACCTAAACCTTCGGCATCAATTATTAATCCAAGTGAGTATGCAAGCAATGGTTATGTCGTTTTTTTTCCTGATATTTTATATACTGAAGGTGAACCTGGAGAAGGCGCAATGGATTGTATCATTAGCGGAACGGAATATATTTTATCCTTAGGATTCTGTAATAAAAACCGAGTAGGAATTCAAGGACAAAGTTGGGGTGGTTATCAGACCGCTTATTTGATTACGCAAACTAATATGTTTACTGCTGCAATGGCAGGTGCACCTGTGAGTAATATGACCAGTGCATATGGAGGAATTCGTTGGGGTACGGGATTAACCAGAATGTTTCAATATGAACACGGACAAAGTAGATTAGGAAAAACTTTATGGGAAGACAGAGAAAGATATATTAAAAATTCACCTTTGTTTTTTTCGGATCAAGTAAAAACACCATTATTGATTATGCATAACGATCAAGACGGAGCAGTTCCATGGTATCAAGGAATAGAATATTTTAATGCATTGCGAAGATTGAATAAACCTGTTTGGATGTTGAATTATAATGGAGATGATCATAACCTTACTAAGTGGCCAAACAAAGTGGATTTAAGTATTCGTATGCGTTCTTTCTTTGATTATTATTTATTGGATAAACCCATGCCAAAATGGATGAATGAAGGTATTCCCGCAATAGAAAAAGGAAAGTTGAATAAATATGAAACGATTGAAAAGTTAGAGAAGAATTAAATAGAAATTTTCGTCTTCAAATAGCTTTACACCAGGGTACATTTCATTTTTTTGTAATACAGCTTTGTCTAATAATAAATATTTGGCTCCTTTTTTCTTAAAGGATTTAATTTTTTCTTCATTATGTGCATCTCCGGGTTCCAATGACCATCCGCGGTGATGAGTAAAGTAAATTAATTGTGGATTTATTCCTCCATTGACAATTATTAAATCCCCTTTTTCCATGTAATTATTTAATTTCTCCTCTATAGTTATTAAATATTCATGTTCACTTTTCTTTAAAAAATCATGTTGTTGGTTCAAGATAGATTCACATGAAATGGCAAAAAGAATTATCATTCGATATTTTATTGGAACAAAAGATAAGCCATAGCCTGCCACTAAAGCCATAATGGGTACAAACGGAATGATATAGTAATTATGCATTGGAAAAACAGCTCCAGTTTTGAGAATGAAAACAATAAAAACGAGAAGTGTAATGGTGAATATCCATAATTCGAAACCTTTTTTTTGGATTAAAATAATAATTCCAAAAATGAAAAAACAAAAAGCCAAATAGGAATAGAATGAAGAAAAATAAAATTTTTCTAGTGCTTGAGGCAAATAGGGAATAATTTCGTTTAATCCTTCACCCATTGTTTTAGGGAAAAATAATTTATGGTTGTCGATAGAAATTAAATACGGTACCCAATAAAAATACCAAATTCCAGTACTTAAAATAATTATAAAAGAAGCAATACAAATTTGGATAATTTGCTTTTTATTCAATGAAAAGACATAGAAGAATAGTGGAATTGGAACCAACAAAGTGAGTGCAGGAATTTTGGATAGAACACCCAAAGTTGCGAAAATGGCGAATAGTGAAAGATGTAAAATTTTATGCGAACGAAAAAAATGAAAGAGATAATACCAGCCGATAATGACTAGAGAAACGCTAAATGTATCGGGCATTATTTTGCGTGAAAACATAAACCATATTGAAAATAAAAGTAAAATAGCTGAGGGAAATGCAATTTCTTCACTCAGTGTATTTCGAAGAATTAAATAGAAACAATAAATTCCAAGAGTTGATACAATTAAATTAATAAGTCGGCCATACCAATGATCAAAACCAAAGGGTATTGAAAAGATATAATTGACATAGTTAAATACAGGGAATTCTGAACCAATAATATCACCACTATTGCCGTTAGTTGAAATTCTTGGATAGATGATATTATTATCCACCTCTACAAAATTTCGGGTAACCATATTGGTGAAACATTGTCGCCAACTATGTGTTGTTTCGGTCGGAGCATGGGTAATGCTCACTAATCTCAACAGAAAAAAAACAAATAACCAGAACCTGAAACTTTTAAGTAAATCGGTTAAACTTTTTCTCCTTAATGTCATGGTCCACAAGTTAGGCAATTAATTATTCACACTAAAAACTTTCTGCTATAATAATTCCTTTAACTTTGCGCAACCATGGGATACAAAGGATTCATTATATTTTATGCTTTACTCCTCGAAACATTCATTGAATTAATGATAAAGGCCATGGATATGGAAATTATCGATTGGACGGAAATGGATAGTTGGAAAGCTGGAAAATTAACCATCATGGCAGTAATTTTGATTTATCATTCTTTTTTTCGTTGGGTTCCTTTTATAGCAGTGAGAAAGTCAGAGAGAAAATCACCCGATTTATTTATCACTTCGTTAATAGCTTCTCATATTCCTTGGTTTTTATTTGCAAATATTTTCCACGCTATTTTAATGACCACTTTCGGTTTACTTTGTTGGAAGATGAATATTGCTTCTTGGCCACTCTATTATTTACTATTTATTGGCGCAATTGAAATTGTGGTTTATTTAATGGTTGGGATTTTTGGTAAATTATTTACCTTAATTATGGGTAAAAATAGTATCGTTCTTTCCAGCGGATATCTCACCAGTATACAATTAAAGGAAGTAAAGAGAATTGAGAAAAAATACAACGATGAACTTTATTTTACCATGAGTGATGGAACAGTAAATACAATTAGTTATCATATACTCAATAAAAAAATGATGACCGAATTTTTAGTGAAACTTAAAAACAATTGCGATACTCATAATATTTATTTCGGCAATGATGTTTTAGACGCAGAAGGAAATCAATTACAAAAGTAGTGTTATTTCGAAAGTATCATTTCATTATCGAAACGGGTAAATTAGCCACCAATTTTTTCTTATTCACCACCGATAAATAATACATTCCATTGGCAAGTTCTCCAGGAGAAAAAGTGACATCTTTATCGGATGATTTTTTTTCTGCCACTAAAATACCAGCTGAATTATACAAACTAAATATATACTCTCCTTTAGCAGAATTTCCCATGTCAATTTTAAAATTTCCGTCATTCGGATTGGGATATAATTTGATTTCTGTTTTTATATTCTCAGCTATTCCCACACCATAAGCTCGCATTCCAAAAGTATATTCTCCTGCTTGAATATTGGTAGCTAGAATGAGTCCCGTTTTATTGACGTCTGAACCTTGTGTGTTTAAAGTATAAGTTGGAAATTCTGACCATGAATCGGTTGATTTAGCTCTATAAAGTAAGAGAATACTATCTTCATTAAAAAGTACGGCTCCATGATCTACCATTAATCCAGAATCCAAATGAAAATTAGGAAGTCCGTTGAAAGTAAAATTTGCACTAAGATTAATATTGGAAAGTTGAGTGCCATGAATTTTCCAATAGCGATCGGTAGAAACAACTAAAGTGGGATCTTCCACACCTTGGTAAGGCGCTACCCAATTATGTTCTACTCGTATCAAACTCGAATCACTAATTGAATTCACAATGAAGTAAAGATTACTATTGTTCAAATTTTGTGAAATAACAGTTTTAACTACCAGTTGTGTTGAAGTGGTCGCATCCGAAATTTTTTCATCTTCGTTTATGGCAACATAATTAGGAGAAAATGGAACAGTGAAAGTGGAATTAGAATTTTGTCCACTCGAAATAATAGTTTGTGTATGAACATTCCAATTATCATCACGAAAAGTAACAGTAAGCGGAACATTATTCGAATAATTCGTTCTACCTCTCAATCGTTGTTCGATATTAACTGTTACATCATAATCTCCTCCAGATGGAACGGATTCAAATGATTTCACGCTGAAGTGCGGATAACCAGGTGAGTTTACCCAATCGGCAAAAAAATCAGTGACATTTATTCCATTAATTGCATTTAGCTGATCACGAAAATCATCACTATCAATATTTTTTAATTGATTATTCGCAATAATAGTTTTTAATCCTAAAAAGAAAAGTGAATCGCCTAAATATCCTCTGAGTGTATGCGCAACATCACAACCTTTATTATAAGTGGTTTTTCCATAAGTTACGTTTTGTGGTACAGCAGAAAGTGCAAAAAAACCTCCATCCTCTGCATGATGTTGCCAAACGGTAGCTTTATGATTACTTCTTATAGCATTAAAATATTGAGTGACTCCGTAAAGATTTTCTATAAATAATTTTTCTGAAAAATCTGCCATTCCTTCATTGATCCACATATGTTCGGCCGATTTGCATGTGACTAAATCTCCCCACCAATGATGCGATAATTCATGCGCCATTGTGCCTTCATCGCTGGTGGTTCCATCAATCATAAATCTAGGATAGGCAATATTGGTAGCATGTTCCATCGCTCCGGCATTAAAAGGAACAGCAACGTAACCAATTTTATTCCAAAAGTGCACACCATAACGTTCTTCAAAAGTTTGAATAGCAGAAAATAAATTCACGAATGAATTTTTCATGTTGGTGGTATCGGATGCAACGGCAATCAAAACAACCGGAATTGTATCTCCTGATACTGGCGAAATGTATTTTTGATTTACTTCTTTGAAATTGGCAACAGCCACGGAAGCGAGATAAGATACAATGGGATCATCTATTCTCCAATGACGAACGCGATTTCCACCACCATCCAAAGTATCCGCAACTAAATATCCATTGCAGTAGGCTTTGTTGGTTGGAGTAGAAGTGATGTAAAAATCATAAGTAGCGTGTTCTTCAAAATTATCGAAACATGGATGCCAAACTCTTCCAAAATTATGTGGATAAGATTCGAAACCTACACCAATATTATAAGCATATCCACCCGAAAAATACCAACCACCATAAGTGGAAGGATCATCTTGTGGAATTCCGTGATAATAAACAAAAATGGCTGCTGTATCATTATCATTGAGAGGAGAAATAAAATTGGATATTAATAAAGTATCATCATAAGAATAAGTCAATATATTATTTCCGATTTTGATAGAATCGATAGTCATTTTCAAAAGATCTAGAGTTATGTTTTCAACGGAATTCATTTTCGGAGAGAAGGTAATGGCTGTATATCCTGTAATATTTCCAGAAGAAGTGGGAACAAATAAATGGATATCAAAATTCAATACATCTATGGTATCGCTGCGTAAACTATGGGTTGGACCGCGTTGATTGTGATTGGTTTGTGCATTGATAAAACTCAATGAAAAAAGGGAAATTACAATGGTAAAAAAGTACTTCATTTAATTTTTTATAAATCGTGAATGATAGATTTGATTTTGCGAATTGGTTAACCGAATAAAATAAATTCCTTTAGAGAATTCATGTACATCAGTAGAAAATTTATTTCCAAAATAATTATGAATAGAAATTATTTTTCCAGTGATGTCGGTGATGGAAATGTTCCAGTTTTCTTCGGAAGGGAGAGAAATGTTGATTTGGTTATTGGTGGGATTAGGAAAAGTATTTATTAAAACAGAACGATCGTTTTCATTAACACTTCCCCAATAATGAACAGGCAAACTAATGTATGACGCATTCGTTGGATTCATATAAATGGTATTCGTTGCTATTAATGTATCACCTGCTACATACATGGCAACTCCATTATTTAAATTCGCATCAAAACGAGGATAATTGGAAGAAGATATATCCAAACGTATTCCATGATCATAATTAACTAAATGTGATATGTGTGGTAAATCAATAATTAATTCATAAATATTTCCTGGAATTCCCACAGCAGAATCTGTTCCTGCATATCCATCTCTGAAACGTAATCTACGAATTCCATCAGCCAAAATAATCGATTCTCCAGTTAGTAAGTCTACATCCGTCAATCGAACTGCAAAATCAGTATCCTTTCTGTCAGAGGAAACAAATAAATGCACTTCAGGTTTCCCATAAATTGTAGTTGAAACTTCAGTATTAAAAAGATACTTATTTGTAAAAGTTGCAATATCATTTCTTGACTCAACAATTGGAGCTTGGTCATAAGGACCTTGATCTAAAATAGGTTTTAAAGTGGGCCCACCCACCGTTGGAGATGGATCACGTGGATCATATACAATGGTTGTATCAGAAATAATAGTTTCTGGCAATGAACCCAATTCGGCATTATTATTTAAATAAAATATTGCTGGATTAAAAACAGTCCATTCTCTTAAATCAAAATTTCCCATTTCAAATTGACTCGTTTCATACTCATAAGAATCATAATTATCAAAAACAGTCCATTCATTGGTAGTCATTCCGCGTAAATAATAATCGAAAAATTTTAAAGCCAATGAATCACTCATTCCTGCCGCATTTGGAAAACTCCAATCTCCTTGGGTTGCACTTCCTACACTTGCTGCTCCACTTCCTCCATGCGCCCATGGTCCCATGAGTAATTTATGTTTATCGCGAACAGCAACTGGCGAAAGTGTTTTTAGTTTATCAAAAAACTCCAACATTCCATCTACATTATGATCAAACCATCCACCAATCATAAACATGGGAATATTGATAGAGGCGGGATACGTAGATGAATTTTGCGCAAAATTCCAAGTGGCATTTTTTACTTGATTGGCCAATATAAAAGTGGATAATCCATAACCCAATGCATCTAATTGCTCCACATATTCTGTACGATAAACTCCACCCGGATAATAATCTTCGTATCTGAAAACAGGATCAGCTACCAATGGAACAGCACATTTATGATTGGGATGTTGTTCTTTTGCTGTTTCAAATTGTATTTTTCCCAATGCAGAAGGACCCCAAGTTCCCACATTTCCATCACACCATGATTGTTGCGAAATCCATTCAATTACATCATAACCATCTTCGCCTCTATTTGGAGATGCAACCAACGCAGCAGCTGAGCCATAAAAACCTCTCCAATCAACAATCACAAATGCATAATTACTATTGGGTAAATCTGTTCCTACTTGTAAAGGTAAAGAAAGTCGATACCAATTTTTTTGATAAGGAGTTTGAATTAAAATAACTGGACAAGAAGTGCAGCCAGCAGGTAAATAATAATCGGCTGCTAAAAATTCTCCGTCACGCATCGGAATCATCACGGAAGTGTAAGTGATTTGCGATTTTGCAAAAACAGAAACGAACAAAAACAATAAGAGTAAATATTTTTTCGTCATAAAATAATTTTAAACAATCAATAATCAATCCATTTGGACTTCCTTCAAAGATACGAAATTGAGGCCTTTATCGCAAGTCTGCTGATTCAATGTTAGGAATTCAACAAAAATTTCTGCCTTTGGATTTCTAAAAGTCACCTTTGCCTTAAAAATTATTTAATTTGACTCTCATAATTATTAAATTTAGGGCTTTATTATCAAATTCCTAAAAATCTAAAAAGAGTGTTGCCACTTCACGAAATATGAGCTTATGAAACCAAGTACCGAACTTTTTGACTTAATTAAAACGCTTTCAAAATCTGAAAAACGATTCTTTAAATTGAGCTCATCTCTGCAGTCGGGAGAAAAAAATTACATCAAGATTTTTGATGCAATTGATTCGCAAGATGATTATAACGAAGAAGCATTGAAAGAACTTTTTAAAAAGGAATCTTTTATTCAACATTTACCATCCGAAAAAAATCATTTGTATAAATTAATTTTAAAAAGCCTTCGTTCTTATCATTCTGATAATTCTGTTAGTTCAATTTTGCAACAAGAAATAAAAAATATCGAGATACTTTATAAAAAAGCATTGTATAAAGAATGCAATAAATTTCTACATCGAGCAAAAAAGATGGCGCATGAGCATGAGAAATTTTATTATTTATTTGAATTAATCAATATCGAAAAGCAATTATTAGAAGAAGCGTATGAGTCGGGAGAATTCGATTATGATTTAGATGCATTAATTAAAGAGGAGAATGAAATTTTGGATAAGCTTCGCAATTTAGCCGAATATCATATTTTGTATAGTAGAATCAATTACGTTTTTCGAAGAGAAGGTTTTACGCATAACGAAGAAGAACGAACAATTGTTAAGGAAATTGAAGATTATCATTTAATCAAAGGAAAAAACACGGCACTTTCGTCTAGTGCAGCGTCCATTTGTTATTATATAAAAGGATTATGCGCAGTAACGAATCGTCAATATCAAGATGCTTATATTTTCTTTAATAAGGTGAAAGAGATTTTAGATCGCAATCTAAATTTAAGAGCTGATTTAGCAAAAAGATATGTTCGAACTTTAAGTCATCTTTTGTATTGTTATATCGACAATAAAAAGTATGATGAGGCGAGACAAGTGATTGATGAAATGAAACTTCTCGAGGGAAAAGAAGGTTTTGATAATATCGATGTGGAAGTAAGTATTTTTACCTCTTCACATTTGGCTGAATTAGTTTTATGGCAAAAGAGAGGTGAACATAAATTAGCGTTGACAAAAATAAATTCCATTATTAGTGGTTTTGCGAAAATGGGGGAGACGATAAATAAAGAAAATAAATTACTGTTTCATTATCATATTGCTACTATTTATTTTGGGGCTGGAGAATTAAAAGATGCATTACATTGGATAAATAATGTGTTGAATGATAATGAGCAAAGTTTACGTCAGGATATTTATGCTTTTTCACGTTTACTCAATCTCATTGTGCATTATGAATTAGGAAATCATGATTTGCTGGAATACATCATTAAATCTACTATCCGTTTTTTAAATAAAAAGGAAAAAGATTATAAAGTGGAATCAGTGATTGTAAAACACCTTCGAAAATTAGTAAAAATCACTTTAGATGGTGAGAGAAAAGAGGCCTATCTTACTATGAAATCTGAGTTGGAAGTTCTTTTTGAAAATCCAGTGGAAAGAGTTTTATTAGATTATTTTGATGTTTTGTCTTGGTTGGAAGCGAAGATTTTGGGAGTATCTTTTACGGAAGCCGTGGGGAGAAAACAATTAATAATTAAAAATTAATAATTAAAAATTGGAAGATTACTTCCAAAATTTCTTTTTCAAATTATAAATCAAAACTATTATTAGCCAAATCCAAGGTGTGCCATGCATGATGGTATCGAACCAATCCATGGTTTGCATGCCAACAGCTCCTCCTTTAATCCAAAGTATTTTTCCCCAGATATGAGGTTCGTTAAATGGTGCTAGCCCAAGAGTGAGAGAAGCGAGTAACGGGATTTTCCAGTCGAGAAGGAGAGATTTCATTGGGTAGAATTAGTTGAAAGTTCAAGGTTCAAGGTTCAAAGTTTAAGGTTTAAAGTTGGTATCGTCTATAACATTAAACTTTGAACTTTAAACCAATCAAGAATACTGTACAATAATTTTTGTCAATTGATTGGCTTGTACAACGCCTGATTGTCGCCAAAGAATTTTTCCCTTTTTAAAGAGAATTAATGTAGGAACACCTTGCACATTATAATTGGCAGCTGCATGTTGGTTTTTATCTACGTCAACTTTTAAAATGGTGGCTTTACCAGAAACCTTTTTTGCTACTTCATCTAAAATAGGCGACATCGTTTTACATGGGCCACACCAAGTAGCGAAAAAATCTACGAGTACGGGTTTTTCGCTGTTGATGATATCGGTGAATTTACTCATTGGGGGAAAATTAAAATTTAAGATTCAAAATTCAAGAAGTAATTCAAAATTGAAAAATATTTCATTTAGTCACACTTTTTCCTGCTGCTTTCCATGCATCCATTCCGCCTTCAAGATCATAAACATCATAGCCAAGATCGGTTAGCATTTTTGAAGCTTTTCCACTTCTTCCACCAGCTTTGCAATACACATAAACGGGTTTCGAATTATCTAATGTTTTGATTTGTTTAGAAAAATCGGCACTATTAAAATCAATTACTTTTGCATTCAAAATTACAATTTCAAGTTAATTTAGATAGCTTGCTACTCATTATTTACTTCTGTGCCCAAAAATTTTGAATTTTGAATATTGAATTAATAATTTTCCTTCTACAATTTTGAAGGGCAAACATAAGCTGTTTTGGGAATATTCGTTTTTTCCATTTCGGCAAAACCACCTAAAACATCAATCATATTAGTATAACCATTCTTTTTCAGAATAGAAATGGCAATCACAGAACGATATCCTGAACGACAATGTAAATAGGTTGTTCCGTTTTTATCCAAATCATTTAAATGATCATTAATGAAATCTAATGGAAAAAGAATGGCGTCTTCGGCATGCTCTGCTTCAAATTCGGAAGGTTTACGTGCATCCACAATTTTCACCTTCTTTTCTATTTTTAATTTTGCTAATTCTTCTGCATTAACTGAATCAATTTTATCAATTGATTTTCCAGCTTCTTTCCAAGAATTAAATCCACCTTTTAAATATCCAACACAATGATCGTATCCTACACGCGCTAATCGCATCACTGCTTCTTCCGCTTTGTCTTCGTCGGCAACTAAAACTATGGGTTGCTTCAAGTCGGTTATTAATGCACCTACCCAAACGGCAAATTGCCCGTCTAAGCCAATAAAAATAGAACCAGGTATAAATCCTTTCGAAAAAACATCTTTGTTTCTTACATCTAAAATAAGGGCGCCATCTGCCACCACTTTTGCAAAATCATCTAATGATAGGTCTTTCGTTCCGCGCTTCATCACTTCATCTATCGAATCGTAACCTGATTTATTCATCATCGCATTCTTAGCAAAATATTGTGGAGCGGGTAAAATTCCTGTCGTTAATTCTTTGATAAATTCTTCTTGAGAAATATTTTGTAAAGCATAATTTGATTTTTTCTGTTCTCCAAGAGTAGAAAAAGTTTCTTTACTCATATTTTTTCCACAAGCAGAACCTGCACCATGCGCTGGATAAACAATAATATCATCAGGTAAAGTCATGATTTTATTTCTCAATGAATCAAATAACATTCCAGCTAAATCTTCTTGAGTTAAATTAGATTTGATAGCTAAATCCGGACGACCAACATCACCGATAAATAAAGTATCACCAGTGAAAATACTACATGGTTTTCCGTTTTCATCTTTTAAAAGATAAGTAACCGATTCTAAAGTATGACCTGGAGTATGCAAAACGGTAATGGTGATTTTTCCTAATTTCAAAACCTCTCCATCTTTTGCCGAATGGAAATTAAAATTGGCTGTTGCCGTTGGTCCAAAAACAATAGTTGCTCCTGATTTTTTAGCTAAATCGACATGGCCAGAAACAAAATCTGCATGAAAATGGGTTTCCAAAATATATTTAATTTTGACATTATTTTTTTGTGCCAATTCAAGATAAGGTTCCGTCTCACGCAATGGATCGATAATAATGGCTTCTCCTTCTGATTCTATGTAATAGGCCGCCTCTGCCAGGCATCCCGTGTATAATTGTTCAACTTTCATTTGAGCGATTTTTTTTACGATTTAAATAATGTTATAAAATTAGTCAAAATCTCTGCTTCTTCATCTCAGCAATACGATTATATTTGGCGATTAAATTGAAAAGCTATTGATGAATTTATACTATTTCAATACCGAAAATAGAGGTCATACCCTTAAAGGTCTGCTATTTGTAGCGTGTTTCGCTACTGCAGCCACTTTCATTTCTATGATCCCCGTGGTGAAGAGTTCAGGGATGAGTCCTTTGATTATTGGCGTAATCGTTAGTATGATTTACGGAAACACCCTACGAAAAAATCTACCTCAAAAATGGTTGATGGGAATAATTTATTCTACCAAATTTGTTTTGCGTACAGCTATCATTTTCTACGGTTTCAGAATCACTTTTCAGGAAATCGAATCCGTTGGGATTGCCGGTTTGCTCCAAAGCCTAGTTATGGTTGCCACTACATTTTTACTCGGGAGTTTTATCGGGATGAAAATCTTGAAAATGGATAGTGAATTGACAATGCTCACTTCATCCGGAAGTGCTGTTTGTGGTGCAGCTGCCGTTTTAGCTACTGAATCTGTATTAAAATCTGATCCTTTTAAATCTGTGATTGCAGTGACAACTGTCGTTTTATTCGGAACGCTTTCTATGTTTTTGTATCCTTTATTTTATACTACCTCTTCACTCGGTCTTACACACGAATCCTATGGAATTTACATTGGAGGAAGTGTTCATGAGGTAGCACAAGTTGTGGTTTCGGGAAATGCAGTCAGTGAATTAGCCGCTGATACAGGTTTAATTGTAAAAATGACCCGCGTCATGTTATTGGCTCCTTTATTGGTTATTTTGAGCGTGATGCTTTCTTCCATGAAAAACCGAAAGGATAAATCTGTGCAACGTAAATCGGTTTTTATTCCGTATTTTATTTTCGGATTTATCGGTGTGGCCATTTTCAATTCATTTGATTTGATTCCTGCAGATACGGTTAGTTTCATCAATACCGCTGATACATTTTTATTAACGATGGCAATGTGTGCATTGGGAATGGAAACTAATTTCAAGAAGTTCAAAGAAGCTGGGCCGAAGCCATTGATATTGGCAGGAGTTCTCTTTTTATGGTTGATTGTTGGGGGGTATTTGTTTACTTCATTATTCTGTTCACTATAGAATAAATCTTCCAACAATTTTATTTTTCCTTACTTTGCAACATATTATTTATTCATGATAAAAGACACTAAAATACATTATGCACATATTTTAACGATTCAAGAAGCTTTAACCAGTATTTTTATAGATGGTTTTTATGCTGATCGAGTGATTGAAAGAGTTTTAAAATCGAATCCAAAGATGGGGTCGAATGATCGTGCATTTGTTGCAGAAACTACCTATGATGTGGTGAGATGGTGGCGATTATTAAATGAAACGGTAGAAACAAAATTCGATGAAGATGAGAATCATCTTTTAAATATTTTATCGGCTTACTTTTTTCTTTTTAAAAATACCAAAGCGCAATGGCAAGAGAATTATGGAATCAATTTCGATTTGATTGCAAAGAAGTTTGAAGAAGCGAAAAAAATTTCTTCTATAAAACATTCTGTTCCCGATTGGATGTATGAATTGATTTCATCCGAGAATATAAATGCCAATAAAGAATTAGAAGCATTAAATAGAGAAGCAGAAGTAATTTTAAGAACGAATACTTTAAAAACGACTACAGAACAACTTTCTAAAGATTTATATCATCAGAAAATTGAAAATAGAAAAACAGAAATAACTCCCAATGCAATTATTTTAAATGAGCGACAAAACATTTTTCGTAATCAACTTTTTTTGGATGGACATTTTGAAGTTCAGGATGCAGGTTCGCAATGTATTTCTGATTTTTTAGGAGCAGAACCTGGAATGAGAGTGATTGATGCATGCGCAGGAGCTGGAGGAAAAACGTTGGCGATTGCTGCTGATATGAAGAATAAAGGAAGAATTATTTCGATGGACATTGATAAAAATAAATTGGATGAATTGATGCGCAGAGCGAAACGAGCAGGTGCCGCCATCATCGAACCGAAAGTGATAGAATCATCCAAAACGATAAAAAGATTAAAAGATACAGCCGATCGATTATTATTGGATGTTCCCTGCACAGGTTTAGGAACACTAAGAAGAAATCCAGATTCTAAATGGAAAATGAAAGAATCATTTGTGAAAGAAGTGAGAGAAAAACAAAAAAATATTTTACAATCGTATTCTCAAATGCTCAAAGTAGGAGGGAAAATGGTTTACGCCACTTGTAGTATTCTTCCATCCGAAAATGAAAACCAAGTGGAATTATTTTTACAGAATAATCCGAACTTCAAATTGATCAAACAAAAAACTTTATTGCCTTCGCTAGAAGGATTTGATGGTTTTTATATGGCTTTGATAGAGAAAATATAAAAAGCTTTTAGAATTGAACTATTTTCTTGCCGTACTATTTTTTAAATTTTTTTTACTAGTCTAAAATGGTATCTGTAGTAGTTATTTCTGTGGAATACTCATTCGGAAATGGCTTTTAAAAATAATCGTCACTATTTTTTTGTGTTTATAAATTGGGGCTAAGTAATAAAAGGGAAAGGAGTAATATTTTTATAAAATTGATTATTACTAATAATCAGAATAAAAATTTTTCCTGCTAATTTTTACTTCTTCTGATAAACACCAGCCTCTGGATTTTGTTTTAATGCAATTATCCAAATGCATATTGAAAGTGTCGCTATCGGAAACAAAAATAATATCAATATCTTTTACTTCGATATTACTTTCTTCCATAAGTTTAGCACCAAAATTGAAAAATGCCAAGCTGTTGCTTACCGTGGATTTTACTTTTACAATCTCCACATTTTGCCAATTTACGCCTTCTTCATAGGCGCGATAACGTGTACTATTGAATTCAAGTTTCGATATAATTCTATAAAATGTAGTCTTTGCTTTTAAATCTTTTCTTACATTATTCTTCATATCATCTGGAATGGAAGATTCATTAATGAGTGCTTCAATGTCCATTTTTTTTACATATAAATTTTTGAAAGAGTGATGATCATCATTTTTGAAAGTTTCCATGACTTCTTTGGCTAAATCTTCTTCTGTTTTTGGGCCTGAGCAAGAAGAGATGGAGATAATGAAAAATGA
>CAMBFX010000066.1 GCA_945865695.1 Chryseobacterium gleum | reverse complement strand
CGAAGGTAAAAAAATATTTTTGTTGTAATTAGAATAACACATTAAATAATTTTAATCTGTTTCTGAAGGGTGATTAAGAGGTGTTTTAGTAAGAAAAATCAATAAAACGATATCAATTGCCGTATGTGCCGCAGCACTAACCCAAATTCCCCAATAAATGAACATGAATCCTAAACCTATGATAACCAAAGTCAAATATATTCCATATATCGACATTCGCCAGTCAAAAGGATTGAGATAGCCATGTAACGCAACAAATACCAGCGAAGTAATCCAAATTCCCCAAAGAGGCTGTAAAAATGCTCTAAAAAGCCATTCTTCTCCCACTCCTGCACAAATAGAGATGAAAATTATTTGCCAAATATTCAGATGTAGTTCAGAAATCATGTTGCTATATTTCATCCGAACAGGTTCCATTATTTTCGTCTCAATCAATTTAGCCGCAAGAATAGCCGCCATCCAGCCAATAGGAAAACCAATAAGTATTTGTAAAATGATTGGAATTTCACCTAAAATCAATTCATCTAAACTTCCTTCCCCAAAACAATAAAAAATTAAATAGCCTATAGCCGGGAATCCAACCAAAGTGAAAGTCGCAAGAAGTAAAATCAGGCTTTTTGTGTTCACTGATGATTTAGAGATTTTCCAAAATAAAATTGGTCATTTTGGTATATAGATTTAATCTCGTATAACCGCCATAGATTCCATGGTTTCTATTTGGATAAATGAATAAATCAAATTGTTTATTGGCGTTGACAAATGCGTTAATCATTTCCATGGTATTTTGATAATGTACATTATCATCACCAGAGCCATGAACCAATAATAATTTACCCTGAAGTTTTTTTACATGATTGATTGGGGAATTATCATCGTAACCTGATGCATTTTCTTGCGGTGTACGCATGAATCGTTCAGTATAAATATTGTCGTAGTATCTCCAATTAGTAACTGGGGCAATAGAAATTCCTGCTTTGAAATAATCAGCTCCTTTTGTCATTCCTAATAAAGTCATATAACCACCATAGCTCCAGCCTTGAATTCCGATTCTACTTTTATCTATATATTTTAAACCACCTAAATATTTTGCTAGTTCAATACAATCTTGTGTTTCGTATTTTCCTAATTGTAAATAGGTAATTTTTTTGAATTTTTCTCCTCTATACATCGTTCCGCGTGGATCCATACACACAACGATATATCCTTTTTGCGCCAACATTTGATGCCAGAAATAGTTTGATCCTGACCAATCATCCTCTACTTCATTTTTACCTGGGCCTCCGTATAAATAAAAGTAAACGGGATATTTTTTTGTTTCATCAAAATTCGATGGTTTAATCATCCAGCCATTAAGTTTTACATTTTCAGAAGTAGTAAAATTGAAAAATTCTTTTTTGGAAATATCGTATTGACTCATTCTATTTTTCAATTCTTCATTCGATTCCAAAACTTTGATTTCTTTTCCATCTGAAGAATGTAATGTGATATAAGAAGGAGAATTGGCATCTGTATGATAATTGATAAAATATTTCATTCCATTGCTAAAAATTGGATCATTAGTGCCTTTTCTAGTGGATAGTTTTTTCTTAGTGCTTCCATCTAATTTAATAGAATATAAATCTTTTTCCATTGGAGAAGATTCGGCAGAAATATAATAGATAAGATTTTTTGTTTCATCCAATCCTTTGAAAGTAACCACATCCCATTCGCCTGTGGTGATTTGTTTAGAAGTGCCATCAAACCCAATTAAATAAATATGATTGAATCCATTTTTCTCACTGGTACGAATGAAAGCATCTTTTTTCGTCAAGAATATTAAATCGTCTGTAATTTCAACGTAAGTATCCGATTCTTCTTTATAAATTACTTTCATAGGTAAATCAGTAGTTGAACTTGCACTAGCATCTACAAAACAATATTCTAATTTATTTTGAAGACGATTCATTCTTAATACGCAAAGATTTTTTCCATTGGTCCATTTAATGCGCGGAATATAAATATCGGTTTCCGTTCCTAAATCTACATTCATTGTTTTAGCTGCCGTCACATCATAAATTTTAATGGCAATTTTTGAATTTGCTTCACCTGCTTTTGGGTATTTAAATGTATATAAATCCGGATAAAGTTCATTGTAGAAAGTCATGGTAAATTCTTTTACATCCGTTTCATCAAAACGAAAAAAAGCAATTTGTTTACTATCATTCGACCAATAGAATCCTTTTGCAAAACCAAATTCCTCTTCGTAAACCCAATCGGTTCCTCCATTGATGATTTTGTTTTTCTCTCCATCAGATGTAACGACTGTTTCTTTTCCAGTTGCTAATTCATAAATATAAATATTATTGTTTCTTACAAAAGCAATATGTTTTCCATCAGGTGAAAATTCAGCCAACATCTGTTTTCCTTCTTTAGGATCAGCTAAGGGTTTGACCGTTTTTTTATTGATATCATAAATAAAATAATTAGCCATGAAAGATCTGCGGTAAATATATTCCACTTCTGTTGCTATTAATAGCATTGATTCATCCGCATTGAATTCATAATCTTCGATGCCGATGTTTTTATTGTCATGTTTCAAATCTTTTGAAGAAACAATTGTTCCCTTCTTACCATAATCTTTATAACTATATTTATTGATTTCTAATGCATTATTATCACCTGGATCCAATGCTGTAAAATGTTCACCATCTTTCATGGAACGAACTTCATCCACGGATTCTGCAACGAAAGTTCGACTCGCCCAAATTAATTCATTGGTGATTTTTTCGCCTTGCTCAAGAGAAAGTTCCTTTTTTTGTGCAAAAGTTTGAAAGGAAATAAATAATCCGATCAATAAAAATGAAAGTTTGTTTTTCATAAAGGAGAAAATTTGTTTTTCTATGTTTCGAAAGTAAGAAAATTAAGGAATAAAGAAGCATATTTCGTACCAATGGTAAAAAATTGGTTTTTAGATTGATTGAATTTTAACGACTAAGTTAAATTATCGCCTAAATCCATTAAGTTTCAATAGGTTTTAGTACTTTCAAATAATTGGACTATTTTTGAGGAAACACTCTTATTCATGAAGAAATTTTTACTGGCGGTTATTTTAATCGGACAATCATTCTCAGGTTTTGCTCAGAATTATCAAAATCATTTTAATGAAGCTTATCAATTACATCCAAATATCCCGAAAGGTGTTTTAGAAGGAATAGCTTGGGGACAAACCAGAATAACGCATATCACTTCAGAAGAACCTGAAGGCTGTTCGGGAATTCCTCCTGTGTATGGCGTAATGGGATTGACTGCTGATGGAAAAGGGTTTTTAAAGAATAATTTGACGCAAGTTTCCATGTATTCGGATTATTCAATAGATAGCATAGTTTCTTCTCCTAGAATAAATATTTTGGCTTATGCGAAGGCTTTTGAAATTATTTATCTCGAGAATTATCATGTCATTCATAATGGTAATCTGATAAATGATACAGAGAAGATGATTTTGGTACAAAAAACCATGTTTGAGCTATCAGAATTACCCGATACTGGAGCTGTTCATGTTTTTGCGAGAAATTCTCAAGTATATCAAGTTTTAAAATTCATGATGGATGCTCAAAAGCAATCTGAATTTAATTTTCTGAATTATAATTTTGATTTGGAATTAATTTTTGGAGAAGAAAATTTGAAAGTATTATCAGCAACAAGAATTAATTTAACGGAAAATGGAATTGCGGATGAAAATGGAAATTTATTTTTTGTAGACGAAAATGAAGTTCGTTCTGCTGATTATGCTCCAGCTCTTTGGGTAGCCGCACCTACTTGTAATTATAGTTCGAGAAGTGGAACTCCTGTTTCTGCAATTACGATTCATACCATTCAAGGAACGTATGCTGGTGCGATTTCTTGGGCGCAAAATTGTGCTTCAAGTGTTTCTTATCATTATGTGATTCGTTCTTCGGATGGACAAATTACTCAATTAGTTTTAGAGGCAAATAAAGCATGGCATGTGGGATCTGAAAATCCTTATACCGTAGGTTACGAACACGATGGTTATGTTTCGCAACCTCAATGGTACACTACTGCATTATACACCGCATCTGCTGGAATTTCTCGAGATATTTGTAATAGTGGTTACGGAATTAGCCCATTGAGAACTTATTTTGGGGCAGCTTCTTCGGGGAGTAATGTATTGGGAAATTGTACTAGAATTAAAGGTCATCAGCATTATCCTAATCAAACACATACCGATCCTGGAATTTATTGGAATTGGGAATATTATTATCAGTTAATTAATAATTCTCCAACCACCAATAATAATACAGCAGCAAGTGGAAATTTTTATGATACGGGTGGAGCTGCAGGAAATTATGCGGATGATGAAAGATATTTAACTTTAATTGCACCAACGGGAGCTACTACAGTTACGTTAACTTTTACTGCATTCAATATTGAAAATAATTGGGATTATATGTATATCCACGACGGAAATTCATTGGCATCACCAATTATTGGAACGTATACTGGAACTAATTCACCAGGAACAGTAACTTCAACGGGTGGAAGTTTATTGATTGAATTTCGTTCGGATTGTTCAACAATTTCTTCGGGATGGGCAGCTGCTTGGACGAGTAATGCTGTTCCGCCTCCATCAACCGATAATGTGGCGCCAACAACGGCAGTTTCTACGTCGAATACATGGGTAACACAAAATTTTACTACAACATTTACTGATGCAGATAATTCAGGTGGAAGCGGATTAGAAAAATCGTATTATCAAGTGATCGATTATGATGGAACTGATTGGAGAGCGAATGCAAATAAAGGTTTCTTCTCTGATAATTTTGATTTAACCAGTATTCATGCCGATTGGACAAGCGTGGTTGGAGCATGGAATATTGTTAATGGAGAATTGGTTCAGAGTGATCAAACACAAACGAATACTAATTTATACGCAACGGTGAATCATTCTTTAAGTAATCGTTATCTCTATCATTGGGCAGGAAAAATGGAAGGAACAGGAACGAATCGTAGAGCGGGATTGCATTATTTTTCTGATCAACCTAATTTATCTAATAGAGGAAATGGATATTTTGTTTGGTTTAGATTAGATAGCGACAAAGTTCAATTGTATAAAGTGACCAATGATGTTTTTACCATGATTGATGAAGTTGTTTTTGATTTTAATGTGGCGCAGTGGTACGATTACAAAGTGATTTATGATCGCATCAGTGGGAAACATCAAGTTTATATTGATAATAATTTAGTGCAAACGTATACCGATGCAACTCCATATTCAAGTGGAAATTATATTTCATTTAGAAATGGTGATAGTAAATACACGGTGAATAATTTAAAAGTTTATCGTTCGAGAAATGCAACAGCAACCATTGAAGTAGGAGCAACAGGAGATTTGCGTTATCAAAATACCAATCCATTGACAGCTGCAGGAAGATTGAAATCGATTGTGCAAGATGTGGCAGGAAATTTATCATCGATTGCGCAAGAAGATGTAAATGTAGATTGGACAGCGCCTTCAAATATTACAACAGTAAATGATGGAATTGCTGCTGATATTTCGGTTACGTATAACAACAATCAACTTTCTGCGAATTGGAGTTCATCTACCGATACCCATTCGGATATTGCCAGATATTGGTATGCCATTGGAACAACAGCAGGCGGTACAGAGGTGTTGAATTTTACGGATAATGCATGGTATGATTCAGTAGTAGTTACCGGATTGAATTTGAATTACGGAACCACTTATTATTTTACGGTGAAATCAGAAAATGGAGCAGGTTTGATGAGTGGAAATACATCCAGCAATGGACAAACGGTTACTATTCCTTTCAATGAACCAATTGCTTCTTATAATTATTCTACTACTACGATTTGTCAAAATGGGATGATTAATTTTACGAATAATTCTACCGATGCAACTACTTATTCATGGAATTTTCCAGGAGGAAATCCAACTACAAGTTCATTGGCGAATCCAAGTATTCAATATTCCTCATCGGGAACTTTTACTGCCGAATTGATTGCAACAGGTCCAGGAGGTGATGATACGTTGATACAAACCTTAAATATTATGGTAGAAATTCCACCAGTTGCTGATTTTTCTGCTTCTGCCGACACGGTTTATCTTCCGAATGGATTTGTTGGGTTTACCAATAATTCAATCAATGCAGATGGTTATGCTTGGAATTTCGGAGATGGAAATACGAGTAATAACGCAAATCCTTGGAATCAATATGCGCAAGCAGGAGTTTATACCATTGAGTTAATTGCAGTGAATAGTAGTTGTGATAGCGATACAATGATTTTAAATGTGGTGGTGTTGGATATTACCGGTGTGAATGAAATTTCTCATGAAGAATTATTGATTTTTCCGAATCCTGCCCATGAAATGATTTGGGTGAAAGCGAAAAATGGAACTATTTCTATTTATGATGCTGCAGGAAAATTGGTTTACTCTACAATTATTAATTCAGAAATTACTTCCATAGATTTAAACGGAATTAGTTCGGGGATTTATTTTGTAGAGGTAAATTCTAATGTTGGAATAATTCGTAAGAAGCTCCTAAAAGAGTAATTATGGTTTTCATACTAATTTTAATCTTTAGGAATACAAGTATGATGGTTAAATTAATAGCGCATGCTTTATCAGGTAGCTTAATATTAGTTAAATTTCCACCAAATTAATAAAACATGAAAAAATCTTTACTAATCGCTTCTGCAATTTTATCTTTCAATTTTGCAAATAGCCAAGCAACAGCTCAAAACTGGACGTTAACAGATTGTTCGTCAAATTCCTTTACACTATTTGATATTTTAGATAACGAGGATGTCGTGGTCATGGAATTTGCTATGGGTTGCGGTTCATGTGGGGTTGCTGCAACATCTCTGATGAATTTAAAAACGAGTTATGCAAGCTCACATCCAGGTAGAGTAAAGTTTTTTTACATGGATTATTGGACGGGTAATGATTGTGTAAATGAAGTTTTACCTTTCGTTGCTACTTATAATTTTGATGCAAGTTTTGATAATACATCTTCTCAAAAGAATTATTACATGACGGGCTCTCCAATGCCTGCTATCGTGATTGTTGCTGGAAGTAATCATTCTGTTATTTATGAAAAAAATTCATATTCTTCTAGTGATGTTGCGACTATCACAAATGCAATCGATAACTTTTTTGCTTCTGTTGGTGTGGATGAAAACGTTAGTTTAAGTTCATTTAATGTTTATCCAAATCCTACTGATAACAATTTGAATCTTTCCATTGAATTATTAAATAATGATAATAATGTTCAGATTGAAATTTTAGACATTACAGGTAAAGTTGTTTATACAAAATCAAATATTCAATTTGTAGAGGGTGTAAATAATTTCAATGTTGAAACAGAAACGTTAGAGTCAGGTAATTACTTTTTACGTTTAACCACAAACGATAAAGTGTATAATAAAGGATTCAATAAAATATAATTATGAAAAAATTAATCCTATTAGTTTTTCTTGTCACAATTACGAAGTCTAGTTTTTCACAAACATTTACCCTTGATCCTGGTAACGTAGATACCGTTTTTGCTCCATACGATGAATTAACCATTTTTGATATTTATCCGGTAAATATTACGAATGAAAAAATTTTGTTTCATTGGACAAAAATAGCAGTTAACGTTCCAGTTGGGTGGGATTATAGTTTATGCGATTATGGAAGTTGTTATACAGGTATACCTAATGGAGGAACGATGGATAGCGTTGATGTAGGTGGAATGGGATTGTTGGGATTGAACATAAGTCCTTATTCTATTGCAGGACAAGGAATCGTTAAAATTTATGTTTACGATGCTAATTTCCCAAATGATGGTGATACCGTAACTTGGGTTGTAAATTCAAGCGCAGTAGGCGTAGAAGAAAATTTCGCCTCATTGGTTTCTATTTATCCTAATCCAGCAACTGATTTTATAATGGTTAATCAAGAATCATTTAATTTTAACGAATTTAATATTTATTCGATAGAAGGTAAATTGCTTGTTTCTGGCACATTAAATTTAGGTTCTAGAATAGAATTGAATTTAATTCCCAATGGTACATTTTTACTGCAATTAAATGGTAAAAACGGGTCGTATACATCTAAATTTACGAAATAAGAATGAAGTTTTTATTCGTAGTATTTTTTCTATTTTCTTTTCAATTTGGCTATAGTATACAGTATGATACCGTGTATATTAATAGAGGTACTTTTACAGCAGTAAATGGAACGCAGTTTCCGTATTTATCTTTTAATAAGACCAGTGTTTTTAATCAACAAAATGAAAATATTAGGTTAGATGTGAATGAAACTTTGATTATTACGGTGATTAATAATGACACCATTAATCATGGTTTTACTTTGAAGGATATTTCACAATATAATTTACTTCCACAAGATACTATTTCAGATACTGTTTTATTTTCACAAAGATCGGTGATTCCTTTTTACGATCATTTTCAATTTCCAAATTTTAAAAATAGCGGATTAAGTGGAATGATTTACGTGACTGCAAGTTCTTTTGATTTTGCTTATGTATGGAATTTAAAAGATCATCAAAGTAATTTACAATTGGATTTGGTAAGTGGTAACTTGGTAACTTGGAATAATTATATGCCCGATTATTTCACCATAAATGAGAAAAGTTACTCAGATATACAAAGTGACCCTCTTATCAGAGTCAACCAAAATATAGGTGATACTATTTATATTTATGTGGTTAATTCTGGTCAATCAATGCATTCTTTACATTTTCATGGTTTTCATCAAACAGCGATTTATGAGGATGCAAAAAAAATTGAAATAGGCTGGGAAAAAGATACCTGGGGACTTTTTTCAATGGACGGTGTTGTTCTTCGCTTGGTTCCTGACAAAGTTGGTCAGTACTCAGTTCACGATCATAACTTAGTTGCTTTATCCGCAGGAAGCACACATCCTAATGGAATGTTAACGATAATGCAAATAAATCCATAGTGAGAATTTTTATAATCATATTATTTTGTCTTCTTCAATCTATTGGGATTTCACAAATCACTCGAACGTATTTGTGTATTTTACGGAGCAATTCACAAATCGACACCTTGTATGATGGAACGATACTTCCAATATTTGGAATTACCAATTCATTGAGCGCTTATGCCAAAATTCCGGCAAAAACTCTTTATGCTGAATTAGGTGATAGTGTTGTTTTGGAAACAAGAAGTATTTCACAAGGTGAACATCATACTATTCACTTACATGGGTTGGATGTTGATACTCGAAATGATGGAGATCCTGCAACATCTTTTTGGTTGGAACATATGGAAGATACTACCTATAGTTTTAATGCAACTAATACTGGACTTTATATTTATCATTGTCATGCAGCAGATGTAGTGCATGTTGAAATGGGTATGTATGGAATGATTGTGGTTACTTCTCATAATGGAACCAATTATGAAATGTGGCCTAATGGACCCATTTATCACAATGCGTATAATTGGTTGTTAAGTGAATTAGATTCTTCTTGGAATTATAATCCTCCCTTTCATGATCCAATCATGGATACAGTACATATTCCTGAATACAACCCTAGTCACTTTTTAATTAATGGTCAAGGAAATCAGGAATTGCTATCAAATGATTCTATTCGTATAACTGGTAATGTCAATGAATATTTGGTTTTACGTATTGGTAGTATCGGTTATACAACCAATAGAATTGTTTTTCCTACTGGTTTAAATCACGAAATTTTAATGTCTGACGGAAGACCTTTGCCCAACGCATTAATAGAGGATACTTTATATTTAATGCCAGGAGAACGTTATGAAATAAGAATGTTGGCATCTGATACTTTATTAGATAGTATCCAGGTTTTTTATGATAATATGAACACAGGATTAAATTACGGTTCATGGAAAGTGCCAGTTGATATTAAGGGTGTTTTAGATGTTTCTGAGATTAACAGTGAACATGTAAATATTTTTCCTAACCCTGCAGAAAATTTTCTATATATCAATTCAGAGAATTCTTTTAGCTTTAAAATAATTGATATTGCTGGAAAGTATTTATTTGGATCTGAAATTTTAAGTGCGGATTTGCGTTTGGATCTATGCGAATTGAAAAGTGGAGTTTATTTTATAAATCTGGAATTTGAATCTGGAATAAAATCCTTCAAATTTGTGAAAAAATAAAAAATCACCCCTTTCGAGGTGATTTTTCTTTTAACCATTGTAGCTAAACCTTTTGGAATTACTCAGCTGGAGCTTCTTCTGCAGCTTTTTCTTCGCCACATTTTCCTTCTTCACCACATTTTCCTTCTCCGCATTTTCCTTCACCGCAAGAGTGCTCACCTTCTTTAGCGTCACCTTCAGCTTCTTCGCTTTCTGCTTCTTCACCTTCTGCAGATTCTTCTTTAGCATCGTCTTTTTTCTCTTCTTTAGCTCCACAAGAAGTTAATGATGTTGTAGCAATCATGCCTAATGCTACTGCTCCTACTAAAATTGATTTTTTGTTCATGTTATATTGGTTTTTTGAGTTACGAGGGGAAATTGGTTTAAAGTTTAATGTTCAAAGTTGTGAAACCCGAGAATTAAATTATGTTTTAATGAAAAATCGATGAATTCGTTTACAAGTTTTAATTGTTTAGCCGCATCTTTTTCATATTGTGCTAGTATTACAATTAAATCTGTTATGCTAGTAGGTTCATCATTCATTCTAATCAACATTTCTGCCATTGGATAATTGATATCATGATATTTTACTTTCTTGCTGTCGTGATTTCTAACAAATAGGGTGAAATATTGTCCTTTGTCGGCTTCTGTAATTTTTGTAATTTTCTTTTGATGAATAGGAAAACTCAAGGGCATGATTCGAATCTCAGGATTACTCACAAAAATATCTTGATCGCGATTTCCTTCTTTGTTGAAAGGAAAAATATCTTCGTCTTCCATCATGAAAATTTCAAGTTCCATCCATTCAAAAAGAAGTAATTCAGGAACAAAAGTGCAATTATGGTTAAATGGCAATGGATTTTCAGAATAAAATTCACAAAATTCTTTCGGCATTTTCCAAATTTGTGCGGTTTGGCATTTGTGCGTAGCAAAAAAATGTATCACTGCTTTTTCCCAATTTTCTTTACCAAATAATTCTTTTGTGAGCGGATAAGCTTTTGTCAAAATATCTCTAACCAAATTAATCACTAATCTTCGGTAATGAAAAGTGTTTTCTTGTTTGGTAGTAACAGGTTCTTCTAAACCAGTTCTGCAATACATCACCAGTTTATTCTGCAAAGCAAAAGTTTCAGGCGCTGACATGCGAAATAGATTTTAAAGCGTTGATTTTTATTTTACGAATGGTATCAATTTCATTTTGCAATTCAGAAAGTTGTGGAATATTGAAATCGCGCTCTAATAAAACAGGAACATCTCTACCTAATTCTTTCATGGTGAAATCTAACAATTGATAAACAGGATCTATAATCGCTTCGCCATGAGTATCAATAATTAATTTATCGTTTACTTTTAAATGTCCAGCCATGTGAATGTATTTCACTTTCTCCAAGGGTAAAGTTGAAATAAATGCATTTGCATCATACGAATGATTGAAAGAATTTACGTAGACATTATTCACATCCAGTAACATTTCACAACCTGATTTTTGTATAATTTCATTGATAAATTCTGATTCCGACATTTCTTCTTTCAAAGTGGTGTAGTAACTGGCATTCTCTAAAATCAATTTCCTTCCTAAAATTTCTTGCGCTTGTTGGATTTTATTCACTACATGTTCTACCGCCTGTTTTGTAAATGGAATTGGGAGTAAATCATAGGTATGTGCATTTTCTGCTTTGGTAAAACTCAAATGTTCAGAATAAAGAATTACATTATTTTCATCTAAAAATTTTTTGACTTGTTTTACAAACTCTACATCTAAATCTTCTGGTGAGCCAATGGAAAGAGAAAGTCCGTGTGTGTATAATGGATATTTATTGGTTACTTTTTTGAGTTGTTGTTTCCAAAAACCACCAATACCAATCCAATTTTCGGGAGCTACCTCTATGAAATCGGGTTGGAGAATCTCTGAAGAGAGAAACTCCTTTGAAAAATCTTTGCGATATCCGATTCCGACCATGGTTTAACTTAATTCTAAAGAGATGAAAATTACGATTAATTTTGATTGATTGGACGAAATCGGGCTCATTGGATATTAATACGGATAGGAGGTTTTTAAAACTGATGTGACATTGATAACAGTCGCAACTTTTTTAATATTTTTATAATTGAATGTCAATCTGCATGAACCCTTGTAATTGTAAATTTTAACAGGGCTAAAAATTTAGATACAATTAGTATAACTTATTCATGCACAATATTTGGAATATTGTTACCCTAAATCCATCCTTATGAAAAAGTATTTACTTTCTCTTTTTGTCGCAGTTTCGTTTTTATCTTCAGCACCCTTTGAAGCTAGATATAACTATGTTTTTAATTCACCACAGAACTTCATACGTTTCTTTTTAGATAATAGTCACGGTTTTTCAATGGAGTATTACCGTTCTGTGAAAAACTCTAATTATTATAAGTATAGATTTAGTCAATTTGAGAGTAATGGAAGTAGACTAATTCCGTTTATTGAAAGTATAATTATTCCAAAATTTTTCAGCTTTGGATTTTTACTTTTGATACTTATCCACAAAACCAACAAATTTTGTTGGAACAGGCTCATTTAGTCTTCTGCTAATTCGATACTCGCTTTTCCAGTTCCTCTAATGCCTTCCACTTTTAATTTAGTTACATCTGGATGATACATCAGTTTGGCTTCATAATAGCCATCGATTTTATTTTTTATCCTATTAAATTCGATAAAAGACTTAATTGTATAACCCTTCAATATCAAATTTTCTTTTGATACTTAATTAATCTAAAATTTTGCGCAACTTGATTTTAGGTTTACATGGTTTACAAATTAGGAAGGAAAAGAATCAACCCTGTTGATTCTTTTCTTATTTTCACCAAATGAGAATAGATAAATTTCTTTGGTGTATCCGGATTTATAAAACTAGATCATTATCTTCAGCCGCTTGTAGAGTAGGTAAAATTAGTATAAATGGTGATTCGATAAAGCCTTCTTTTGAAACAAAAATAGGAAATGAATTCCAAGTTAAAAATGGAGTTATGAAGAATTCATTTCGTATATTAGGAATTCCTTCCTCAAGAGTTTCTGCGAAATTAGTACAAGAATATATTTTAGACATCACCTCCACGGAAGACAAGAAAAGAAATGATTTATTAGTAGAATCCAAGAAGGAAAATGCCTTTTATGAATTCGGAAAGCCCTCAAAAAAAAATCGAAGAGATATTTCTAAATTCAAAAATTCCTAAAAATGAAAAGCCCATCTGCTTTGCAACCGATGGGCTTTCATTCAAACTTTAAATTTATTTTTGAATAACCAATTTATGATTGATAATTCCATTCGTATTAATAATTCTTAAATTGTAAATTCCAGTTGCATAATTTAAATGCATATCTGTTTTTTGATTAGTTAACCTAGAAGAGTAAACCAATTTACCTTGAATATCGAATAACTCCACTTTAGACTCAGGATTACTTCCCAGGTCAATGGTGAATATACCTCCATTTGGATTTGGATAAATTAGAATACTAGCAATAGTATTTTCAGAAATCCCAACTGTAGAAGTAATCACAACTGTAATTTGTGTGGAACATCCATTCACATCTGTAATGGTTGCAGTATAACTTCCAGCAGTAAGACCTGAAATATCCTCAGTGTTTTGCAAGCTACTCCAGCTTACTGTATAAGGAGATGTACCTCCAGTAATAGAAAGGTTAATCGATCCATCATTTCCATTTACTTCGTCAACATGAGTTTCAGTTGCAGAAAGTAGGGTGGGTTCAGTTAATGATAAAGATTGAGTTATTAAACACCCAACAGCATCGGTAATCAATACCGAACAATTTCCTGCACATAATGTACTAATAGTTGCAGAAGAAGTAATTCCTGTTTGAACCGTTCCGCAGAAATCTACTGTGAATGGAGCAGTTCCTCCAGCAATATTTATTGTGGCTGAGGCGTCACAAACTCCCTCACATGATGCTGCAACACTTGTATTAGTTGCGGTTGGAGCGTTAGGATTAGTAATAGTAAATGTTGAAGTAGTTGTACAACTATTCGCATCTGTAACCGATAGCGTATAACTTCCTGCAGCCAATGAACTAAATACATTTGATGATTGTGGTGTTCCAACGTTCACAGAATACATATAGGAAGTTGTTCCTCCCGTTACAGAAACTGTTGCTGTTCCTGTACTAGCTCCACAAGTAGATGGTGTAGTGTTAAGAGAAGAAATACTCAAAGCAGTAGGTTCAGTAACTGTTGCATTACCATTAGCAACACATCCGTTTCCATCAGTTACAACCACCGTATAGGCGCCATCACATAATGCTGTCGCAGTTGCAGTCGTTTGTGCTCCTGGGCTCCATACATACGTATATGTTCCACTTCCACCAGTAGGAACTACGGTTGCTGTTCCATTACAAGTTGCATTACAAGTTGCATCAACTGCACTTGCCGTTGCACTTGGGTTTGCATTTACAGTGACATTTACAGTAGAAGTATTAACACATCCAGTAGAACCTGTTACGGTTACTAAATAAGATCCACTCATTGTTGTGGTAGAACTTGGTATAGTTGGATTTTGTGAAGTAGAGGAATAGGCACTTGGTCCTGCCCAAGCAAAACTTGCTCCTGCCACTGTTGGTGTATTTAAATTTAAAGTAGTTCCCACACAAATTGGAGAATTACTAGTTGCTGTTGCCGTTGGCAATGCATTTACAGTTACCACAGTGCTTGAAGTAGCTGAACATCCATTTGCAGTAACCGTTAAATTATACGTTCCACTCATAGCTGTTGTTGCAGATGGACGAGTTGGATTTTGAGAAGTAGAAGTATATCCACTTGGTCCAGTCCATGCATAAGTTGCAGAAGCAACAGTTGTGGTAGTAAGGTTCAATGTTTGATTTACACAAATGGCAGAATTGCTTGCTGCATTCGCTGCTGGGTTAGCAGTAACAACAATATAACCAACTTTTGTTTCTGAATCACTACCCACACCATTGGTAGCCGTAAGAACAACTTGATATGTTCCTGCAATAGCATAAGTGACGGTTGGATTTTGAGCAGTGGAAGTAGCAGGTGTTCCTCCTGTAAATGTCCAAGCCCATGAAGTTGGTGAGTTAGTAGAATTATCTGTAAAAGTTACTGTTTGACCAGCACAAATAGTTGGATCTCCTGCGGTGAAATTAGCTACTGGAGCAACAGTGGCAGGAGTGAAATATAAGTTGATATCATCTAACCAAATATTATTTCCCCAATTCGATCTGCTTTGGAATCTAACATAAACAGATGGTTCACCTGCATAAACATCCATATTAATGTTTTTGGCCGCCCATTGTGCAGCTGTTGGAACGAATGCAGCAGTTGTTACTGGCGCAGTGGCAAGTGTTGTTCCTCCGTCTGTGTATACACGAGTATAAGTTAATCCACAATCTGTAGAAACCCAAACCGACAAACTATCATTTCTTGCTGCATTATATTTTGCATAAGCAACACTAAAATCTAAATCAATTGGAGCAACAGCAGTGGAGAAATTTAAACTTGGTGTGGTCAATCGATTTAATTGTCCAGATACGTCTGTTGTACCCGAAAAATTATCCATTCTAGCAGCAGCAGTAGAATTTCCAAAACCAGAAGCTGTTGTTAACCTACCCCATGTATTGGCAGCGTTTAATTGGTTTGCAATGGTAGATGTCCATCCAGTTGGAGGGAAAGTTGCTGCATCAAATCCTTGTGTAAAAGGAATAGCAGTTCCAGCAGGAATAGCAGTTACCGTAAACGAACTTGTTTTTGAATCGTTAGTTAAATTTAAATCTGTTCCACCATTAGGAGCAGATGTATAAACAACATAACTATGCACACCAACAGCCGCAGTAAAATTTGGTAAAGTTACATTTGTTGAAGCGCCACTTGCCAATGAACCAGTCCATGCTTGTGTTGCATTTGGTGCAGCATCCAAAGAATAATTAATGGTAACAGAGGTTAAAGTATTTACACCCACATTTTTTAAAACTACTACAGGCGTATAATTTGTTTCGCAAGAAGAACTTGCAGTAGCTGGGGTAGTGATTACGTTAATACTAGCATCTAATGTAACTGTAGGAGTGTTTGGATCATATCCAATTAAAGTAGTTGCACCCGTTACGCATGCGGTTGGATCTAACCAATTAGATAAACGAGTTGCGTTTGTTCCTCCACCTGTCCAAGAAGTAAATACTTTTCCATAATAATCATATCCACATCCAGCTTGATTTTCGCAAGAGCAATCAGAGGGTCCACCATAAAGTTGCCCTACAATTAAGCCATTAGAATTATAAATCGGAGAACCTGAAGAACCTCCTTCAGTAACACCATCGGTCCATGTGCCCGTTTGCCAACAAGTGGCTCCACCATAGGTAGCCGTTACTGCAGCACCAGTAGATTGAGAGAATTTTTTGATATCTCCAGCTGGATGATGAACGCCAAATAAATTTGTAGGTGTAGTATTTGTTCTATCCCATCCAGAATAATAAACATTATAGGAAGCAGGAGGAGTAGAAGTAAGTTCTATCAAACTCATATCAGAACCGGCATTAGCAGCTCTCTGTGTTCCACCCGTAATAGAATTAGATGATGGGCTCGAACCAGGTGT
>CAMBFX010000065.1 GCA_945865695.1 Chryseobacterium gleum | reverse complement strand
ATTTCCAGAAGTTATCCAAGTAGTGGAATTATTTCCTTTGTACTCTTGCACATCATTCATAATATTATCACACATTCGTTCTATTGGATCAATAAGCACAGCATTGGGTAGAAACGCATTTATTTGCGGTATAATAGCTGGATAATGCGTACAGGCCAAAAGAATATGGAATTCATTTTTCAATGGAGTAAAAATCCTTTCTATCTCCCTTATTAGTTCTTTCGAATGCAAATCTCCTTTTTCAATCAAAGCAGAAAGAGGTTGTGCTATCTCTTGTTTTACATTTATTCCCTTTTTTTCAAACTCTTTCTTGTAAATTTCAGACTCAATTGTTCGTTTTCCTCCAACAACTCCTATAGAATTTAAATTCATTTGATTGACCAAATCCAGTGCTGCTTCAATCACTCCGAATATATTTTTGTCATTTGGCAAAACAGTGCTCGCTGCATTGCAGGCTACTGCAATCCTATCACAATTTCTATTTTTCAAAAATTGAATAACCAGAGAAACCCGCGCACGTAATTCTTCTGTTTCCACTTTTCCATAGGGTAAATAACCGGTGTCAGAAAAATAAATGATATCCAAATCTGATTTTTCGCGAATTTTTTTCAAAAGACTCACTCCACCAATTCCCCAATCAATAATTCCTAATTTCATTAGGGATAAGTAAGATAAATCTCTTTTATATTTTCAATATCTCCTGAATCAAAAGCTAGAATACTTGAATTCCATCCAATATTAATTTTTTCTATCTTTTTACCAGGGAAACGGCTCTCTAAATACCATTTCATTTCATGTTCGGCACGAATGGGATTATATTTTAGCATTTCCTTCCATGCCGGGTCATTTACCAATTTAGTGAGATTTTCATAGAATGATTTATACTTTTTTCTTTGCCAATAATGTTTGAATTTTGAAATTAATAAATCTGGAAATTCAAACCAACGAACAGGAACAGTAATCATATCAATAATCAATACTTTTCCACCAGGGCGTAATATTCTTTTAATTTCATCCATCAATGGATCCCAATCTAAATATCGAAATGATAATAAAGAAATGACCATATCAACGGATTGGTCTTCTACTGGTAATTTTGGACCATTAATTATTTCGAATTTCAAATTATGAATTTCTTTATGTGTATCCTTTGCAATTTCTACTATTTCTTTTGAAGCATCTAATCCTAAACCTTGGCTAATTACTGGTGAGAGTTCTTTCAATAATGCGCCATTTCCACAACCTATATCCAAAACAATTGGTTTTTTATCTTTTGGAAAATGTTTCATCAACCAATTCCATTCATCTTCCCGCACTTTTATATCTGTAAAAACATCAGCATACATTCTTGCCACACGATCGTATGAGGCATCTACCAGATTCTTTTCAGGCTGAAAAGAAATCATTTTCTCCAATGGAAGTTTAGTAAAATATTTTTTTATGGAACCTCGAATGCCGTGTGATTTTCTTCCAATACAACCAACGGCATATATTTTTTTATCTGTAGATTTTATTTTTACAAAAGTATTTTTATCTGCAGAAAAAGAAGTATACCAATGATAACCGAATGTTTCTACTCCAAATGTTCGAGCGAAAAAAGGAGCAAACCATCTTGCCGAACGACAGCAATGAAAAAAAGCCTTTGCATGGTTGGAGAAAGGAATTTTAAAATTCTTCCATTCAAATGGACTCATCTGTTCGGGATATTCAATAGTTCCAAACATTGGCCCATACATTCCCGAATGTCCAATAAAATGAAACTCATCCATTGTTTTGTTTTGAGAAGCAATTTCTTGGAATGAATTTAATAAATCCTTTTTAGAAAAAATTCCTTTTGATATTATTTCAACAGAATATCTATCAGAAATTTCACGATGCATGGTTTGTGCGATTCTTGCAAATTCGTCACTTCCTGAGCGATAATGGGTAGTATAGAGAATTAAAATCACGGTAACTTAAAATTAATTATCTATGGCCGGATTTACCATTCCTAAATATTCTAAATCTACTAATTCACCCGTTTCGGTTTTAAATTCTTTTCTTAAAATTCCTTCTGTTTTGAAACCTAATTTTGCGGCCACTGCTCGAGCAGTTGCATTGTCGGGAGAAATTTTCACATAAATTTTATTCATTTTAAATTCCAGAAAACACCTATCAATAATTCTTTTAAAAAGTTTGGTCATTAAACCTTTTCCTTGATAAGTATGATCTATAAAATAAGTCAATTCACATTTCGGTATTTTCCAATCAATATTCTTAATATAAAAAACACCAATCATTTTATCTTTATGTTTTATCGTCATAATCACGTATTCGTTATTTTCTCGCTTACGCAATAAACTTTGAACAAAATATTCTGTACCCAATAAGGTTCGAGTATTATCTACCGTTAAAGGAAAATATCTGGCTAACAAATGACGATTATTATTCATCATTTCAAAAAATGCTTTCACATCTTTTGATGTTAGTTCTTGTAACTTTAATTCGTTAAATACATCTTCCATAGTAATATCTTGGTGCTAATTTATGAATTAAAAAACTACTCCTAAAAGTCGTGAAAAAGCTCGTTCAATTCTGGGTGTTCAAATGGCATTATCACTTCGGGAACATTTTGATTTTCGGTTCTTGAAGTGATCAATTTACCAATAGTATGCGATTTCATTTTTTCTTCCGAAAAAGGCTTAACAAATTCTTCCAATGAAACTTTTGGATCGCTAAATAATTTCAATTGTTCATCCGTTAGTATTACGGGCATTCTCTTTTTACGATTGTGAATAAATTCCATCATCGGATTTGCAGCAGTGGTTAGTATTGTAAACGAATTTACGATTTTACCATTCATCGGATTTTTCCATTCATCCCATAATCCTGCGATTGAAAAAAAAGAATCATCAGCGGGATAAATGTAATAGGGAAATTTCTGCTTATTTACTTCTCTCCATTCAAAAAAACCACTAGCTGGAATAATGCACCTATTTGAACTTAATAAATGTTTATAAGAAGGTTTTTCATCAGCCGATTCAATCATTGCATTTAATGTATACTCACGAATAGAAAGTGCCTTTTCGTTTCCTTGTGTCCATCTAGGAATTAAGCCCCAGTTGGCATTTTTATGCTCGAAATTATTTTTTCCATCCATAATAAAAATGGAAGCAACAGGATATTCATGCCCAGTCAATTTCCAATAACGATCTAGCGATTTTTTAGGAATTTTAAATCCTTTTGAAACCGCCTTTTCTATATTGTCTAATACTTGAGATAAATTATAACACATTAATCTTTCTGTAAAAACGGATAACGATAATCTGTTGGAGAAACAAAAGTTTCTTTAATCGTACGAGGAGAAACCCAACGTAATAAATTAATCATTGCACCGGCTTTATCATTGGTTCCAGAACCACGAGCACCACCAAATGGCTGTTGTCCTACAACTGCACCTGTTGGTTTATCATTAATGTAAAAATTACCAGCTGCATTACGCAATGCTTTCATTCCTTTTTCAATGGCATAGCGATCATTAGAAATGATACAACCAGTCAATGCATAATTCGAAGTAGAATCAACTAACTTCAATGTTTGTTCAAATTCTGCATCTTTATAAACATAAACTGTCAATACAGGCCCAAATAATTCTTCGCACATGGTTACGTATTTCGGATCTGTTGTTTGAAGAATAGTTGGCTCAATAAAATATCCTTTTTTCTTATCGCATTTTCCTCCTGCAATAACTTTTATTTTTTTGTCTTTTTCAGCAGCACGAATATAGGATTCTAATTTATCAAAAGATTTTTCATCAATAACAGCATTAATAAAATTGGTGAAGTCTTCCGTTCCTCCCATTTTCATTGATTGTAAATCTTCAATTACATATTTTTTTACATCATTCCATAACGAAGCAGGAATGTAAGCACGTGAAGCCGCTGAACATTTTTGTCCTTGATATTCAAATGCTCCTCTAGAAATAGCAGTAGAAACCACTTTTGCATCGGCACTTGGATGAACCATGATAAAATCTTTTCCACCCGTTTCTCCAACGATACGAGGATAGGATTTGTATTTATGAATATTGGTTCCAATGGTTTGCCAGATATTTTGAAAAACAGAAGTACTTCCTGTAAAATGTATTCCTGCAAATTCAGGATGATCAAAAATTACTTCTGCCGCATCTGGACCAGAAGGATAAATTAAATTAATTACTCCATCGGGAACTCCAGCTTTTTGAAAAATTTCCATTAAAACATTCGCAGAATAAACTTGCGTATTAGAAGGCTTCCAAACAACCACATTTCCCATCATTGCACAAGATGCAGGAAGATTTCCAGCGATGGCAGTAAAATTAAATGGTGTTAAAGCATAAATAAAACCTTCGAGTGGTCGCCATTCCATTCTATTCCACATTCCCGGAGAGGAAACAGGTTGTTGAGCATAAATTTGCGTCATGAATGAAACATTGTATCGAAGAAAATCAATTATCTCACAGGCCGAATCAATCTCTGCTTGATAGGCATTTTTGGATTGACCTAACATAGTAGCTGCATTTAATTTCGCTCTGTAAGGGCCTGCAATTAGATCAGCTGCTTTTAAAAAAATGCTCGCACGATGTTCCCATGAAAGATTTTCCCAATCTTTTTTTGCTTTTAAAGCCGCTTTGATGGCATCGCGTACATGCTTTTTATCGCTCTTATGAAAATAACCTAAAATATGCTTATGATCATGTGGGGGTGACATTCTAATTTTATTACCACTTTTTACCTTATCGCCTCCAATATACATTGGCACTTCCACTTGTTGCGAGCGAAGTAACTTCAACATGGCTTGTAATTCTTTACGTTCCGCACTTCCAGAGGAGTAACTTTTAATGGGTTCATTTTGAGGTTGAGGTACCTGATAAATTCCTTTTGGCATAATAATCAAATTTTAGGTAAATATAGGGAAAACAATCTTCAATTAATTAGGGAGGCGCCATAGAATTATAAAAATATTCCCACTTTATTGTACTCAAGAATAAACTTGAAAATAATCTTTATGAAAGGTTGTTGGGTTTCAAACAATAAAGTATATTAGCGGTGAACTTGAAAGAAGAAAAAATCGGTTTTCCGTTTTTATCATCAACACAAGAACCAAGTATTAAAAGTTTAGTATGAAAAATAGAATTTATTTTCAAAGATTAGTAACAGTATCCTTACTGTTTTTATTAGTAATTTCTGCATTCGCTCGTCTAGGTGGTGGTGGTGGTGATAGTAGTGGGGGCGGAAGCGGTGATGCAGGTGCCATTTTCGATTTATTATTATTATTAATTTATATTCCTTTTCCTTTCAACATTATAATTGTAGGTGGAATTCTATTCCTTTTTTGGTTCGGAAGAAAAAAATACAAAGAGAGTTCGGATCTAAATACACTCACTAAAATTCAACAAGGGTTTGAATCTGATTCTGCAATTAATGAAAGATTAAATTCTATTCCTGGATTTGATAAAGCTGAATTTTTAAAGAAAGCTGATTATGCATTTTTAGAAGTACAAAAAGCTTGGTCGACTAAAAGCATGAATAAAGTTAGACGATTTATGTCGGATGGAGTTTACCAAAGATTTCATGTGCAACAATTGATGATGAGCAAACTTTCACAAACAAATGAAATTACCCATTTACATTTAAAAACAGTAAAAGTGGCTTACGTTGAAAAAGAAGGAATCACTGATATTTTGCATGTTCAATATGAAGCCGAAATTGCTGATAATTTTATCTCTGATAAATTTCCAAAACTGAATCAAAAATACAAAGAATCATTTGTAGAATTTTGGACCTACGTTCGAAGAAGAAGTGATACCCCAAAAGATATTTTCTATTCACAAGCTTGTCCAAATTGTATGGCGCCACTTCCTGAAGATATGGGTGAATCTGCTAAATGTCCGGCATGTTCTACATTTACCAATTTAGGCGAATACGATTGGATATTATCAGAAATTACTCAACCAGAAGAATTCATTGACTTATATAATAACAGAAGTAAACGCGATTATTTAAAAGCAGCTGTTGCTTCACAATTAGCCGATGTTCATGGCGCATCCGTGCAAATTCTAGAAGACAAAGCAAGTAATGCTTATTTGCAATTGCGAGTTGCTCACGCAATGAAAGATTTCACTCGTATTAGAAGATTCTCACATGATAATTTCTATGCGAAAATGGAGCAGCAGAAATATGATCCTTATTTGTTCAACCGTTTATATTTACGTGATGTAACGATGTTGAATTTATTAGAAGATAAAGAAAGATTTTATGCTGTTTTCACCATGGGATGCCGTGAGCAAAAAGTAAAAATCACTCCAGATAATCAATTACAGATTCTAGAATCAACGATGGTTACTCGAAATGATAATATCGTTTTATGTTTGAGAAAAGATCATGAAATGGGAGGATATTCTGTTCTTGCGCATAATTGTAGTGAATGTGGTGGTGGTGTAATGGATTCAACGGATATAAAATGTTCTTTCTGTGGAAATGTATTGAACTCCGATAAAAAAGATTGGATTCTTTATGATATGTTGAACAGTGAGGAATATGCTGTTTTCAGAGCTAAATTTGATACTTCTGCCATTTCTGCAAAAAAAGAAGCGAAGTTGGATGGTGGTGATAATGATATTCGTGATTACGTATTAAATAATACCATGGTAATTATGATGGCTGATGGTGTTTTGGAACAAGCCGAAAAAGAATACATGGAAAAATTAGCCAAAAAATTAGGATACAATGCGGATAAAATTTCCATTCTTTGGGAAAGTTCTTCTATCAACTCACTTGCATTGAATATGCCAGATGATAAGAATAAGCAGCAAAAAGTTTACAAACGTATGGTGAAAGCTGCCAATTCAGACGGGATTATTCAAGACAGTGAAAGAGCTATTTTGGATGAAATTCGTCATCAATATCAGCTGAGCGAAAATTAAATGGAATGAACAATTACATGACCAAAGAAAATAAATTTAAGGTAGGCGACAGAGTAAGTTTTATGGATGAGGCTGGAACAGGAATTGTTTTAGAAGTAGTGGATCAAACAAAAGTGAAAGTAAAAAATTCAGATGGATTTGAAATGATTTATCTGAATAAAAAACTGGTTCCACTTGCTAAATCTAGTGATTTTAAAATTCACGAAGCCGAAGAATTTCGTTTTATCAGAGGGAAAATAAAAGCAGACTCCTCCAACAAAAAAAAGAAATCACTTCCTTCACAATCTAAATCTGTTTGGGAAATCAATTTACATATTGAAGAATTGATTAAAGACTATCGTCATCTTTCTAATGGAGAAATTCTAGATATCCAGATGCGAAAATTCGCCATTTTCATTTCTTCTGCCATGGATAAAAAAATTCAAAAAGTAGTTATCATTCACGGAAAAGGAGAAGGCGTTTTGAAAAATGAAATCCGCAATGCCCTTTTTGCCTATGGAAATATGGAAATTCATGATGCTTCTTATACAAAATATGGGCAAGGTGCAACAGAGGTGGTGATCAGGTATAATTTTTAAAACCCCTTCGCCCTGCGGGCACTTCCCCTAAGATAAGGGGAAGATTGCATTCTGTATAATATTTAAACTTGTGTAAATAAAATAAACTGCTCCAACCCTCCCCTTATCTTAGGGGAGGTGGCTAGTCTTCGAGACGGAGGGGTCAAAATAATTATTAATTTAGCATCATGAATTTTACTTCTCAATCTACTTCCCAAAATCCAGAAATAGCCCAACAGATTATTTCTGCCTTTCCTTATGACAGAATTTTCGCTTTTTTCGGAGAAATGGGAGCTGGAAAAACAACCTTGATTAAAGACTTTTGCAAAGTTTTAGGAGTGAAAGGAAATACCTCCTCGCCCACTTTTGCGTTGGTGAATGAATACAAAACCGAATCCGGAAAATCCATCTACCATTTTGATATGTACCGAATTGAAGATCCTTCCGAAGCGATTCGAATAGGATTTGAGGAATATCTCGAAAGTGGAAATTATTGTTTCATCGAATGGCCCGAAAAAATCCATAACCTTTTGCCTCCTTCATTCGTACAAATTAGTTTTCAAGTTACACCTGATCACCGAAAAATAATCGCTAATAAATGACACTTTCTAAAGAAGCACTGAAAGCATTGGCCATGGAAGCCGTAATGCTACCTAAAGAAGAAATGCTCGAAATTGGGCGAAAAAAGCAAAGACTTTATATCGGAATTCCCAAAGAATCCTCGTGGCAAGAATACCGCGTAGCATTGGTGCCAGATGCAGTTGCTCTATTGGTAAATAATGGTCACAATGTGATTATTGAAACACAAGCTGGAGCAATGGCTAATTTTTCGGATAACGATTATAGTGAAGCTGGCGCGAAAATCACTTATGATACTTCCGAGGTTTGGAAAGCGGATATTATTATGAAAGTAGGTCCACCTACTAATGAAGAAATTGATATGATGAAAATGAAGCAGACCTTATTTTCTGCTTTGCAATTAAGTGTACAGCCCAAAGACACACTTAAAAAATTGATGCAGAAAAAAATTACTGCTATTGCTTGGGAACATATCAAAGACGAAGAAGGTATTTATCCTGTGGTTCGTTCTATGGGAGAAATTGCAGGAACAGCTTCTATTCTAATTGCGGCAGAATATTTAAGCAAAACAAATAATGGACGCGGAACGATCATGGGAGGAATTGCAGGAATTACTCCAACAGAAGTGGTGATTTTGGGAGCAGGAACTGTTGGTGAATGCGCTACTCGATCTGCATTAGGATTAGGAGCAACTGTGAAAGTTTTAGATAGTTCGATTTATAGATTGAGAAGATTACAAAATGATATTGGAACAAGAATCAATACTTCGGTGATGCAACCGCGTGTATTGGAGAAATATTTAAAAACAGCAGATGTTGTTATTGGCGCAGTACGTTCACGTAGTGGAAGAACACCATGTGTGGTAACAGAAGCGATGGTAGAAGGAATGAAAGAAGGTGCAGTGTTGATTGATGTGAGCATTGATCAAGGTGGATGTTTTGAAACTTCAAAAGTAACCACGCATACCAATCCCGTTTTTTCGAAACACGGAATTATTCATTATTGCGTACCAAATATTGCTTCTCGTTTTCCAAGAACAGCTAGTATTGCATTGAGTAATATTTTCTCTCCTATTTTAATTAATATGGGCGATGAAGGCGGAAGTGAAAGTTTAATTAAATATGATCTTGGTTTCCGTAACGGAGTGTATATGCTTTATGGAACATTAACGAATCCTATATTGGGAGAAGCATTTAAATTGCCGTATAAAGATATAGAGTTGTTGATTGGGGCGCTTTAAAGAAAATGTGCAAATATGCAAATGTGCAAATTAGCTAATTAAGTATTCGTTAAATAAATATTTAATGTTATGAAATTTCGAATTTATAAACTAATCTTATTTATATTTTTGCTTTTAACACTTAGTATTTTTATAATTTCAAATATTCCACATTTTGAAATTAGTTCTAAATTATTTTTTTCATTCACCATATTCCTATTTTTTACTTCTTTAATCCTATTATTGAAAATAAAATTAAAAACTGAAGCTTCTTCTAGTTTCTTTCAAATAATTGTCACTTTATTTATTTGTCTTGGAATATATTTCTTTCAATTTTGGAGTGATTGGAAAACACAAACAATTATTTACAGACATTTGAATGATTCCACACGAACAATTGAATTTCAAATTTCTGACCAAGGAACTTTTGGTTATTCGGAAAGAACAATTGAGGTAAAAAAATATTTCTTTTTCATTGAGTATGTTAAAGAACTTGATATTGATTCATTCAATTCAACAAATTGGGAAAAAGTCAATCTCGAAATCAACGAAGCGGGGTTAAAAGGTGGATAAAATTCATTTTCACCATTAAGCCATTAAGTTCCCATTAAATTTGCATTCCCCTTAACTTCTTAATTACACTTTACAATTTGCTTGATTTGCTAAGCAGTTAAGAAATACTTTTTTTTTGAAACTGCATAATGGCTTAATGGTTAAAATTCCCAAATTGCTTTCGTTGTGTTGTCCTGACAATCATAATGTTATATGCAATTTACAAAAAATATTTAATGCCTGTTTATCAATGTATTACAAATTATATTTTATGTAAATTCAAAATTGAACTTTAAATTTACATAAATTTTGTATCTTTGAAATTATGGTAGAAAGAACACTTTCCAAATTTATTTCAAAAAACGGAAAAAAATTTCCTATCATTTCTGTTACCGGTCCGCGGCAATCGGGTAAATCTACTTTGATAAAAAATTTATTTCCGAAATATAAATACATCAATCTAGAAGATGCGGATATTCGTGAATATGCAGAGGAGGATCCGAGAGGATTTTTAGAAAGTCAGGGAACAAAAGTTATACTGGATGAAGCGCAACGCGTTCCTGTTTTGTTCAATTATATTCAAGGCATTGTAGATAAAAAAAATAAGCCTGCTCAATATGTTTTAAGTGGTTCGCAAAACTTTCTGATGATGGAAAGTATTTCGCAATCGCTTGCAGGAAGAGTTGCCTTATTCAAATTATTGCCCTTTTCCTACAATGAAATACAAGATTTGAAAAACAAACCAAAAAACGCAGCGGAAGCTATTTATAAAGGTTTTTATCCCAGAGTTTATGATAAAAAAATTGAACCCGCATTTTTTTATCAATCGTATATTGAGACATATATCGAAAGAGATGTTCGTTCACTAAAAAACATTGGTGACTTGAGTGGATTTGCAAAATTTTTACGTTTATGCGCTGGTCGTGTTGGACAAATACTCAATCTTCAATCATTGGCAACGGACGCAGGAATTTCTCAACCTACTGCGAAAAATTGGTTATCCCTTTTAGCAGCAAGTTATATTGTTTTTCAACTTCCTTCTTATGCAGTAAATGTAAATAAACGATTGGTAAAATCACCCAAACTTTACTTTTATGATACAGGTATTGTTTGTCATTTACTTGGAATAAAAAATGCTGCACAAACAGAAACACATTATTTAAAAGGTTCTCTTTTTGAAAATATGGTAGTTGCTGAAATGTATAAATCCCGAATGAATAAAGGTATTGAACCCGATTTTCATTTTTTCCGAGATAGTAATAAAAATGAAATAGATTTGGTTTGGCAAGAAGGAACAAAATTGAATAAAGCCGAAATAAAATATTCCTCTACTTTGAAAACCGATTTTATTAGCACCATGAAAAAAATGACAGCTCAAAAAGTATTGAGTAATGGGAAACATTTAGTCATCATGAATCAAGGTGAAATCAAAAAATGGATGGGAGTGGATGTGAAAGATTGGCGAGAATTGTGATTATAGTTTTATTACTCGACTCCAGTCTTAAGTCTAATATCTAACATCTTACATATAAATAATTTTTCCTAATTTTACCCCATGACTTTTTGGGCTCGCTTTCGATATTATTTAATTGGTGTTTCACTTGGTGTAGTGATTTCTTTTTTCTTTTTTAGAGGAAGAGGTTGTGCTTGGTTGCCCGATAACAGAGTGAAAAATGAATTAGCCGAATCGGTTGTTTTGTATACCGACAAAATGAAATGTGAATTGGAATGTAATCATTTGAAAGAGGAAGATATCTACGAGTTATTTTATAGCGGAGAAGTTTTATTTAGTGAGAGCCTACCAAATGAAGATCCCAAAATGTATGTTTTAGCAGGAGAATCTGCAGAAGGAAAAACGTTCAAAATAGCATTTAAATTAAAAGATACGATTAGCACAGTTCATGAAATTATTGATGGAAAAGATGTTGATGATTGTAAATGCGAATCAGAAGAGGATATTTTGAAAGAAATGAAATTGCCCGAAGCCACTGCAAAAAAATTGATTGGAGATCGTCCGTTAGAATTTAATGATCTTGCGCTTTGTCAGCTCGACTGCTATGATTTATCAGAAGAGAAAGCTGGCTCATTTATATCCAAAGGAAATTTCAATGTAGATGCATCCAATAGAAGAAAACATCCTTACCCAGAATTGTTTTTTGAAAATGATGGATATGAAATGGTGATAGAACTTACCATGGAAACCGCTAGGGTGATAAATATTGTGAAGAGAGATAATCCGGATTGTGGATGTTATTAAGAAGTGAATAAGCGAGTGAGCGAATAAGCCAGTAAGTAAACTTTCCTACTTATTGGCTTATTTACTCATTCACTCATTGGCTTCTCCTTTTAAGTTCCCGAATAATCAAACTCAATTCTCTCCCCGTCTGTCCTTTTACTGAAGTATTTTCTTCTGCTCTGCGAATGAGATAAGGCAAAACTTCTTTAACTGGTCCGTATGGCACGTATTTCGCCACGTTATAGCCTGAATCGGCTAGATTAAAGGAAATATGGTCGCTCATTCCTAGAAGTTGAGCAAAATAAATTCTTTTGTCGTTTTTCGGGATTTTATAATTCTCCATTAATTGTGTGAGATAAATCGCAGAATCTTCATTGTGAGATCCAGCACAAATAGCCATGGTATCGATATTTTCTAAACAATATTGAAGTGATAAACCATAATCTTTATCCGAAGCAAATTTATTAGGTTGTATTGGAGAAGCATAATTCATTTCTGCTGCGCGTTTTCTTTCTTTCTCCATATAGGCGCCACGAACTAACTTTACACCATAATGGTAATTATTTTGCGTTGCTTTTGCGTGAGCGTCTTTTAAAAATTGCAAACGATCATGACGATACAATTGAACGGTATTAAAAATAATTGCTTTTTCTTTATTATAGATGGCCATCATCGAATGAGTTAAATCATCAATGGCAGGTTGAATCCAAGATTCTTCAGCATCGAAAAAAACAGGAGTTCCCGAATCAAATGCCGCTTTTGAAATTCTATTCACGCGATCTACAACCCTTTTGTATTCTTCTTTCTCTTCTGAAGTTAATTCCTTTCCTTCACTCACTTTCTCTAATAAAAAATGTCGTGCCAAGCCGGTCACTTTAAAAACACAAAATGGAATCATCGGATTTCCTTTAGCCACTTCAGCAGTGCGAATAATTTCTAAAGTTGTTTCATCCAAATCTGTCTCTGCATGTTTTCCTTCTACTGAATAATCGAGAATGGTCCCGACATTAAATTTCCCAAGTGCTTCTACCGCTTGTTTACATTCTTCAATATTTTCTCCTCCACAAAACTGATGAAAAATAGTTGCCTTGATGATGGGTTTAATCGGTAATCCTAATTGGAATGATAATGGTACCATGTATTTTCCCAACTTCACTAATGCAGGATCTTCTACCATTCTAAATAATAAAAAAGCCTTGCGTAAATCTCTATCTGATTTACTTGAAAAGGCCACTTCGGTGTTGTTGAAGGATAACATGGGTGCAAAGGTATATTTTTAGATGAAGAGACATAAGATTTTAGACATAAGATTTTAGAATTAGGACATGAGATTTTAGACATGAGACATAAGACTGGAGTATTGAGAAGTGAGTATTGAATTCCTAAAACCTTAAACTTGTCACCCTGAGAACTCCTTCACGACTGAAAGAAGTAACCGAGTCTTCGAAGCGCCAGCCCGAAAGATGAATTCATTCATTCTGGCGGGTATCGAAGAGTTAAACCTTAAACTAGGATTAAAAGGAGAAAATGAAAATATTTCTTATTTCAATGAGAAAAATACGATGGGAAGTATTTCAATGAGAAGTATGAAGTTGGGATAAGAAGCCAATGAGTAAATGAGAGAATAAGCCAATAATTACAGGATGCTCTTCTGATTGGCTTATTCTCTCATTTACTCACTCGCTGATTCGCTTAATTATCCGCCTTTCGAAAATCTCTCCATCGCTTCCATACTTGTTCCTGTTGTAGAATATCCACCATCATGATAAATATTTTGCATAGTTACCATTCTAGTTAAATCAGAAAATAGTGCCACACAAAAATCAGCACAACTTTCGGCAGAAGCATTTCCCAATGGAGCAATTGATTCAGCATAATCATAAAAATCGCTGAAGCCTTTTATTCCTGTTCCAGCAGTAGTTTTTGTTGGAGATTGAGAAACCGTATTGATACGAACTTTTTTATCTCTACCGTAATGATATCCGAAACTTCTTGCAATCGATTCTAACATCGCTTTGATATCGGCCATATCCGTATAAAAAGGATAAGTACGTTGCGCAGCCATATACGACAATGCCACCACACTTCCACCTTCATTGATAGCATCTAATTTTTTTGCTACTGCTAACATCTTATGAAAGGACATAGCTGAAACATCAATTCCTTTCATGAAATATTCATAATTTGATTCAGTATAAGGAATGTTTTTACGGATGTTTACACTCATTCCAATAGAATGAAGTACAAAATCCACTTTTCCACCTAAAATTTCTTGTGATTTTATATAAAGATTTGTCAATTCTTCTACACTCGTTGCATCCGCAGGAACAATTTGTGATTTTGTTGCTTCAGCTAATTTATTGATTTCACCCATACGCATGGCAATGGGGGCATTGGTCAATACAAAAGTTGCACCTTGTTCGTGCGCTTTTTCAGCCACTTTCCAAGCAATAGAATTGGAATCTAAAGCACCAGTAATGATTCCTCTTTTTCCTTTTAAAAGATTATTTGACATAAGGTTTTGTTTTATACTTTGAACAAAGATGTGTATTTATTCGAGAATGTGCAAACCTATTTATTAGCCATTGTTAATTCTTTCTTTTTCTGAGGATTTAATGGGAAAATTTGTACTTTAGAGGGATGAAAAGAGTGTTATTTTTCATTTTTAGTTTTTCATTATTTGTTGGTATTAGCCCTAAGTGTAATGCTCAACATATAACTGTTCCAATTCATTATTCGAAGTGGATCCAAAATTATGTCGCAAACGATTCTATTCGAGGCGTGACCACTTTTTCTACTATTCCCATTGCATTTTATATGAAAGAAGCAAATGGAAAAGTGGAACAATTTGAAAAATTAGAAATTGGAATTAACTTACCGGATGATGCACAAATATTAATTTCCAATTTTCTAAGAAAAGGTAGAGGCCTTAATCCATTCGACCCAGATCAACTTAAAATAACAGCTGCCTTTAGTCACAATGAAAAAGATCAATCATTTAAAAAATCTAACGGAAATGAAACAATAACTCTTGTGGAAAGAGATGCATTTTATTACGAAGAGTTTAATGTAAAAAATGACGACTTACGATTCAAACATGGCTCATGGAAAAAAGACACCTCTATATTTAATTTTCGCGTTCGATTTGCGCCCAATAAAAAGGGAAGATGGTCTTGCACCATAAATATTCAGTTAAATGGCGAATTAAAATATTCACTACCTACATTTGAATTTATTTGTGTTACAGGAAAGTCAAATGGATTTATCACTAGTGTTTCAAAAAATAAAAGACTATTGCAATTTGAAAATGGAATTAATTTTTTCGGTATAGGACAAAATATTCCTATTGCTGACCTTCCAAATTCAATTAAACCAGAAGGAACAGGTCCAACAAGAGAACAGCCGCCATTAGGTTATCAATTACAACGGGAATACATTTCAGATTTAGCTTTTAATGGGGGGAATTTAGTTCGCCTTATGCATGGCGAATGGGCAGATGCTCTGGAATGGGAAAAACTAAATGATTATTCAATGAATATGAATTTCGCTTGGGAATTTGATCAAACAGTGAATTTATGTCATGAGAAAAATATTTATATACTCTGGTTACAACAAGTTCATACTGCATTCATGGCAAGAAATCCATATGGGAATGATGCATTAGCATGGCCAAATAATCCTTATCATGTTTATTTAAAATTAAATACTCCCGAAGAATTCTTCACCAATGAAGACGCAATAAAAATATATAAACGAAAAATTCGATACATGTTATCTCGTTGGGGATATTCTAGAATGATTGCAGGAATTCAACCCATGAGTGAATTGAATGAAATGGCGGCAAATATTACAGATGCACCTGCACACCATCCTTATTTTACAGATACCGCTTTTCGAAATGATGTGGCAAAATGGTTTTTAGAAATTAAAAATTATATTCAGAATGATTTAAGTTATCCATTTCTAATTGGAAGTTGTTATACAGCAGATGTAGGTGCACATGTAGCCAACGATCCCATTATGCCCATTGCCGATTTCAACGATTATCATCCTTATGCCGAAGATAGAACTAGAAATATTGGCGGACGATTTGGCGGTATAAATGTCACACCAGGTTATGGAATATTTAAACGATTCGAAAAACCAACTATCATTGGAGAAATGGGAACTTGGTCAACCGAATATTTACAAGAATGCAACGAAAATGAATTTCATACCGATTTATGGGCCACCACTTTTATGGGTGGTTGGGCAGGTGGTTTACATTGGCATAATTGGGAGGATAATTATAAAATGAATTTACGAAATAATTTTATAGGTTTGCGATTATTTTTAAATGTTATAAATTTTACCAGTGATAGTGGTTACGAGACTGCAGAAATTCCATGGACACCGCATCGTTGGCCAGAAAACAATTTAAAGGATTCCATTTATTCAGAAAAAAAAGACAATTATTTTGAATCGCTTTACATGACGGGAGATAAAAGTTTATTCAATGATACACGAGCATTCGGCTGGGTACATAACCGAAGTCATTATTGGTATAATTTACCTGAAACAAACTGTGAAAAAGAATTATCCAATAAAAAATCAAAACAATCGAATGGAAAAAAAGCTTTTCGACCTGCTGATGATGATGAGAGTGGTTTTGAAAAACAAGAAGGAAAGGAGAACGAATCTAAACGAATAATGCGAATTTCTAATCTCAAAAATTTTAAAAAATATTC
>CAMBFX010000064.1 GCA_945865695.1 Chryseobacterium gleum | reverse complement strand
TACTCTATTTTTGTGTATTTCAGAGATATAACTAATAATTACGACCGAATAATTGGCTACAAACCTTTCACTTCTATTCACTTTTAAGTTGTGTAAAACTAATCAGGCACCCTCCTGAAAAGCGGTTATTGGATTTACTACATTTACCCTGAACGTTAAATCTGCTTGCTATGGTTACTGAAGTTACCGAAGGTATAAAGGTTAGTGTCACTACCCGATTCATGGAGGATTATTCCAATCCTGAAAATGATTATTTTATTTTTTCTTATCAGATAAGAATTGAGAATCAAAATCCATTTACTGTACAATTGTTAAATCGTCATTGGGAAATTTGGGATTCTCTCTCTGGAAAACGTATTGTTGATGGTGAAGGCGTAGTGGGACAATTACCTATTTTAGAATCAGGCGAAAATTACCAATACGAATCGGCTTGTAATTTGGACAGCGAAATTGGAAGTATGAAAGGAATTTATACGTTCAAAAGATTATTTGACGGCACTCAATTTGAAGTGGCCATTCCTATTTTCTATATGGAAGTTCCGGTGAGGGCGAATTAAAAACCATACTCAAAAAAAAAGCCCCCTTTTCAGGAGGCTTTGTATTTAAATCTTAATAAAATTAATCTTCCATTGTAATTTCATCTTTTTCCTTTGTAGAAACCATTCTCTCATAAGTTTCCTTATTTGCAACGATTACATTTTGGAAATCTCTGAAACCTGTTCCTGAAGGAATCAAATGTCCAACGATAACGTTTTCTTTTAATCCCATCAAATAATCTTCTTTACCTGCAATAGCAGCTTCATTTAATACTTTGGTTGTTTCCTGGAAGGAAGCAGCCGAAATAAAGCTATTGGTTTGTAAGGAAGCTCTTGTGATACCCTGAAGCATCGGAGTAGAAGTTGCAGGTACAGCATCTCTTGCTTCAACCGGCTTTCTATCTTTTCTCTTCAACATCGAGTTTTCATCGCGTAATTTACGAGCAGAAACAATTTGTCCTGATTTTAAATTAGCCGAGTCACCTGAATCCAATACATATTTTTTACCGTAAAGAGAATCGTTTTCCTCTAAGAAATCTGCCTTACTAGCAGAAGCATTTTCTAAGAAACGAGTATCTCCTGGATCAGTAATCATCACCTTACGCATCATTTGGCGAACGATTACTTCAAAGTGTTTATCATTAATCTTCACACCTTGTAATCGATAAACCTCTTGAATTTCGTTTACGATATACTCCTGAACTTTTGTAGGACCTTCAATTTCTAGAATATCAGAAGGAGAAGTAGCTCCGTCAGACAATGAACTTCCTGCTTTCACAAAGTCATTTTCTTGAACAAGAATATGACGAGAAAGTGGAACTAAATATTTTCTGATTTCACCTGTTTTGCTTTCTACCGCAATTTCACGATTTCCACGCTTAACTTTTCCGAAGGATACTATTCCATCAATTTCAGCTACAACAGCAGGATTTGAAGGATTTCTAGCCTCGAATAGCTCGGTAACACGAGGTAAACCTCCTGTGATATCCCCAGACTTACCAGAGATACGAGGAATCTTCACCAAAATATCACCTGCTTCAATCTTTTGCGACTCATTTACGATGATATGCGCGCCAACAGGTAAGTTATAAAACTTAACTTCTTCTTTTGTTTTAGCGTCAAGTACCTTGATTGCCGGATTCTTTTTCTTATCACGACTTTCAGTAATTACTTTTTCGCGGAAACCAGTTTGCTCATCAACTTCCTCACGGAAAGTAGCTCCTTCTTCAATAGCATCAAATTCAATGATACCATTAATCTCAGATAAGATTACTGCGTTATATGGATCCCAACGACAAATCACATCACCTTTTTCAAGTACTTTTCCATTCTTAGTTACCAAATGTGAACCATAAGGAATATTTGAAGTAGTTAAAACGATTCCAGTATTCACATCAACGATTTTCATTTCACCTGAACGGCCAATTACTACATCAATATTATTTCCTTCTGCGTCTTTCTTAACTACCGTTCTTAATTCTTCAAATTCGATTCTTCCACCGATTTTTGCTTTCAAATCTGATTCGTCAGCAATATTCGATGCAGTACCTCCAACGTGGAATGTACGTAGTGTTAACTGTGTTCCTGGCTCACCGATTGACTGTGCAGCAATAACACCAACAGCTTCTCCAATTTGAACCATTCTACCATTTGCAAGACTTCGTCCATAGCATTTGGAACAAACACCACGTTTCATCTCACAAGTTAATACCGAACGTATTTCTACTTCTTCAATTTCAGCTTTTTCAATAATAGCTGCAACATCATTATCAATTTCGTCACCTGCGCTAACAATCAATTCTCCGGTTTCCGGGTGGAAAATATCATGAACAGATGTTCTTCCAAGAATACGATCATTTAATGTCTCAACAATTTCATCATTTTTCTTCAATGAAGTAGCCACTAATCCTCTTAGTGTACCACAGTCATCAGAATTGATAATTACATCTTGAGCAACGTCAACCAATCTTCGCGTTAAGTAACCAGCATCTGCCGTTTTCAATGCAGTATCGGCAAGACCTTTACGTGCACCGTGAGTAGAGATGAAATAATCCAAAATCGTTAATCCTTCTTTAAAGTTAGATAAGATTGGATTTTCAATAATCTCCTGTGATCCGGCACCTGATTTTTGTGGTTTCGCCATCAATCCACGCATACCAGATAACTGACGAATTTGTTCTTTAGAACCACGTGCTCCTGAGTCAAACATCATGTAGATACTGTTGAATCCCTGACGGTGATTCTTTAATTTATCCATCAAGATATGAGTCAAACGAGAATTCGTATGCGTCCAAATATCAATAATCTGATTATATCTCTCATTGTTGGTGATAAGACCCATGTTATAGTTCATGAGAACTTCATCCACTTGTTTCTTCGCTTCAAGAACCATTTTCTCTTTCTCTGCAGGAATAATTACATCATCCAAGTTGAATGATAATCCTCCTTTGAAAGCCATATAGTATCCTAAATCTTTTATATCATCAAGAAATTTCGCTGTCTTAGCATTCCCTGCTGATTTCAAAACGTGACCAATAATATCACGAAGAGATTTCTTCGTTAATAATTCATTGATATATCCTGCTTCAGCTGGAACAACTTCATTGAACATTACGCGACCAGTTGTAGTCTCGATAATTCTTTCAATAGCATTTCCTTTTTCATCTAAATCTGCCGTTCTAACTTTAATGTGAGAATGCAAATCAAGACGCTTTTCATTGTAGGCAATGATAACTTCTTCTGGAGAATAAAAAGTTTTTCCTTCGCCTTTAACAATCTCCTCTGGAGTTGATTTTTTACCCTTGGTAATGTAATACAAACCAAGCACCATATCCTGAGAAGGAACAGTAATTGGAGCACCATTGGCTGGGTTCAAAATATTGTGAGAGGCTAGCATCAATAATTGGGCTTCCAAAATTGCAGCGTTTCCTAGTGGAACGTGAACTGCCATTTGGTCACCATCAAAATCCGCGTTGAATGCTGTACAAACTAACGGGTGAAGCTGAATTGCTTTTCCCTCGATAAGTTTAGGTTGGAAAGCTTGAATACCCAATCTATGAAGTGTTGGGGCACGATTGAGAAGAACAGGATGTCCTTTTAATACATTTTCCAAAATATCCCAAACAACAGGCTCTTTTCTATCAACGATTTTTTTTGCAGATTTAACTGTCTTAACAATACCTCTTTCAATCATTTTACGAATGATAAACGGTTTGAAAAGCTCAGCAGCCATATCTTTTGGAAGACCACACTCGTGTAATTTCAATTCTGGTCCAACAACAATTACCGAACGTGCTGAATAATCTACACGTTTTCCAAGTAAGTTTTGACGGAAACGTCCTTGCTTTCCTTTCAATGAATCAGAAAGGGATTTCAATGGACGATTTGATTCTGTTTTAACTGCAGAAGATTTTCTTGAATTGTCAAATAATGAATCGACAGCCTCTTGAAGCATACGTTTTTCATTACGAAGAATTACTTCTGGAGCTTTAATTTCTAATAGACGTTTCAAACGATTGTTACGAATGATTACACGTCTGTAAAGGTCGTTTAAATCGGATGTAGCAAAACGACCACCATCAAGCGGAACTAATGGGCGTAATTCTGGTGGAATCACCGGAACCACTTTAATAATCATCCACTCTGGCTTATTTACAATTCTTGAGTTTGCATCACGGAAAGCTTCTACTACTTGAAGACGCTTTAAAGCTTCACTTTTTCTCTGTTGAGACGTTTCAGTATTTGCTTTGTGACGTAAATCATAAGAAAGTTCATCCAATTTCACTCTACGCAATAAATCATGAAGTGCATCAGCACCCATCTTCGCGATGAATTTATTTGGATCGTTTTCCTCTAAATATTGGTTTTCTTTCGGAAGTTTTTCTAGAATATCTAAATATTCTTCTTCTGTGATATAATCTAGAACCGCTAATGGATTTCCTTCAGAATTAGTTGCAATACCTGGCTGAATTACCACGTAACGCTCGTAATAAATAATTTGATCTAATTTCTTAGACGGTAATCCAAGAAGATAACCGATTTTATTTGGAAGTGAACGGAAATACCAGATATGCGCCACAGGAACGGTTAGGGAAATATGTCCCATACGCTCTCTACGAACTTTTTTCTCTGTTACCTCAACACCGCAACGGTCACAAACGATTCCTTTGTATCGGATTCTTTTGTATTTTCCACAGTGACATTCATAATCCTTTACCGGCCCGAAAATTCTTTCACAGAATAATCCGTCTCTCTCGGGTTTGTAGGTACGATAATTTATCGTTTCTGGTTTCAACACTTCACCACTCGAACGCTCAAGAATAGCTTCGGGTGATGCAAGGCTGATCACGATTTTATTAAAATCGTTACGAGTTTGTTTGTTGTCTTTTCTGAAAGCCATGTTTTACAGATATGGTTAATCGAAATTACTCTAATGAAATATTTAAACCTAGTCCTCTTAATTCATGCAACAATACATTGAATGATTCTGGAATTCCTGGGGTTGGCAAGTTCTCACCTTTAACGATTGCTTCATAAGTCTTCGCACGACCCACAACATCATCCGATTTAACTGTAAGAATTTCCTGAAGTATATGAGAAGCACCGAATGCTTCGATTGCCCAAACCTCCATCTCACCAAAACGCTGACCACCAAACTGTGCTTTACCACCAAGAGGTTGTTGCGTAATGAGTGAATATGGTCCGATTGAACGCGCATGCATTTTATCATCAACCATGTGAGAAAGTTTAATCATATAAATGATTCCCACGGTAGCTGGTTGATCGAATCTATCTCCTGTTCCTCCGTCATACAAATATGTTCTTCCGAATCTAGGAACACCAGCTTGATCGGTATATTGATTAATCTGATCTAATGAAGCACCATCAAAAATTGGAGTTGCGAATTTCAATCCTAATTTTTGTCCTGCCCAAGCAAGAACTGTTTCATAAATCTGACCAAGGTTCATACGGGAAGGTACTCCTAATGGATTAAGAACGATATCAACTGTTGACCCATCCTCTAGGAACGGCATGTCTTCATCACGAACAATTCTTGCCACTACACCTTTGTTACCATGACGACCAGCCATCTTATCTCCTACTCTCAACTTACGTTTTTGAGCAAGATAAATTTTAGCCAATTTCACAATACCCGTTGGTAATTCATCTCCAACCGTAATTTGGAATTTCTTACGCTTGTAGATTCCTAATAAATCATTGTACTTAATGCTGTAGTTATGAAGTAAGCGAGCGATTAAAACGTTGAGTGTTGAAACTGTTGTCCAATTAGAAGGACTAATAACAGTGTAATCAATCGACATTAATGATTTTTGAGCAAACTTCACTCCTTTTTTAATTACTTCTTCTTTGAAATTATTGAATACCCCAGCAGATTTCTCTTCACCGATTATTTTCAATAATTTGTCTGATAAAATCTCTTTCAAATCAGCAACTTCTTTTTCGAACTCTTTGTCCAATTGATCTATTACTGGCTTTTCTTGAGTTTTTGTCTTTTTATCTTTTACCGCTCTAGAGAAAAGTTTTTTATTGATTACAACTCCACGTATAGAAGGACCTACTTTTAATGAAGCATCTTTCACATCGCCTGCTTTGTCACCAAAAATAGCACGTAAAAGTTTTTCTTCTGGTGATGGATCCGTTTCTCCTTTAGGAGTGATTTTTCCAATAAGAATATCTCCTTCTTTCACATCTGCACCAATACGAATCATTCCGTTTTCATCTAGATCACGAGTTGCTTCTTCACTTACGTTTGGAATATCCGCAGTAAGTTCTTCCATTCCTCGTTTAGTCTCTCTTACTTCCAATGAATATTCATCAATATGGATAGAGGTAAAAATATCATCTCTAACGATTCTTTCTGAGATAACAATTGCATCCTCAAAGTTGTAACCTTTCCATGGCATGAATGCTACTTTCAAGTTTCTTCCCAAAGCTAATTCTCCATCTTCAGTTGCATAACCATCACAAAGAACTTGTCCTTTGAAAACCTTTTCGCCCTTTTTTACAATTGGCTTAAGATTGATAGTTGTACTTTGATTCGTTTTTTGGAATTTAGTTAAAATATAAGTTTTAGAATCACCTTCAAAACTCACAAAACGCTCTTCTTCGCTTCTATCGTACTTGATGGTAATCATATTTGCATCAACATACTCAACATGGCCATCACCTTCAGCATTGAATAGCACCCGAGAATCTCTTGCAATCAACTCTTCGATACCTGTTCCAACAATTGGTGCTTGTGGACGTAATAACGGCACAGCTTGACGTTGCATGTTAGAGCCCATCAATGCACGGTTAGCATCATCATGCTCTAAGAATGGAATACAAGATGCTGCGATTGATGCAATTTGATTTGCACCTACGTCAATTAATGTAACGTCTTTTGGTTCCACTACAGGGAAATCTCCGATTTGACGAACAATAATTTTATCTTCAGTTAATTTTCCTTTTTCGTCAATAGCAATATTTGCCTGAGCAATCATTTCAGAATCTTCTTCTTCTGCGCTTAAGTAAGTTGGTTTTTCATGAATTTTAACTGCACCGTTTTCAACTTTATTATACGGAGTTTCGATAAATCCTAAACGATTTACTTTTGCAAAAACACATAATGAAGAAATCAAGCCGATGTTTGGTCCTTCTGGTGTTTCTATAGTACAAAGTCTGCCATAGTGAGTATAGTGAACGTCACGAACCTCGAAACCGGCTCTCTCTCTGGAAAGTCCTCCTGGCCCAAGGGCAGAAAGTCTTCTTTTGTGAGTGATTTCTGCAAGCGGATTCGTTTGATCCATGAATTGGCTCAACTGATTTGTTCCGAAGAACGAATTAATAACAGACGAAAGTGTTTTCGCGTTAATCAAATCAATCGGAGTAAATACTTCGTTATCTCGAACATTCATACGCTCACGAATAGTTCTTGCCATACGAGCAAGACCAACACCGAATTGAGAATACAACTGTTCACCAACCGTACGAACACGTCTGTTTGATAAATGGTCTATATCATCCACATCAGCTTTCGCGTTAATCAACTCAATTAGATATTTCACAATCATGATAATATCTTCTTTCGTCAATACACGAGTACTTTTATCGATGTTTAATCCTAATTTTTTATTTATTCTGTAACGACCTACTTCTCCTAAATCATAACGTTGTTCAGAGAAGAATAATTTTTCAATTACCGAACGAGCCGTTTCCTCATCTGGTGGTTCTGCATTACGTAATAACCGATAGATATACTCTACAGCTTCTTTTTCTGAGTTAGAAGTATCCTTTTGTAAAGTATTATAGATAATTGAGAAATCGGCTGAATTTGTTTCTTGTTTATGAAGAATCACCGCTTTCACTCCTGAATCAACAATTAAATCGATATGTTGATCTTCAAGAATAGTTTCACGTTCAATTAAAACTTCATTTCTCTCAATAGAAACAACCTCGCCAGTATCTTCATCAACGAAATCCTCAACCCATGTACGAAGTACACGTGCAGCTAATTTTCTACCCACTGAATCCTTCAAAGCTTTCTTAGAAACTTTTAATTCATCTGCTAGGTTAAAAATCTCTAGAATTTCACGATCAGATTGGAATCCGATTGCTCTAAAAAGAGTAGTAACAGGAAGCTTTTTCTTTCTATCAATATACGCGTACATCACATTGTTGATGTCGGTTGCGAACTCTATCCACGATCCTTTGAAAGGAATAATTCTCGCAGAATAAAGTTTTGTTCCATTAGCGTGACGGCTTTGACCGAAGAACACACCTGGAGAGCGATGCAACTGAGAAACGATTACACGCTCTGCTCCATTGATCACGAAAGATCCTTTGGGAGTCATATACGGAATTGTACCTAAATAAACATCCTGCACGATAGTTTCGAAATCTTCGTGTTCAGGGTCGGTACAATACAATTTCAATTTTGCTTTTAGAGGCACGCTGTACGTTAAACCTCTTTCGATACACTCGGTAATCGTGTAACGAGGTGGATCAATAAAATAATCCAAAAACTCCAATACGAATTGATTTCGTGTATCGGTAATTGGGAAATTTTCACTGAATACTTTGAACAAGCCTTCCTGAGCACGATTATCCGGAGTTGTTTCCAACTGGAAATATTCTTGGAAAGACTTTAACTGGATTTCGAGGAAATCCGGGTAAGGAATGGAGCTTTTGCTCTGTGCGAAATTAATTCGCTTATTATTGCTATTTGCCAAGGTTGACGGAATTAAAAATTAAAAACCAAAACCAATTTATTGTTGCTATCTATAAACGACAAAAGGTTTAGGTCTTACCTAAAATGGTAAGTCCCTAAACCGTAGTTATTTATGAATAATATTAAATAATCTCAACTTCTGCTCCTGCCTCAACTAGTCTATCTTTTAAAGTTGCAGCTTCTTCTTTAGAAACTCCTTCTTTAATTTTACCAGGGGCACCATCAACGAGGTCTTTCGCTTCTTTCAATCCAAGTCCGGTTAATTCTTTAACCAATTTAACAACTGCAAGTTTGTTTCCACCACCGCTTTTTAAGATAACATCAAATGCTGTTTTCTCTTCAACAGCAGCTCCACCACCACCTGCAACCACAACTGCTGCAGCTGCTGGTTCGATACCATACTCATCTTTCAAAATTGTTGATAATTCTTGCACTTCTTTAACAGTTAAATTTACTAACTGTTCAGCAATTGCTTTTACGTCTGCCATTTTGTTTATTTTTTAAAAATTACTACTTTATTACTTTTTTTATCTTCAACTGTTTTAGTTAAGCTGCGTCTTTCTTTTCTGCATTGTTTTGAAGTGCAGAAAGAACACGTTTAGCAGGTGATTGAAGCAATGCCACCACATCAGCGATAAGTTCATTTTTACTCTTGATATTAGCAAGAGTTTCTAATTGGCTATCTCCAATATAAATGGTTTCTTCAACGAAAGCCGCTTTTAATGTCGGTTTTTCGTTTTTCTTTGCTCTGAACTCCTTTATCAACTTAGCCGGTGCACTACTTACCTCTGTAAACATAAGTGCAGTAGCTCCTTTTAATGCAGGAATTAATTCTGTTAAACGACTATCTGCAGCTCTTTCCAATGCTTTCTCAAGCAAAGTGTTTTTAACAACAGTAATAGAGATGTTCTGTTGGAAGCAGGAACGTCTAAACTGGTTAACTTTTTCTACAGTTAAAGAAGAACAATCTGCTAAATAGATTTTGTTGTTTGAGTTCAACTTTTCTACTAATTCAGCAATTACTTTTGTTTTTTCTTCTTTTTTCATCTTGTTAATTTTCGAGGTTAATAATTTAATTAAGCAACCAGTCCTTTGGTATCGACCTCGATTCCTGGGCTCATCGTGCTAGAGATAAATACACTTCTGATGTATTGACCTTTTGCTGATGATGGCTTAAGTTTTATGAGAGTTTGTAACAGCTCGTTGATATTGTCGGCCAATTTATCTGCTTCAAAAGAAGCTTTGCCAACAGAGGTGTGAACGATACCAGTTTTATCAACTTTGAAGTCGATTTTACCAGCTTTAACATCTGTAACCGCTTTGCCTATATCCATAGTTACAGTTCCTGTTTTTGGGTTTGGCATTAAACCACGAGGTCCTAGAATTCTACCTAAAGCACCTACTTTTCCCATAACAGAAGGCATTGTGATAATAACATCAACAGCAGTCCATCCACCTTTAATTTTTTCGATGTATTCATCTAATCCAACAAAATCTGCTCCTGCATCTTTTGCTTCTTTTTCTTTATCTGCAGTACAAAGAACCAAAACTTTTACAGTTTTTCCTGTACCGTGAGGTAAAGAAACAGTTCCTCTTACCATTTGATTTGCTTTACGAGGATCCACACCAAGACGCACTGCGATATCCACAGATGAATCAAATTTGGTAGTAGTAACATCTTTAACCAATTTAGCAGCATCTGCCAATTGATAAGATTTACCGGCTTCAACTTTACCGACTACGCTTTTACGCTTACGAGTTAACTTTGACATAATTTATAAAATTAAAACGGTTTATCACCAGTTACATTAATACCCATACTACGAGCAGTTCCAGCCACCATACTCATTGCTGATTCAATTGTGAAGCAATTTAAATCTGGCATTTTTTCTTCAGCGATTTTACGTACTTGTTCCCAATTTACGTTTCCTAATTTTTTACGATTAGATTCAGCTGATCCAGATTTAATTTTTGTTACTTCTTTCAATTGCTCTGCAACTGGTGGAGTCTTGATGATAAAGTCAAAGGATTTATCATTATAAACTGTGATAATAACAGGAAGAACTTTTCCTGCTTTCTCTTGGGTTCTTGCATTAAATTGTTTGCAGAACTCCATAATATTTACACCTTTGGATCCAAGTGCAGGACCAATTGGAGGAGCTGGATTAGCCGCACCACCTTTTACCTGTAACTTAATGAATCCTGTAATTTCTCTTGCCATTTTACTTTTAAATTAACTTTTAGACTTCCTTTTCTACTTGCATGTAATTAAGTTCAAGTGGAGTTTTACGTCCGAAGATCTTTACCATGACTTTTAGTTTCTTCTTTTCTTCATTGATTTCTTCAATAACTCCAGTGAAATTATTGAAAGGACCGTCAATCACTTTTACCGATTCACCTACGATAAAAGGAATGTTGATCTCTGCTTCACTCTCAGACAGTTCATCGAACTTACCTAAAATTCGGTTGACTTCTGTCTGACGGAGAGGAACTGGATCACCACCTTTTTCCGCACCCAGGAAGCCTATCACGTTAGTGATATTTTTGATTGCGTGAATGATTTCACCAGTTAGTGAAGCCTCAATTAATATATAACCAGGGAAAAAACTTCTTTCTTTACTTATCTTTTTACCATTTCTAATTTGGTAAATTTTCTCTGTAGGAATTAATACTTGTGGTACATAATCAGCATAGCCCATTCTAGTCATCTCCATTTGGATATACTCACGAACTTTCTTTTCCTTACCACTAACGGCTCGGACAACATACCATTTTTTATCAATATCAACCATACCTACCTCCGGTTTACAATTATTGCATCATGTTATAAAAGAAACCCAAAATACCCTTCCAAGCACTATCAGCAGGACGGATACCAAAAATGAAGTCCATAACGAAAACTATCATGGCAATCATTACAGATGCAATAAGCACAATAATGGCACTACTTTGCAATTCCTTCCAAGTTGGCCAGCTCACTTTGTGAACTAGTTCTTGAATTGTTTCTTCTATATATGTAATAAATCTAGCCACTTTTTATTCTTATTAATTATGTCTCCTGGCACGGGTGCCTGGATTCGAACCAAGATCAACGGTTTTGGAGACCGCTATTCTACCGTTGAACTACACCCGTATAAAAAGCCGGCATTTCTACCGGCTATTTTTTACGATTGGAATTACTTAATGATCTCAGTAACCTGACCAGCACCAACGGTACGTCCACCTTCACGAATCGCGAAACGTAGACCTTTGTCCATTGCTACAGGCATAATTAGGTTAACTGTGATAGTTACGTTATCACCTGGCATAACCATTTCACGTCCTTCTGGTAACACGATTTCTCCTGTTACGTCAGTTGTACGTAAATAGAATTGCGGGCGATATTTATTATGGAATGGAGTGTGACGTCCACCCTCTTCTTTTTTCAATACATAAACCTCAGCCTTGAAAATAGTATGAGGAGTGATAGATCCTGGCTTAGCAACAACCATTCCTCTACGAATAGAATCTTTGTCAATACCACGAAGCAATAAACCAACGTTATCTCCAGCTTGACCACGATCCAATAACTTACGGAACATCTCAACACCAGTAATAACTGACTTAGTACTTAATTCCTGCATTCCTAAAATCTCAACTTCATCACCAACATTGATGATTCCTGTCTCGATACGGCCTGTAGCAACTGTACCACGACCAGTAATTGTGAAAACATCTTCTACTGGCATCAAGAAAGGCTTCTCAATATCACGTGGAGGGATTTCAATATAAGAATCAACAGCATCCATCAAAGCTTCAACTGTAGCAACCCATTTCGGTTCACCGTTAAGTGCACCAAGAGCAGAACCAGCGATAACTGGAGTGTTGTCACCATCATAACCATAGAAAGAAAGTAGTTCTCTTACTTCCATTTCAACTAATTCTAATAACTCAGGATCGTCAACTGCATCCACTTTATTCATAAAAACAACTAAACGAGGAACTCCAACCTGACGACCTAAAAGGATATGCTCACGAGTTTGTGGCATTGGCCCATCAGTTGCTGCAACTACTAAAATTGCACCGTCCATTTGAGCGGCACCAGTTACCATGTTCTTCACATAATCCGCGTGACCTGGACAGTCTACGTGAGCGTAGTGACGAGTCATAGTGTTATATTCAACGTGAGAAGTATTAATTGTAATACCTCTTTCTTTTTCTTCAGGAGCGTTATCGATAGAAGAGAAATCTCTCAATACAGCAAGTCCTTTAGCAGCCAAAACTGTAGTGATAGCAGCAGTAAGTGTAGTTTTGCCGTGGTCAACGTGTCCGATTGTTCCGATGTTTACGTGAGGTTTAGATCGGTCAAAATTTTCTTTAGCCATAGTTGCGTGTTATTTAAATTATTTTGTTTTTTTAATTTACAATTTTACTTTTTTCAATCATTACTTTTCATTCTCCAACTTCACTTTTCAATTCCATTTTTAAAGAGCCGATGACGGGACTTGAACCCGTGACCTCTTCCTTACCAAGGAAGTGCTCTACCACTGAGCTACATCAGCTTTAGACTTTTTGTCCTCGGCCTTTGACGCTTAGTGTTTCAGGACCTAAAACATTTGAGCGGGAGACGAGACTCGAACCCGCGACCCTCAGCTTGGAAGGCTGATGCTCTACCAACTGAGCTACTCCCGCTTAAAATATGTTCAAAGCCATTTGTGGGGACAGATGGATTCGAACCACCGAAGTCGTAGACAGCAGATTTACAGTCTGCCCCATTTGGCCACTCTGGTATATCCCCTCCAGTTTTTAAAAGAACGTTAGTTGAAAATCAAACTTTAAATTTCTACATGTCGTAAAAATTCTAGTTTTCTTTCTCAACATTTCAAACTCAGAGCCGAAGAACGGACTCGAACCGCCGACCAGCTGATTACAAATCAGCTGCTCTACCAACTGAGCTACTTCGGCAAGTTTTACTATTTTCATTAGAGAATCATGGTGAATTCTGCCAAAAAGAAAACAGACCTTTTCCGAAAAAGGTCTGCAAATGTATGAAACATTACCTGAAGTACAAAAAATTGACCATAAATTTTGAGGTCAAACGAGATTATATTATAAAGGCTTGATTTCTATTTACTTAATTGTTTGCCTTTATATTTTTTTACTTGAGCTCGAAGAGCTTCAATAGATAGATCAATTGCCTCCTCAAAAGATTTGCATTGTCGTTTTGCAAAAAGCTCTTTTCCAGGAACCTTAAGTTTTATTTCGGCTATTTTATTGTCTCCAGTTTCATTTTTATCCAACCTTAAGAAAACCTCACTGTTCGTTATATGTTCATGAAGCGTACTTAATTTTGCTACTTTTTCATTTATAAAATCTACTAATTTTTTGTCTGCATCGAAGTGGATGGACTGTACCTTGATTTCCATAATTACCTCCTTGTTTTTTTATCCGGCTAGCGGATGTGTGGTTATATAAATATTCTTTAATTTCTCGATTGAATTGTGGGTATAAACTTGAGTTGCTGCAAGACTTGAATGGCCCAGTAATTCTTTAATTGCATTTATATCGGCTCCATTATTTAAAAGATGAGTTGCAAAAGTATGGCGTAAAATGTGGGGACTTTTTTTGTCCATACTTGTTACCTGGGCAAGGTAATAATTAACTTTATTGTAAACAAATTTAGGGTTTAATTTTTTACCTTTTATTGAAACAAATAGCAAGTCTTTTTCTGGCTCAATATTTAACGACTTCATGGAATGTTTAAATTCTGAAATCAAGTTCAGTACTCTCTCTGTTATAGGAATTCTGCGCTCTTTATTACCTTTACCTAAAACTTTAATTGATGAGTCATTAATATTTGATTTACTTATATTTATGAGTTCTGATAAACGCATGCCAGTAGAATAGAAAATCTCTAAAATAAGTTTATCTTGTTTACCTTCGAAATCATCTTTGAATTGAACATGGTTAAATAGATTATACATTTTTTTCTCTTCCACAAAGTTGGGTAAACGTTTGGGAATTTTGGGTGATATTACTCTGTTTAATGGATTGACTTTAATCACTTCTTTTCGAACCAAGAATTTGTAAAAACTCTTTAAAGTAGAAATTTTACGATTAACTGTTTTTGCTGAAATATCGTTTTCCATGAGTTGAACAATCCAAGATCTGATCATTTGATAATTGACCTCAGTTAATTGTGTTACGAATTCCTTAGCAATATATTCTTCGAAAGTGAGTAAATCATTTTTATAAGCCGTAATGGTATGAACGGAACCTCGCTTCTCTTGTTGAATAAAATCTATGAATTCATTTATATGCATAAAAAAAGGGAATCCGATTGGACTCCCTTTTACGTTATTCTGCACGGAATAGTTTTAAACTTCTGCTAATTGCATTTTAAGTTTGTATTTAGCTTTAATCATTTCCTGTCTACTTTTGATAGAAGGCTTGGTAAAACTTTGACGCTCACGAAGTTGTTTTATAACACCAACTTTTTCGTATTTCTTTTTATACTTCTTTAATGCTTTGTCAATTGACTCGCCTTCTTTTACTGGGATGATTAACATTATTTTTCCTTTTTAATTAGTTGGGTTGCAAATGTAGATTTTCTTTTTTGAAAAGCCAAAAATTTAATATTATTCTTTTAACACTGAACGAGCGATTACAAGTTTCTGAATTTCAGAGGTACCCTCACCTATTGTGCAAAGTTTTGAATCACGGTAGAACTTTTCTACTGGAAAATCTTTGGTATAACCGTATCCTCCAAAAATCTGAACGGCTTCAGTTGAAACACGAACCGCTACTTCAGAAGCATAATATTTAGCCATTGCCGATTCTTTGGTCATTTTAACATGTCGGTTTTTCATATCAGCAGCTTGATATAATAATAATTCAGCAGCTTCTATTTCTGTTCCCATATCGGCTAATTTGAATGCGATACCTTGGAAATTGGAAATAGGTTGACCGAATTGGTGTCTTTCTTTTGAATATTTAACTGCGGCTTCGAAAGCGCCTTTTGCAATACCAAGGGCTAATGTCCCGATAGAAATACGTCCACCATCCAAAATTTTCATTGCCTGAACGAATCCGTCACCTTCTTTGCCTAGAATTTGATCTTTGTGAACTTTACAGTTATCAAAAATCATTTCTGCCGTTTCAGAGCAACGCATTCCTAATTTATTTTCTTTCTTTCCTCCTTTGAAACCTGGAGTTGTTCTTTCAATAACGAATGCTGTGATTCCGTGAGAATCGAGCAATTCGCCTGTGCGAACTAATACAACCGCTACTTCACCAGAAATTCCATGAGTTATCCAGTTTTTAGTTCCGTTAATAATATAATGATCCCCTTCTTTTTTTGCCACACATTGCATACGCATTGCATCAGAACCAGTATTTGCTTCTGTCAATCCCCAAGCACCGATCCATTCACCCGAAGCTAATTTTGGAAGGTATTTTTTCTTTTGGTCTTCGTTACCGAATTCTAAAATATGGTTTGTGCAAAGTGAATTATGAGCAGCAATACTTAATCCAACAGATCCACATACTTTAGAAATTTCTTCAATCACAGAGATATATTCAAAATATCCAAATCCAGATCCACCGTATTGCTCGGGAACCAAAACACCCATCATTCCTAATTCTCCTGCTTTGCGAAATAAATCACGAGGGAATTCTTGTGATTCATCCCAATTCATCAAGTTGGGTCTGATTTCTTTTTCTGCAAAATCCTTCGCCATTTGGGCGATCATTTTCTGATTTTCTGTCTTCGTAAATTCCATTATTTCTTATTGTTAGAAGGCAACTAAATTAATGATATTCTTGTTGTAAAAATTTAATTTTTCACGACCGGCTAAAAAGCTGAGTTCTACGAGAAAAGCAAAGCCCGTTACTTCTCCACCTTGCATTTTTATCAATTCTGCGGCTGCGGTTGCAGTACCGCCCGTTGCCAAAAGATCATCGTGAACCATTACTTTCCATCCTTTTTGAATGGAATCAACATGCATTTCTACTTCTGCGCTTCCGTATTCCAAATCGTATTTATAGGAAACCGTTTTGTAAGGTAATTTACCTTTTTTACGCACTGTAATGAAAGGAATTCCTAAACCGATGGCAATAGGCATTCCGAATAAAAAACCACGAGATTCTACTCCGACAATTGCATCTAATTTCATGGGTTTTAAAACTTCACAAAAATGTTCAACTATATCTTTAGAAAGTTGTGGATTTTCGAGAATTGGAGTAATATCTTTAAATAGTATTCCTGGTTTTGGAAAATCTGTGATATCACGAATGGTGGTATTTACGCGTTCTTTTAGTGTCATTGAAAAATTAAATAAGGCGCAATTTTACGGCATATTTCATCGGTCACCAAATCGGTTTTCTTTAAATCTTCTACCTTATTGTATTTACCGTGTTTAGTTCTATAATTTACAATTGCATTTGCGATATTCCACTTATATATATAAGGATGATTTTTTAGTTGTTCGGCCGTTGCAGTATTGATATTTATTTTGGAATAACTCTCATCCAA
>CAMBFX010000063.1 GCA_945865695.1 Chryseobacterium gleum | reverse complement strand
TTAAGTTTTAGGATTAGTGGTTATTGGTTTTTTGCCTTAATTATAAGTTCGGTAGCCAAAATGCTGAAAAATGTCTAAATAATTGATTATTAACTTTACGCGAGAATTTTTTCGGAAAAACAATGCCAGACCAACGCAAAATATCAGATAAAGAGCTGAAAGACTGGTGTGCTAATTACACAATAACTGCAGATGTTTTGGTGGTTGGGATGAAAATAAACTAAATACCTGATTTTTTTTATTCAGATGTCTAAATCTCAATAAACTTGATTAAATTTGCAGCGCTTAACTAAAACTATTATGCAAGGAAAAAACATTTTAATTTATCTGATGATGCTAGCTCCAGTATCATTTGCTCTAACCTCATGTGGAGGCGAAGAAAAAAATAAAGCCTCTGAAGCTACAGAAGTAGATAATGAAGTAGAAGAAGAAATCACGGAGGATAGTGAAGAATTTACTGTTTTTTTACCTTCAGCAATTCAAATAGCTGAAATTTTTAATAAAGCAGGTCTTACGTTTGATTATTCAGCTTGTAATCCAGCTGAAAATGCAGATAAGTACACTAAATCATTTTATCAAAAAGTGAACTATGGTGTTTATTCAGCCGATCTTGCCTACGCTATCGTTAGTGACAAAACCAAGGAAGCTCGTGAAATTATGAAAGTCGTAAACGCAATGAGTGATCAAGTTGGATTAGGCACAGTTACAGGTTCAAAAGAATTGTTAACTCGTTTCGAAAAGAATATTAGTAACAAAGATTCTATTTTTGAAATAATGTTCGTTATTCAACAACAAACTGACGACTACTTATATGAAAATAAAGAGCAAGATTTGGGATTAATTATTTTTGCGGGCGCTTGGGTTGAAGGAATGTATTTTGGATCTAAAGATGCTATCGAAAAAAATAAAACTAATATTGGTGGTAAACTTATTGAGCAAATGATCGTATTAGAGTCACTTCTGAAAGCTTTAGGAAATGTAAAGGATAAAGAACAAGACTTAGAAGAATTCTCTGCTGACTTAAAAGGAATTCACAATTTGTACATGAGTCTTGAATCTGTTAGGGGTCATGAAGGTGATGAAGCTTATGCAGTTAGCCTTAAACCTGAAGAAGTTAAGTCTATGGCAGAAAAATTGATTGCACTTCGTACTAAAATTACCAATATTTAATCTGTTAGGCATATGAAAAAGAAAGTATTAATATTCGCAACGTTTGCAACCATGTTATCAGTGATAACAGTCGCTCAAATTGCTAACAAAAAAGGCTCTCAGCCAATAGAAGAAACTAGTAAAGTTGAACAAAGCAAGGAAAAAACTAGAGAAAAATTGAAGCCTTATCGTTATGATGGCACGAAAATTACCCATTTTAACTATTTGAAATACGACCAAACGAAAGAGATTGAAGTATTACTTTTCAACGGAAACGATTATAAACTTTGTTTTAATGCCGATGGTTCACCAGTTGGAATTAAGATTCGTGTTTATGATATTTCTAAAGAAGCAGCTGGAAATTATCCTGAAAAAAGAATTCTTTTGAAAGAAGTTTCTGACTTTAAAGCTGAAGTGATAATTGAAACCAAAGATTTAAATGAAGCTTACACGACCAAAAAAGTAGAACTTTATAACAGAAAAACAGACGAAAAAAACGAAAAAGTTAAAAAAGAAGACATTAAACGCATTAATGAAACCAAATTAAAGCGTGTTTTCATTGAATATTATATTCCCGAAGCTGCATATATTCAAGAAGTATTGCCTCCAAAATCAAAAGAAGAACCTAAAATGGTTCCTCAAAAAGGATTTTGTGTAGTAACCTATGGATATAAGAACGCTTAAACCGAAGACTTTATATTATTGAAAGCCCCGCGTCAACCGCGGGGCTTTTTTTATTGAATTTATTTTTATTAAGACAAGAGAACAAAATATAATGTTCTAGTTATCCTCGATTTCAAATAAGGATTGATCTATTTTCAAGAGGTAATTTTTACGAAACAAACTGCGGGCACCTTTCAGGAAGTTCCGAAGCGGGTCGCGAGGAAATCACCTGAAAGGTCGCAAGTTTGAGAGTAAAATTTGCCTAGTGAAAATAAGTCTTGATTTTTTGTTTCTTTTTTATCAAGAAAAAAGAAAGGAGGAAATTATCTATCTTTGCAGACCTTAAAATTGAATAATTATCTATGATCAAAATAACATTACCTGATGGCTCTATTCGAGAATATGCCAAAGGAATTACTGCCTTAGAAATTGCCACAAGCATCTCAGAAGGTCTGGCCCGAAATATTTTGGCTGCCGAATTAGATGGAAAAGTGGTGGATGTCACACTTCCTATCCATCAAGATTCAAATTTAAAACTCCTTAAGTGGGAAGATGATGCTGGGAAAAGTACACTTTGGCATTCTTCTGCACATTTAATGGCGGAGGTTTTAGAAGCGAAATTCCCGGGAATTAAATTCGGAATTGGTCCTCCAATCGAAAATGGATTCTATTATGATGTAGACATGAACGGACAATTCATTTCTGATAATGATTTTAAGGAAATTGAAAACAAAATTTTAGAAGCAGCAAGACGAAATACTCCGTATATCAGAAGTGACGTTTCAAAGCCAGATGCTATAGAATATTTTACAAAAAAAGGAGATGAATATAAATTGGATTTACTTCAGAATTTAGAAGATGGTTCAATTACATTTTATCAGCAAGGAGAATTCACCGATTTATGTCGTGGCCCACATATTCCACATACTGGTTTTATCAAAGCAGTAAAGTTAATGGCCATCGCTGGTGCCTATTGGAAAGGTGATGAGAAAAATAAACAATTGACTCGAATTTACGCCATTACTTTTACTAAACAAAAAGACCTCGATGATTATCTAAAATTATTGGAAGAAGCCAAAAGACGCGATCATCGTAAAATTGGAAAAGAAATGGAACTTTTCACTTTCTCGCAAAAAGTGGGAATGGGGTTACCATTGTGGTTACCAAAAGGAACTGCCATCCGTGAGCGTTTGGAGCAATTTATGCGAAAAGCACAAATGAAAATGGGTTATCAACCTGTGGTTACTCCTCATATCGGAAATAAAGAATTATACGTTACATCTGGACACTATGAAAAATATGGTGCAGATGCTTTTCAGCCTATCAAAACTCCGCAAGAAGGAGAAGAGTTTTTTTTAAAACCGATGAACTGTCCTCACCATTGTGAGATTTATAAAGCTTCACCAAAATCTTATAAAGATTTACCCGTAAGATTAGCCGAATTCGGAACCGTTTATCGTTATGAGCAAAGCGGAGAGTTACATGGACTGACGCGTGTTCGAGGATTTACTCAAGATGATGCGCATTTATTTTGCCGTCCAGATCAAGTAGAAGAAGAATTTAAGAAAGTAATTGATTTGGTTTTGTATGTTTTTAAAGCTTTAGATTTTACAGAATATACTGCTCAGATTTCTTTGCGCGATAAGGATGATCATTCCAAATACATTGGTTCAACCGAAAATTGGGAAAAGGCCGAAAAGGCAATTATGCAAGCTGCCAACGATAAAGGTTTAAATACCGTCATCGAATATGGTGAAGCAGCATTTTATGGCCCAAAATTGGACTTTATGGTTCGTGATGCTATTGGTCGAAAATGGCAATTAGGTACCATTCAGGTTGATTATAACCTTCCAGAACGTTTCGAATTAGAATATACCGGCAGTGATAATCAGAAGCATAGACCAGTAATGATTCATCGTGCGCCTTTCGGGTCTTTGGAACGCTTTGTGGCTGTGTTGATTGAGCATTGCGCTGGAAATTTCCCTTTATGGTTAACTCCAGAACAAGCAATCATTTTGCCAATCAGCGATAAATACAATGACTATGCACAAAACGTTTTGAAATTGCTGAATAATTACGATATTCGCAGCCTCATTGACGAAAGGGCCGAAAAAATAGGTAAAAAAATCCGTGATGCGGAGGTAGCAAAATTACCATTTATGCTCATCGTTGGAGAGAAAGAAGCAGCAGAAAACAGAGTTTCTGTACGAAGACATGGAAGCGGAGATTTGGGTTCATTTACACTCGAAGAATTTGCAGAAATAGTTCGTAAAGAAATTGCAGAGAAGTTGCCGACAATTGATTAAGTAACCAAAATACAAAGGATATCGCAGAGCAAAAGTTTTTTAAGCCACGTGGAGGTCAGAGAAAAGAAGATCTACACAAAATCAATCACCGAATTACTGCCCGTGAAGTAAGGGTTGTAGGTGATGGAATAGAGGCGAAAGTTGTTTCAACAGGAACAGCTATACAAATGGCAAATGAGTTGGGATTAGATTTGGTGGAAATTTCACCAAATGCAGTTCCTCCGGTTTGTAAGATTATTGATTACAAAAAATTCCTTTATGAACTGAAGAAAAAGCAGAAGGAACAAAAGGCGAAACAAGCGAAGATTTCTGTGAAGGAAATTCGTTTCGGACCCAATACGGATGAACATGATTTCAATTTTAAAGTGAAACATGCCAAAGGATTTTTAGAAGAAGGTTGTAAAGTGAGAGCGCATGTATTCTTTAAAGGTCGAACGATTATTTTCAAAGAAAGAGGTGAAATTCTTTTATTGAAATTCGCAACGGCACTCGAAGATTACAGTATTGTGGAGAAATTACCAGAAATGGAAGGAAAGAAAATGTTTATCCTTTTCAATCCGAAAAAGAAAAAATAGCAATCAGCTTTAGCTGATTGTTTTGATAAGTAAAATGTTTAATTCAAAATAAAGTAGATCATGCCAAAAATGAAGACAAATTCCAGTGCAAAGAAGAGATTCAGAGTTACAGGAACAGGAAAAATCAAGAGAAAGCATGCCTATAAGAGACACATTTTGACCAAAAAATCCACGAAAGCTAAACGTGCTTTAACAAAAGACGGATTAGTTCACAGAGGAGACTTGGATAATGTGAAGCATCTTTTAGCCATGATGTAATTGGAATTTTCCAAACAGGTTCAAATCGTTTAACCCGGTAGCTAAGTAAAAAAGTTCTGCATAAAACCAGACACTGGCACCAAAAAATTTAAAAACTATGCCACGCAGTAAAAACAAAGTCGCAGCGAAAGCAAAAAGAAAGAAGATTCTCAAAGCCGCCAAAGGTTTCTTTGGTAGAGCAAAAAACGTTCACACGGTTGCTAAAAACCACGTTGAAAAAGCAGGTGTTCACGCTTATTCAGGACGTAAACAAAAGAAAAGAATTTACAGAGGAATTTGGATTCAGCGTATCAATGCAGCGGTTCGTCCGTTTGGATTAAGCTACAGCCAATTCATCCATAAATTAGATGAGAAAGAAATCAAATTGAATCGTAAGGTTCTTGCTGATTTAGCTCTAAACAATCCAGAAGCATTCAAAGCTATCGTGGATCAAGTGAAATAAATTTTATTTTATAAACATGAAAAGCCATTCCAAAAGGGATGGCTTTTTTTGTGCAATTTTTCAATATTTATTATAGTTTAATTTATGAATTCGAATTAAATATAAATTGAATGATGAAAAACTAAAAATTAGAGTAAAAAAAATGATAAATTTGAAAAGCTGCAGGTGATTATAAAGAAGTATTTTTATTATGCCCGATAAGTAACAACTAATTCTCAAACAATGGAGCTAACAGTGATAATCTCATATTACAAGGCATTAGATAACTTAAAATTAATTCTTCAATCTTTGGCTTTGCAGAGTAGAAAAAGTTTTGAAGTAATAATTTCAGAAGATGATTACAATGAAAAAACTATTGAATTTATTTCGCAGAAGAGAAATTCGTATAGTTTTCCAATTACACATATTAATCAGAAGGAAGATAATGGATTTCGAAAAAACGAAATGCTAAATAGAGCAATTATTGAATCAAAAACGGATAAATTGGTTTTTATTGATGGTGATTGTATTCCACATACAAATTTTGTAGAAGGATATCTTAATAATATGCAAGAAGGATATATTTATGAAGGTAGGGCTGTACTTCTTGGTGAAAAAATTTCGAAAGAGATTGTCAATAATCAATCTGTGAAGAAATTGAATTTTTTTTCTTTACTTTTTTCTAATTCTAAAAAAATAAAAGAAGGATTATATTTCCCATTATTTAAACTAAGTTTCAAACCAAAGGGAAGAGGATTGGTTGGTAGAAATTGGGGTATTATGAAAAAGTCTTTGATTGAAGTAAATGGATTTGATATGGATTATGTTCATGCAGGCGTTGGTGAAGATGTTGATATTGAATGGAGACTTAAAGCTAATGGTATAAAAACTAAATCAATTAAAAATACCTCAATTGTATACCATATTGATCATCCAAAAGGATATTCAGAAGAAATGGTTATGTTCAATTTTAAATTGATGAATGCAAAGCAAAAGGAAAATAATATTCGTTGTTTAAATGGCTTAGAAAATATTCGTATTAAAAGCTAAGTAAAATAAATTTTTGAGATAATTTTTGTAAAAGGTCACGGTTTTTATTATATAAAAATGTTTTAAACCAGTGTTATTTTGCATCGGAAGAAGTGCAACTCTTAATTGTGATACCAAGATATTACTAAAAAGCGAAACACTTTCTTTAAACTCATCGGGAAAGAAATTTGAAGATGCGGGGTTTTATTTTTTGTTAAATGATATTGATGGAAATTATTGGACTCAATACAAAAAATCATTTTGTGATAAATTAACTATTGGGTTTGAAAAATGAACAATTTCAATAAGTCAAATTGATTTCAATCCTTGATTAGCTGTGCCTAAAAACCAGTAATAATATGAATAATCTGTGTTTCCGTCGTTAATGCAGTAAATAGAAGTGCTTACTGTTCCGTTTAATATTTTGTTCTGCATCGCTGCAGCATTCGGCACAACTTTCTTTACCTACTTGTTTTATATATTTTAATTGCTCACCAGGCATTGGACTTGAATTGAAGAATACGAGTTTTACCCATGCTTTCGCTTTAGTCGAATAGTTACTGATATTATCTTCTTTTGTTGTTAAATTTAAAAAATAGACTGTTTCGAAAATTTCAAAAATAATTTAATTTGTTAATAATAATAATAATATACTTCTCTATTTCAACCAGGGGAAACGTAAAAGAATAGTTACCATCGTTTCCAATCGTAGATGTACTTATTAATTTTTGTCGGGTTGTCGCAGCTTGAACTGGATACAATTTGATTTCGGCTCCAACAAGATTTTGATTAAATCTTAAATCAGTGATAGTTCCTTTTAAAACAAAATCCGTTTGCTCTTTTTTAAAAGAAACAACGAATAGAAAAAAATATAAAAGGTAAAAGGCTCATTTTTAATTTAATAATGTGAATATAATATTTTTACGACCACATTTAGTTGTTGAAAACAATTTTTAACATTTTTTAGGATTTTAATAATATTAATTTACCTTTCCACTTAACTATTATTAATCTAAACTATTTATTATGAACACAAACAACATTTTTTTTAATTTATGTCATCCAATTTTATCGAAATTAAGTGATGGACATATGGTCAAGCTAGGATTCCGTTTTTTCCTTGGGTTATTTGCGGTCTTAAGTTTATTAGGGGGATTATATTATGGTTACCAACCACTAGACGCTGTAGTCAATATTTGGTCCATTCTATTTTTCTTATCTTCTGCTTTTACTGGATGGATGGTTTTCCAAATTTGTTGGTTCAGAGCTGGCACTATTAAAGAAACTCCAGATTCTAGATTTGTTGTAAGTGCTATCTTTTCAGTTTTTATTAGAACAATTGGAGAAATAGCAGCAACGATTTGCATTGTTATAGGCGTAATGGGAGGTCTTATAGCTTTGTTTAGCGATTTTGGAAAGATGACTCCAGGTGGCCCAATCGCAATAATTGCAGGTCCAGTAGTTGGATTTTTAATTATTTCTTTGTTCTATTTTATTGCCGAAAGATTGTCAGCTTTACCTGAAATTGCAGTAAACACAAAAAAATAATTATATTATTAATTACATATTTTAAACCTCCTTTGGGAGGTTTTTTTATTTATACTTTATGGAAATATTAGACAAAGATTTTTCAAATTCTGATTTAGTAATTTCCACTCAATCTAAAAACTCTTTAAAATATACTGCAAAATAGGCTAGTTTTTTAGCAATTGTAGGATTTGTAACACTTGGATTGTTAGTCTTAGTTGGTTTAGTAACGATCTAAATAGGTTCACAGGTTTCTGGAGTTCTAGGCGATACGAACGCAATGGCCAAAGGATTTTAAGTCTAGCAACTTTTCGATACCATCAAAATATTGTTTCATTCCTAATTTATTCATTGGCATCACCACGATTCGGTTTTTTAACCTACGGTTGAGAAAAGTTCGGAGGTCAAATCGATGTTACACCGAAGGTAATTAATATTAATTAATTAAGAAATTCAATTAACAGGATCAATAACTTACTGGTATTTTGCTTCTTACGAAAAATACTCCTTTCCCTCATTTTTTATTTAACATTTCTTCCATTTTTCATTTAGGTTCCCTACCTTTGCACCCACTTAAAAAATGCCTTTTACAGCAAGGCAATTAAAAACCCCTCCTGGAAGCTGTAACCTGGGATACAAGTAAAAGCCCAAAATGGCAAATACTACCAACACGGCAATAGCCGATTTCGATTGGGATGCATACGCAGAAACTGCGATATACACCAAAGAAAAACATGCTGAGATGGATAATCAGTATGAAAACACCCTCACTCAAATTACCGAAAAAGCAGTTATCGAAGGAACTGTTGTTACTGTGACCAAAAAAGAAGTGGTCATCAACATCGGGTATAAATCAGAAGGTGTAGTTCCATTATCCGAATTCCGCTATAACCCTAGCCTAAAAGCTGGCGATAAAGTGGTTGTTTTCGTAGAATCAACAGAAGACAAAGCAGGACAATTAATCATCTCTCACAAGAAAGCTCGTATGTTCCACGCATGGGAACAAGTTAATTCGGCTCTTGCGAATGATATTATCATTACTGGTTTCGTAAAATGTCGCACAAAAGGTGGATTGATCGTTGATGTTTTTGGTTTAGAAGCATTCTTACCAGGATCTCAAATTGACGTAAAACCTATTCGTGATTACGATATTTATGTTGGAAAAAACATGGAGTTCAAAGTGGTAAAAATTAATCACGAATTCAAAAACGTGGTGGTTTCTCACAAAGCTCTTATCGAAGCTGAATTGGAAGAACAGAAAAAACAAATCATCTCTGGTCTTGAAAAAGGTCAAGTACTTGAAGGAACCGTTAAAAATATTACCTCTTATGGTGTATTCATCGACCTTGGTGGCGTAGATGGTTTAATTCATATTACCGACCTTAGCTGGGGTCGCGTAAATCATCCAGAAGAATTGGTTCAACTAGATCAAAAAATCAATGTTGTAATCTTGGATTTTGATGATGATAAAAAACGTATCGCATTAGGACTGAAACAACTTTCTGCTCATCCTTGGGAATCTCTAAGTACCGACATTAAAGTGGGTGATAAGATTATAGGTAAAGTAGTTGTTTTAGCTGATTATGGTGCTTTCGTAGAAGTTGGAACAGGCGTTGAAGGATTGATTCACGTTTCAGAAATGAGCTGGAGTCAACATTTACGTTCTGCACAAGATTTCTTGAAAGTAGGACAAGAGGTTGAGGCCGTTGTTTTGACATTAGATCGCGAAGAGCGTAAAATGTCATTAGGATTGAAACAACTTACTCCAGATCCTTGGGCAAATATCGAAGGAAAATATGCAGTGGATTCTAAACACAAAGCAACCGTTCGCAACTTCACCAACTTTGGTGTATTCGTAGAGTTGGAAGAAGGTGTTGATGGATTGATTCATATTTCTGATTTGTCTTGGAGCAAGAAAATCAAACATCCATCTGAATTCTGTAAAGTAGGAGACGTGATGGACGTTATCGTCCTTGAATTAGACAAAGAAAATCGCAGATTAAGTCTTGGACATAAGCAATTGGAGAAAAATCCATGGGATGTATTTGAAGGTATTTTTACCGAAGGATCTACTCACGAAGGAACAGTTGTGAATGTAAATGATAAATCGGCTACTGTTGCTTTACCGTATGGTGTAGAAGGATATGCTCCAGCTAAACAATTACGCAAGGCTGACGGAACAAATGCTAAGAATGAAGAACAATTGAATTTCGTAGTAACTGAGTTTAACAAAGAAGCTAAGAAAATTGTTGTTTCGCATACACGTACATTCGAAGAAGGTACAGATGAAAAAGAAGTTTCTACTAAGTCTGCAGCACCAAAAGGTGCTGCGAAAAAAGGACAAGGTGGAGGAGGTTCTCATACTTCTAAGGCAGTGAAAGAAATCAATTCGAACGTAGAAAAAACTACATTGGGTGATTTAGATGCATTGGCTAATTTGAAATCTGAAATGGAAAAAGGCGAGAAAAAATAAGTCAGTTCTTATTGAAAACAATCTTTGAAAAAAGATTAAATCGTTTTCAATTTAGAAACGACTTATCCAGATTGAAAATTGATTTTTCATTTTAATAAAATCAATTGAACATCTGGATCTCATCCGATAAATATTCAAAACCCTGAAGCTTTTCTTCAGGGTTTTTTTATGTTCATTACTCTTGAAAACTGTTTGTATTCTAGAAGAAGAACTTAATTAATCTGAACTTATCTTTACTTCATGAATTCTCTCGAAGAAAAAAAAGATGCCTTTGCTCGCTTGCTAAAAATAATGGATGAATTGCGTGAGCAATGTCCTTGGGATAAAAAGCAAACGATGGAAAGTTTACGCATTCTCACCATTGAGGAAACTTATGAATTGGCAGATGCAATTATTGAAAAAGATCGAACTGAAATCAAAAAAGAGTTAGGCGATTTGTTTTTACATCTTGTGTTTTATTCTAGAATTGCTTCGGAGGAAAATAATTTTGATGTGGCTGATGTTTTACATTCGGTTTGTGAAAAGTTGATTGAGCGTCATCCACATATTTATGGCGATGTGATTGTGAAAGACGAAGAAGAGGTAAAATCGAATTGGGAAAAAATCAAATTAAAGAGTGGAAACAAATCAGTTTTATCAGGAGTGCCTGTTTCATTGCCTTCAATGGTAAAAGCCACTAGAATTCAAGAAAAAGCACGCGGAGTGGGATTTGATTGGGATAATCAAGATCAAGTTTGGGCAAAAGTGAATGAGGAGCTGGAAGAGTTGAAAGTGGAAATTGATAATAAAACGGATAAAATTGAAGAAGAATTCGGGGATTTACTTTTTTCTTTGATTAATTATGCTCGATTCATCGGAGTGAATCCAGAGGATGCTTTGGAACGCACGAATAAGAAATTCATTCGCAGATTCAGTTATTTAGAAGAGAATTCGAAGAAAGATGGAAAGGCGATGGGAGAAATGACGTTGGAGGAAATGGACCATTATTGGAACCAAGCAAAAGGATTGGAATAAATTTTGTAACTTAAACTTTCGATTAACACTATTAAAGAAAGCAAAGAGTTAATTGGAATTATTAAAAACTAGAGTATGGAAAAGAAAATAATTTTTATCGTGGCTCTTGCTTTTATTAGCACAGAAGTTTTTTCACAAGGCACATTGCCGGCACGTAAAGCGCCCGTTTTTAACTGTGGCGATATGGAATATGATGAAGGTACAGATGTAGTTTATTACAAAAATGTTCCATTCACAGGTAAATGTAAATCATGGTATGAAGATAATTCGCTCGAGCGAGATATTGATTTTGTAAACGGAAAAGAGCATGGCTCTTCAAAAACGTATTATCGTTTAGAGAAAGATTCAAGTAGTGTTGAAAAAGTAAATAATCCAGATGAAGGGAGACGGAAATTACCCGGAGATAAAAAAGAAAAACCTACAGAGCCGGAAGAATTAAAAGGCAAATTACAAAGTCTAACTACTTTTGCTAATGGAGTTCCAGAGGGAACATGGGAATATTATTATCCCAACGGAAATATGGCTTGGAAAAACACTTATATCGCTGGGGTTAAAAATGGAAGATGGACTTGGTATTTTGATAATGGTAATCCAAAGAAATTAGAAACCTATTCAAATAATTTGAAGAATGGAATTTACATTACCTATTACGAAGGAAAAGATAGTACATTTCGTAAGTCGGAAATCAATTATAAAATGGGAAAATTGGATGGTAGTTATAAATTGTTTTACGATAATGGCCAAGTAAAATCAGAGGAGATATACAAGGAAGATAAGGTAGATGGAGAGAGTTTGATGTACTATGAAAATGCACAATTAGCCGTGCAACAAAAATTCAAAAACGGAATTCCAGATGGGGATTGGAAAGAATGGTTTGATAACGGGCAGGAGCGTAAATCCGAAAAATTTGTAAATGGAAAAAAAGAAGGTGAACATAAAGCCTATCACAAAGAAGGACAAGTGAAAACCATTGCTGTTTTCAAACAAGATAAATTGATTTCTATGGAAGAATATGATGAGTTTGGAAATAAATTAGATAAAGAGTTTAAGACGGCAGAAACCAAAACTGAGGATACAGGAAAAAAGAAGAAAAAAGAAAAGAAAAATAAAGAGAAGAAGAAAAAGGGAGAGGAGTAGACAGTTTGCAGTTTTCAGAGGGGAAAGGGAGAAGTAGGCAAAGACCAGCTCTCAGTTTGCAGAAAGGAAAGGAGAAGGAAACAGGTTACAGTTGGCAAAAGGGAAAAAGAGCAGTTTGTTTTAGTTTAAGTAAAAGTTTACAGTCTTAAGTCTAATGTCTATTGTCTAATATATAAATCCCATTGGCTCAAATTACATTAATAGGCAAGAAAGGAAATTATCATTTCACACCAGAAGATAAAAATTCGCTATTGCGTTTTAATGGAAAATATTCAATAATTTACAAAGGAAATAGGGTAAAAGACGGAAGAAAAGTCCTCATAAAAATGCTTCATCCCAAATGGAATTCAAATCAAACAGAAAGAAAACGATTCGTAAAGGAATTTGCTTCTTCCATAAGCGATGAGGTTTTTCCAGAGATGATCGACATTTGTGAGCGGGAAAATAATTTATATCTTATTCGAGAATTTATTGATGGAGTAGATTTAAGTAATTTTAAAAGCAATAAATCCATTTTTTCATTGGTAAAAAAGGAAGGAAAGAACAAAGTTGTTTCGAAAATTTTGGATGCTTTTATTCGTTTGCATGAATATAAAATTATTCATGGAGATATCAAGCCTTCTAATATTATGTTGACTATTGCAGGAGATGAATTAAAAGTAAAAATTATCGATTTTGGTTTATCTATTCCTTTTGATCATCATTTAAAAAGAGAGAAAGAAAATCCGTTGCCATTTTCATTGATTTACGCTTCACCCGAATTAATGTTGAATTACCCAGAATCTATTTTTCCTGCAACGGATATTTATTCTTTATCACTTACGATTTATGAATTTTTATCCGATGAAAAACCATTTGAAATTTCAAATCCTGCTATCATGATGAGTGTTCAACTGAATCAACCGTTAGAGAAAAATTCAAGGATAAATTCAGCCACTTTAGAGGTTTTAAATAAAGCCGCTTTCAAATTTAATTTTCAAAAACCAATACAAAATTATCCTTCCGATTATGTTTTGCGTTGGTTACGTTCGGCTGTGATTTGTCGTTATCAAACCATGCAAGATTTTAAAACGGAATTGGAAATTTCATTAGAGAAGAAGGATGGTTTTTGGAAGAGGTATTTTGGATAAATAAGAGTGTTAAATTCACTAGAATTTTCTTGTTGACCCCTTCCCCGCATTCCCGGTACTTCCCCTTGTCAAGGGGAAGAGTTGGATATCTCCGAATCTAAATTTTACAATATTTATAAAACTATATAAATTAAAGTGCAACCTTTGTTAGTAGGAATTCCTCCCTTGATAAGGGGAGGTGTCGAGGAACGAGACGGAGGGTCTTATTATTTTTAATTCAGAGTTAAAAGTAATTCGAAGGATTACTTCTCCGCCACATAAAACAAATCAATACATTCATCATTTGCATCCGCCACAAAATAATCTTCCATTTTAATTCCTGTTGTCAAATCTTGGTTCTGTTTCAAAAGCTTTTTTCTATTGAATCGGTTGAGTAAATCATAAGGGACTTCGAGTAATTGACGCGGCAAACGATACTGTAAATTCAACACATCAAAACGCATAATTTTATGAACGGATTCTTTATTTTTCTGATAATATTCCATTGCTTTTGGTCCGCCAAAAACACCTTTTGCATCCACCGAACTGAAATATTTGGCAAATAAAGTTTTCAGTTCTTCAACAGTATACTCTCTGATATGCCAAGGATTTCTCGTCAATGACATTTTTTTATTGGGAGTAGTAACAATCAATTTTCCACCTGGCTTCAAAACACGAAAAGCTTCTTTCACATACAATTCATCTTTTATCATGTGTTCAATCACCTGAAATGAAACAACAAAATCATAGGTATTATCTGCAATATTCTCAAGAGGAGGAAATTCCATTTTACGAAATTTCACTTTGTTTTTATCTTCAATTTTTGAAAGATCAAACATGTATTTATCCAACATCAAATAACTATCGCAATTCGAAGCGAGTTCTTTCATTCCGTAACCTTCTCCACTACCTAATTCCAATACATTTCCTCTTACGATTTTTGCTGCTTCCACATAAGCCAAACGGCTGCGTTGGAAAACATAATTATCACTCATGTTGGTATCGGAAACTCTTTCTGCGGTCTGCATTTTTTTAGACTTAAAGTATTTAGTATTTAGACGTAAGACAAAAGTCGGTTTTAAAATTCAGTTTTAGTTTACATTAAATTGTCACCCTGAGTAGCAAGTCTTCGAAGCGTATCGAAGGGTTGAACCTTAAACTTTGAACCTCCTCTTTTACTTACAAGCCTTAATCTGTCTCTGACGATCTGCTCTTTCTTCTGGTGAACCTTGTCCGCCCATTTTAAGAATTTTACAATCACTATCAACTAATTTGTCTTTTTCGGCCATGATTTCTTCCATTCTTTCATCTGATGTGGCATCTGCCATCATTTCATCATCCATTGCTTTTACTAATTTCACACAATCACATAATGCCATTCCTTCGCCCGATTTTTCAAATTCTTCCATAGAAACTTCTTCTGGATTTTCTTCTACTTCTTTTGCATCAATAGTGTTTGAATCTGCCGTTTCGGTTGAATCTTTATCAGATGATTTATCGTCTTTTTTTTCTTCTGATCCGCCTCCGCAGGCAACAAGGAAGGATAATAATAGAATAGATAAGTATTTAGTCATAAGGGTTGGTTTTTAAATTTACATTAACGAAAATACAACTATTTCTTTGATTTTACATTTTTTTCGATGGAGTAATTGTAGTTAAAATAACTAGAAAGTCGAATCGCTCTGAAACTCATCCAGCAAATAAAGGCAATCCAGATCGAATGTAATTTTAAATCAAATAAATCGGAAAGATAAATTACCGGAACAAATCCCAAAAAAGTTGCCATCAATAAGGTGTTTCTTAAGTAAGCCATTTTTCCCACTCCTTTCAATAATTCATCATACGTAAAAGCAACAGCCATCAGAGGTAAAGTCAATAATATCATCCAGAATACTTCATAAAAAAGAGAAGCCACCATTTCGTCTTTGAAGAATAATTTTCCAATGAAATAATAGCCCAAAAATAATACAGTCATTAAACCCAAAGCTAGTTTTATGGAATTTTTACTAATTACTTTACTTAAATTCCATAATCCTAATCGATTATTTTGTCCGTTTAATTTACCCGCCAATGCATTTCCGGCATTGCAATATCCTTCAATGAAAAAGGCTGAAAAAAACCAAATATTCATGCAGATATGTTGCACTGCGATGTAAGATTCTCCATATCCAGAAGCAAATCGAGTAGAGAAAAAATAGGCGGTGTTCACAGCTGCCGAACGAATAATCAAATTGCCCGACATTCCCAATAAACTGTTTACTTCGGTGTGAATGGGTTTTAAAAAATTAAGGTTGAATTTTGTTTTTCGATAGAGATAAAAAACCGCCATGGCAAACATCAATAACTGAGAAATTAAACTGGCAAGTGCCACGCCTTTTATTCCCATGGGCTCAATAAAATTTTCAATTCCATTAATGAAAATATAATCCAATCCTAGATTCACTCCACCTGCAATCAAGGTGATGATCATGGCCCACATCGTGTTTTGAACTCCTCGGAAAACGCCAAAAATCATCAGGTAGGAAAGTACAAACGGAAAACCGATACTTCGAATAGAAAAATAATCAATGGCCATGGTAAGTACTTCACCTTTCGCATCAAAAAATTCGAAAATGGGTCCAATAAAAAGATTGGTGACTAAGTAAATGAAAAGTCCCAATAAGAAATTCATCAAAATCATTTGCGGCACAAGAGTTCGTACATCATTTAATTTTTCTGCTCCGTAATATTTCGACATCACAGTAGACATGGCAGTTCTCGTTTGAGAAAACACCCAGATAAATGAAAGGAAAAAAGAAGAAGCTACACCTACTGCAGCGAGCATCGTAGTTGGGTCGGAACCGTATTGAGAAATCACAGCCGAATCACAAATATTAATGATGGGCTCCGAAACGGCAGCTACCATTGCCGGAAAGGCGAGGCGATTGACTTCTTTTATATCAATTTGTGACATTGAACAAAAGTAAATGAAATACGAATGTGATTACGAATAGTTGGTATCACTTATGAAAAGGGAAATGCTTACAGGTCGCTCCTCCGGAGCTTTAAGTATTCCCAATTTTAGGTTATTACAAACAGGTTACTCCTACGGAGTTTTGATTGAGATGCAAATTGGTTTTAGTTAGCTCCGTAGGAGCGACCTGTTTGTAGAAATTGATTATGGAAATGGTTTCCAGAACTCCGTAGGAGCGACCTGTTATTTAATCAATTTTGGATATCTTCTCCGGGGAGGTATTTGAATATGGTTATTACTATAAATGAAACAAAAAGACCAATAAATGAGATTATTAATGCAGTAAATTGGAAAAATGTAGCCGAAATAATTAAGCAAACAATTATCGAATAAATCAAATAGGTTTTATAAAGTTGAAGTATGAATTTGATATGAGTAATTTTTTTTGATGCGAAATAAATTAGATTAAATACCAATGTTGGCAAGGAGAAAAGAGTTATCATAAATAAAGAAAATAATATTTCATAGAAAAATGGGCGACCATGACTTATTTCAATATTTTGATATTCGATGAGTTTTATATAAATTCCTAAGAAGATTATACAAACACAATTAATCAAAAACCAAATTAGAACTATGATTAAAACTCTTTTCATTCTTTCAAATCTTTTATTCTTCTTGATTCATTCAGTTTAACAGAAATCAAAGCTGTCACAATATAAAAAATGATTATCAATATATAACTTCCATTCAAATCGAATATATTTTTGTAGAGAAG
>CAMBFX010000062.1 GCA_945865695.1 Chryseobacterium gleum | reverse complement strand
CTTATAATGATTCAATTCTGAAAAGAATTAGAAATGCAGAATTATTAAAGAAGAAAAAATATTTATACAGCGATATGGGCTATTATTTTTTACAAGAAATTATCGAACGCCAAACGAAAACTGCTTTAAATGTATTTGTAGATAGTATCTTTTATCAACCATTAGGATTACAGTCTTTAGGTTATTTGCCGCGGAAAAAATTTGCATTAGAAGAAATAGCACCAACCGAAGATGATCAAATTTTTAGAAAGCAATTGATTCATGGTGATGTTCATGATCAAGGAGCAGCGATGTTGGGTGGAGTGGCAGGTCATGCTGGATTATTTGGAAATGCAAATGATGTGGCAGTGATGATGCAAATGTTGATGAATTATGGCCAATATGGCGGAGAGAGATTTCTCTCTGAAAAAGTGGTAAAAGAGTTTACTGCCTGTCAGTTTTGCGAAACCAATAGACGAGGTGCCGGTTTTGACCGTCCTACATTTGGAGATGTTGGTCCCACATGTGAATGTGTTTCTGCTTTAAGCTTTGGACATACTGGATTTACCGGGATTACAACCTGGGCAGACCCCGAATCTGGGGTGGTTTATGTATTTCTAAGCAATCGTTCTTATCCCGTTGGCGATAACCCTAAAATACTCAAATCAGGAGTGAGAACCAAGGTACAACAGGCTTTTTACAATGCTTTAAGGTAGTCAGAAATCGGTAAAAATTAAATTTTTTACATTAATTTTGGGTTTGTATTTCTATTTTATCCTATATTTAGCCCAATAAAAATTATTTAAAATGAAAAATGGAACAGTAAAATTCTTCAACACTGCTAAAGGTTTTGGATTTGTGGTTGATGATGAGTCGAAAAAGGAATTCTTTGTACACGTATCTGGCGTACTAGATCAAATCACCGAAGGTGATAGAGTAGAGTATGAAGTAGAAGAAGGTAAAAAAGGATTTAACGCCGTAAGAGTGAAAAAAATCTAATATTCGATATTTCGAATAATTTAAAAACCCTGTTAGCGATAACAGGGTTTTTTTGTTTTTAATACCTTAAATGCAATCATCTATTTTAGAGTACTATTTAATTGTCTTAATTATTTTTTACTTCAGTCCAATAGGCACAATTAATTTAATCATGAAATTTCTACCCATATTAAATACACCGTTTCTACCGGTTGATTCGTTTAGCGATAGATATTTTAGCCTACTTAAATGATTTTGAAAGGCAACATCGGTTAAATTTTGCGCACTGAAAATGAATGAAAACAGTGTTTTGTCTTTTTTGTTTTTCATGTCAAATCCAATTCCTGCATTAAATAAAATATACGATGGAGTAGAGGTTTCGGTATTATAGGCCGAATAAATTTTAAATTGTGCAAAATGATAATTCATATTAGCAGAAACAAAGAAGTTTTGTAATTTACTCCCTTTGAACGTGAAATTGTTTCCTTGTGATTCGTGAAAATGAGCACGCAATTCGGTTTGTAATCTAGGTGCTGGAATGAAAGGTAGATATTTTGTGCTGTCGGTGAAATTTTTCATACTTCCTTCAACAAATGAAAAAGAGTTTTCAAAATGTAACCAATCAAATGGATGTGGATGAATATCCAAAGTGATTTCACCTCCAAAAAGTTGAGCATCATCTTGCACAAATTTGAAAACACTATTCACTTCACCTTCATCCATAATCAAACTATCACTTCCAATCGTATTTAAAAGTTTACGAAAGAAAATAAAATTATTTATTTGATTATAGAAAGCCGAAAATTCCAATGAAATATGTTCAGATTCTACATTCAATGCAAAATCGGTTTGCAAACTTGTTTCTGGTTTTAAATCTGCATTTCCAATTTCATATCTAAAAGTTCCATGATGTGCTCCATTGGCTCCTAATTCAGATAAATTAGGGGCTCTAAATCCTCCCGAAATATTTAATTTTCCGATAAGTATTTTAGAAAATTTATAACTCAATCCAGCGCTGTATACCAATGATGAAAAGCTTCTTTCGAATGCTGTAAATTTCATTTCTGCTGAAGTATCAGAAATAGTTGAAATTCCTTCTTCATTCAAATAAAGCGACTGAGTGGAAACATTTCTAAAATTATATCTCAATCCTCCAGCTAAATGTAGTTTATTAATACTCTTTTGAGTAATTGCATAAATTCCAACATCATTTAATTTGTATTCCGGAATAATGAATTCTTCTCCTAAATTCAATCCTTTTTGATTGTATCCATTTATTCCAATTGTAGTTTCCCAATCATTTAAATGACGATGGAAATTAAAATCATAATTGAATGTATTTAACAATTGATGGATAGAAGCTTCCTCTTCTGCTAATCCATCATGTATATGAAGTTCTATTTCTCTTCTTTGATTTTGTTGGAACCCGATAGTATATTGAAAAACAGAATTGTTTTTGAATAGTTTTCCATTCAAGCTAACTTTTTGGTGGTTAATTTTTTGTTTGGGCGAATGAATTTCATATCCTTTCAAATGATCTACATCAACTGTTAACTCTTCAATGGTAGAATCATTTATTATTTCATGTTCTGTAAATTTTCCTAAACTATCTCTTTCTCCTTCTATAATTCCTACTTCTTGATTGAAAGAACTAAAATTCAATTGAGCATATCCCCATTTTTTTGACAAACCCAACATTCCATTACCATTCCATTCATTAAACCCAGAATTAAAAACTTTTCCGTCATATTTATTCAAATAATTTGCGGCTTGCTTTCTTGTTCCTTGCAAATTCCAATACACATCATTTTTATTTCCTTCATACATTAATGAGTATCCTTGCAAAGAATTATTAGTATGGTAGGTAGATAAAAAGTTTAATTGTTGTTTTCCTTTTTGTATAGGATCTGGAGATAAGATATTGATAACACCTGCCATTGCATCTGAACCATAGGCTAAGCTTCCAGGTCCTTTAATAATTTCAATTTTGTTCACTGAAAACTCATCAATTTCAATTCCATGTTCTTCGCCCCATTGTTGTCCTTCTTGACGAATATTATTTTGCAAAACTAAAACTCGATTAAATCCTAATCCTCGAATAATTGGTTTAGAAATTCCCGCTCCCGAAGATACTTGAGATAAGCCTGGAGTGTTACTTATGGCATCAATAATATTGGTAGAAGGCGTTTCTTGCAATTTTAATTTATCGATACTAATGGATGAAACTGGACTAACCGCTTTTTCTGATGCAGCCGACATACCTGTTATCATCACATCTTTTAGTTCTGTATGTGATTCCTCGAGTGAAATATCTTGAATTGCTGTTCCATCGATTTCAATTTTTAGAATTTGTGTTTCAAAACCCAAATAGCGAAATTCAATAAGAAATTTTCCGGAAGGAATATTTTCAATAATGTAATTTCCAATTGAATCACTTGTGGTTCCTTTTTTTAGGTCATTGATATAAATAGTTGCTCCTGGCAATCCTTCAGCGGTTGTAAAGTTGGAAATTTTTCCTTTTAAATTATTCTGTGATGCGCATTCAAATGAATACATTGCAACCAACAGAAAAAAAATGTATTTTTTCATTGGGTAATTATTTAATTAATAAATGTTGACCAAAAATGGTCTTTCTAAAAATTAACTAATAACTGGAGGTGCCCGTAATGAAAAATAGTAAAGTGAATTTTCTATTAAAATTGATTCAAATAGGAAATTAATTTTTAGACTTTTAGAAGAAGTTACGAGTTTAAAATCAATTTTAGTTTTCTGTGCTGGCTCTAAATTGTAATCACAAACTTGACAATCATGATGCTTTTCATGTAAATGGATATCTTCATAAGCTGCACAATGCTCCTCTTCTTCGTGTTCAAATGCATGTACACCTTTTTCCACCAAAGGAAAAAGAAATATTACGACCAATTGGGATAACACTAACTTATGCAACATTGTTGCAAATATAATGGCTTTTTTAATATTTCCAACTTAATAGAAGTAATTAATATCTTTACTTTTGTTTAAAAAACGATGAATTAAATATTTAATTTTAGCGTCAAATAAAGCGATATGCGTGCAATTAGTTTAATAATGATAATTACCATTTCTTTTTTGGGGTGGTCTTTTAGAAAGTCTGAAAAGGTGATTAATGGCGAAACAGCTGTTGTGCCAGATACGCTTATTTTACCAAAAGTAGATTCCAACTATGCCGTTAAGCTTTTAATACCTGGGAAATTCAAAATAGAGGATATAAAATTTGATGCTACCACCATGCCTTGGTTTGCTTTGATGAAAAATGGAAGTTATTTCTTCATTCAAAAACATAGTCCAGAACAATCTAAAATTGTTGATTCGGATAAATCAGAAAAATGGGAAATCAAAGAACACGATTCGTTAAAAACAATATTAATGGTGAGTGGAGTGGAGATGCTAGAGAAAGAAGTAGTGGAAATGAAATTAGGAAATAAGGTTTTTAAAGTGGGCGATCGTTTGGAATTGGATTATAATGGAAAAAAATTCGTTATTACGTGTGATGGTGAAGAAAAAAAGGATAAGTCCACCAAGAAAATATATTACAAGGATTATAAATTATTTATTGCTCCAATGAAAAAGGAGAGTAATAAAACTTTATTGGTTTATCATAAAAGAGTAGATGATGTTTTTCCAAGCATTGTTTTTATGGGCGATTTTGACAATGATAAAAAGCCAGATTTGATTATGAATAACACGGTTTCAGCTAAAGAAAATCATTTAACCTTATTCATGACAAATAATTCTCTAAAAGGAAAAATGTATAAAGTAATGGGAGTTTTTAATTTCTCTTATTAATCATTTTCGCCAAGAATATTTTCCGTCTTTCTCTGTCTCAATATGATCATTGTCCAGTAGCCAACGAAAAACTTTTTTAATTTTATCTTCTCGGTGATTGGAAAGTTTAGAAAGTATTTCTGTAATAGAAGCCGATTGGTTTTCTAATAATATTTTTATATCGCTCTGAATTTTTTCAAACTCAATATTGCTTAATTCATATTTGTTGAGTTGAATGCAAACATCGCATTTTCCGCATCTGTATTCTTGAATTTCGTCAAAGTATTTTAATAATTGAATATTTCGACATATTTCGTGATTCAACACATAATTTTTTACAGCCTTAATTTTATCGGCTGCTGTTTTCTTACGTTGATAGAAAATAGGTGAAAGTTTGAAATCTTTCTCATGAATTCTGTTTTTTAACCAGATCACTTTTGGAATTCCCGATTTCGGAATATAAGTAGTGAATTCTAATTTTTGCAATTCTTGAATATTTTTCACTACCATTTCTACACTCAAACCTGAGCGTTTTGCCAATTCATTTTCATTTATTTTTACTAACTCATCAAATAATCCTGGATACGAGCGAAGCAATAATCGGATGAATTGATCCATTATGGGATGGGTGAGTTGATATTGGTATAATTGCTCCGTACTCGCAATAAATTTCATTTGCGAAGGAGCATGAAACGCTTCAGAGAAAGTAATCAATTCTTCTAATTCCAGAATTTTAAAACAACTAAAACCTATGGCCGGATTAATGGAAAATGTTTTGAAAAAATCCATTGGCTCGATATCGAACACAGATTCTTCACCAGCGCCTGTGGCTAGTTTGCAGTTATTTCCAATAGCCGCATAGGTTCGTTTAATTGATTCTTCATCTGGAAAAGCATTTTCAAAATTTTTATCAAGATTAATTAAATCTTCATCATTCCATAAAACAACTGCGAATGCTTCTTTTTCATCTCTTCCAGCTCTTCCTGCTTCTTGAAAATAAGCTTCGAGATTATCTGGTAAATCGATATGCACCACAAAACGAACATCTGGCTTGTCAATTCCCATTCCAAATGCATTGGTGGCCACCATCACTTGATATTTATTCTCTATCCAATCGTCTTGGCGTTGCTGCCTCTCGTTCATGTTTAGCCCTGCATGATAATAAGTAGAAGTAATACCATTACGGAATAAGTAATCGGACACTAATTGTGTTCTTTTTCTACTTCGTAAATAAATCACTCCCGAACCTTTTGTTTTTTTTGCAATTCGCAATAAGCGATTTAATTTATCATCTTCCTTCAAAACTAAATAGGCTAAATTTTCTCTCTGAAAACTTTTTTGTAGAAGGTTTTTATTTTTGATTTCAAGTTTTTCAAAAATATCAGCTACTACTTTAGTGGTTGCTGTTGCAGTTAGTGCTAATAAAGGAACATCAGGTTTGAGTTCACGTAATTCTGATAAACGCAAATAAGGCGGACGAAAATCATAACCCCATTGAGAAATACAATGCGCTTCGTCAATCGCAATAAGATTAACTTTCATTCTTTTAAATCGCTCGCGAAAAAGTGGAGTGACCGCTCTTTCAGGAGAAACATAAAGAAATTTGATTTGTCCAAAAACACAATTATCTAGTAAAATATCAATTTCCCTTTTATCCATTCCAGAAACGATACATTCGGCTTTAATTCCTTTTTTCTTGAGATTATTCACCTGGTCTTTCATCAAGGCTATCAAGGGTGAAATAACGATACAAATTCCTTCTTTCGCCATTGCAGGAACTTGAAAGCATATCGATTTTCCACCGCCAGTAGGCAATAAGGCTAATGTATCTTTTCCATTTAAAACCGATTGAATAATTTCTTCTTGTAATGGACGAAAATTTTCAAATCCCCAAAACTGTTTTAATATGAAATGGATATTACCGTTCATGTTTTTTTGAGTAGGGAAACTCCTTCTGGTCCACAATTAAAAAGCAAATCTAAAATGGAAAGATTGGTATAGAAGCCAAATTTATTTTCAAAGACTTGCACATATTTATCATGTTTGAATTTTTCGCGCAATTTTGGCATGAAGCTAGACCGATAATCAATTATGTTTGGATATGATTTTTCATATTCAGAAGTGAATTGAATATTTTTATTTTCTTTTAGAAGTTTTAGAATGAATTGAATAATTTCAAGGTTCAAATCAATCAATAAATCATATTTTTTTTCGAAAAATGGCTGAAATCTATTTTCGTAATATTCAAAAAAGGGAGATCTTCTATATCCTGATTCAATAGAACGCCAATGTAATTTCTGCCAATTGGATGTATTATCAATCTCTGCTTTATTCATCATCATTCTTTCGGGTCTTCCTCTTTTGATAGGAACGATTAAATCTAATTTGCCGTTGGCACCATAAATCTCGCATCGATTGCGATAGGTTTGTTTAATAAAATGCTCATGATTTTCAATATGGATTTCATCCGCCTGCAATAGTTTGGAAAAATAGTCAATGTTTCCGAAATAGGTAGTGGGAATAAGAAATTTCATTAGGTAAATATATGAAGTAACCAGTGTAAATTATAATCCTAAATCTTTTTTAGGGTCGAATTGTTCTGAATATAATTTTAGGGTTTCATTGTCTTCCATAATATCAATTTTATACAATGAACTTGGCTCTGATTTATCCATCCACATTTCAATATATTCGCCGCCATGAGAAAATAAATGAATGGTAAATTCCTCCTGATTTCTAAAGGCAATATATTCTGCTTCGTTTATTAAAAGCTCGAATTTTTCTGACAGTTTAAGTCGATAAAATTTATCTTGAAAATGTTCCACTGATTATTTTACTGCAACGAAATTGATGGGTAAATTGAATTTAGCGCCAAAAACTTCTCCTTCTTCATACATTTCTTCGTCTTCCTCATCAAACTGCCAAGTAACTTCAACAGTTGTTCCACTGGTTTTGATATTTCGAACTTTAAGGAAAATATCTGCCAACATTTTTTGTGAGATAGAATTCATATATTCTAAGTAAAAAACGAAATGTGTATGCTTTTGTGAAGTTTGACTGTAACGATTAAGCCATTCTAATAAAGGAAAATAGAATTCAGACGCATTTTCTGGAATTGATCTTCCTTTAATTTCAATGAGGCCTTGACTTGGATCAAAATTGACCAAGGGTGTATTTTCGGTGGCGGCACGGAAGATTTTTTCCATGGTGTAAAGATAAAACAAAAAATCATTTTAATACTCATTTTATTGATGAGCCTTTTAAAATTAGGGGTTTACAAAGCTTTTTAAGCGATTGGAATGGGTTTATTAGGTGTAAAAACCTAAATTTCATTAAATATGTATTGTTGAAAATTGGAATTTTTGATGGTTGAACAAGGATGCGCATGTGATAATTTTGTTGCTAATGAATAAAGTAAAGAGTTTTTTGAAAAATAAATATTTATTGACACTATTAATTTTTTGTGGGTGGATGTTATTTTTTGATGGAAATGGTTTCAGTCGTCAATTCAGTGTGGCTAAAAAGAGAAATTTTTTGCAAGCCACCGTGAATGAAAAGAAAAAAGAAATTGAATTGATTAAGCGTAATCTAAAAATGCTTAAGGATAAGAATTCTTTAGAAAGATACGCCCGAGAAGAATATCGATTTAAAAAAAATAATGAAGAGATTTTTGTTATAGTGGCAAAAGAATAAAATCCACATTTCTCATTTTTTCTAATTGTGATTTTAATAATTCCAATTTTTCTAATGGTATTGAAACAAACATATTTAATTTATCATTAGCTTCTTTTCTAATTATTTCAATCGAGTATAATTTGATTAATTTGTTTATTTCTGAGGAGAATTGAAAATTAAAACTTATTTTTCCTTTTACTTTTTCAATTTCTAGAATTATGTCTGCCGATTCAATCACCGCTTTTGATGCTTCCTTGTAAGCTTTTATCAAACCACCCGTGCCAAGTTTTACTCCGCCAAAATATCTAATAATTACAATGGCGCAATAATTTAAATCATTGGATAAAAGTTGGTTTAAAATTGGTTTTCCAGCGGTTCCTGAAGGTTCTCCATCATCGGATGAGCGATCTGAATTTCCTTTTTTATCCAATCGAAATCCATAACAATGATGGGAGGCATCTGGAAATTCTGATTTCAATTCATTCAATCGAATTTTAAATTCTTCTTCGGTTTTAATTGGAAAAAGATGCGTAATAAAATTACTTCCTTTTTCTTTGAATTGAGTTCGATTTTCTTGTGAAACAGTTTTAAAGTTGAAAATCATTTACCGAAAGCAATTAAAGCAATGGCAGCAATGGCTAATAAAATTCCAATGAAATTAATTAAATTAATTTTTTCTTTGAAAATGAAGATTCCAAAAAGGGCAGAAATTCCAACTATCCCCATATTGTTTATTGGATATAGAACTGAACTTTGTAAGCCACTTTTTTCCAATGCCAAAATCAGAAAATAGATAGATCCGAAATTGGGAATTCCTAATGCAATTCCTCCTAAAATAGAAGCCTTATTGAAATTACGAAAGCGATCTCTTTGAGTTAAAAGCATCCATAACAATCCAAAAATGGCTGCTGCCATAAAAATAACCATTACAAAAGCAGCTCCTTCATTTTCGGTGAGATAGTGATGTTGCATATATTTTATCATAATATCAATCAATCCGCTTCCAAAAAAAATGAGCATTAAAATGAATGTTCCATTTTTAGAAAGAGCCATTGATTTATCTTTTATAGAAGTGAAAATCACACTTACCAGGGCTAAAATAATTCCAGTTACCATTAGCCACGTAATAGATTCGTTATATAAAAATATACCTGCAATTACGGGAATAATGAGCGACATTTTGTTGGCCACTGATGTCATGGAAATTCCATTTACTTGTGAGCTTTCGGCCATCAATAGAAATATAAATATGAAAAATATTCCCATACAAAATGCAATCGGAAACCATGGTCGTGAAATAACACCGGAAATATCTGTGTCCATCATAATTAAACCAAGTGTGGAGGCAGTTAAATAATTGACAATTACAGCTACCAGATTATCCACTTTATATTTAGGAAAAAGTCGGAATATCAAATACAGAATTCCGGAAACTAAAATATTTAAAATTAACCAAATCATTTTTTGTAATAGGTATTTAATTTGTCGCCATTAATAATTAATTTTTCAGAAATTTCTGCTGAGAACTCAGGTGCTTTTATTCCCTCTTTAAATTGAATCGGAGCTACAAAAACTCGGGCTTCATCCCAATAATTAGCATCAATGAATTTTTGCAAAGTGAATGCTCCACCTTCTATAATTACACTTTGAATTTGCTGAGAATATAAAAAAGAAGAAATATTTTCAGGTGAAAACTGATCATTTTCCATTTTATGAAAATATAAATCATTATTTTTTTCTTCTTTAATTGAGTTTAAAATTATCGTTTTTGATTCGTTCGAAAATATAGAGGATTCAGGCGAAGCTTTCAAATTTTTATCTATCAAAACTCGAATGGGATTTTTGCCTTCGACCAAACGAGTGGTGAGTTGTGGATTATCATGGATAACGGTGTTTTTTCCAACTAAAATGGCATCCTCAACACTTCTCCATTGATGAGATAAATAATGCGACATTTCTGAAGATATTGAATTTATTTTTGGTGTGGTGTTTAATCTATTTTTATCAATAAAACCATCTTCAGTTTGTGCCCATTTTAATATAATATAAGGTCTTTTTTTAGAATGAAACGTTAAAAATCTTCGATTAAGAAATGCTCCTTCTTTTTCTAAAATTCCAACCGTTACTTTAATTCCATTTTCTTTTAATCGAGCAATTCCTTTTCCTGAAACTAAAGGATTAGGATCTAGATTGCAAATAACCACTTCAGGAATTTTATGATGAAAAATTAAATCGATACAAGGTGGAGTTTTTCCAAAATGATTGCAAGGTTCTAAATTCACATAAAGTGTAGAATAGGGTAGTAAATTTTTATCAGAAACCGATTGGATGGCTTCTACCTCTGCATGCGGATTTCCAAATGAAGTGTGATATCCTTCACCAATAATTTCCCCATCATGAACAACAATTGCACCTACCATTGGATTTGGAGATACTTTTCCAAGTCCAGCAATGGCTAGTTTTAAACATCGTTTCATGAATTGTTCATGCATGAAACAAAGGTAATTATTTAAAGTTATTCTGTTATGGATGGATTCATCACTTTTCCCATGAACAGAATACTTCCTGTAGCTTTATCCTTAATCATAAAAATAAAAGGATGATCGGCATTGAAATATTTAATTGGGTTATCATAATGGTTGAGAGAAGTGGTAACAGCTGTCATTATTACAGCTGTTGCCGCAGCGGCTTCTGTTCCTTTTTCACTCACATCAATAAATGCTTTATGAATTACTTTCGATATTTTCAATCCCTTTTCTTTTTTCTCCACCATTCCATAAAAATCTGCATCATCCGAAAACGCCGTTTTCATTCCCATTTTTTCTTCAAATATTTCCCCCAATGAAAAATCACAAGTCATTTTATATTTTGGAAAAGTAAGATTCACTTCTTCCGACTTGAATTCTTTATTCCATTTTTCATAATTCTCGGAAGTAAGTAATTTTTCAAAATCGCTAATTCCATCTTTTTTATTAGGTAAATAAACTTCCATATTAAGTGTATTTCCTTTGTAGGGCATTCGGATGGCTTGAAAATCGTTATTTTCCATATATTGAAAATAATTTTTTTGCCACATCATTTTATGTTGAATTTTTGATTCATTATTCAAATAGAAATCACCTTTTCTAGTGCGTGTTGAATCAAATTGTTTGGCCCAATCTCCATAAAAATAAATGGCATTTACTAAAACAAGTTTTGTTGAATCATCCATTACTTTTTGCTTGATGAGTTCTTTGATTTTATTGTTCGTTTGTTTTTCTACCCAAGTATTAATATTAATTCTTGATGCTTCTAAGTTTTTTACAAAATCAACTTTTTCAAGCGGGGCATTGTAATTATTTTCTACTCCATCTAAATAAGTTAAATTGAATTTGAATTTTTTATCTCCAAATAAACGATTAGCTACACTTATTTTTACGTCAGAATTATTTAAACTAATTATAGCATCAATCAACCATTTAAATTCTTCATCTGACTTTTTTATCTCCTTATTGAAATGCATTCCTTGTGCTAATTCTATTGCTGTTTTGCCTCTAGCGCCCGAGTAGGTCATAGCCATGGCAGTTGATATGCTATAAGGTGATAGAAATACATTTTTCTCTTTATCTTTTTCATCCAAATTTTTATAAAGATCAAATGCAAAATCAATATTGTTTTTTAAAATACTTTTGGTTTCTTGTGCTTTTATTAATAATGTTTGCAAAAGAAAAAGTGTAGTGATTATCGTTTTCATATAGGTTATTTTAATTCTGTACAGGGCTAATTAAAAATCGTTCAATTTTTACGGTCAATATGGTTTAATTAACTTTTCAGTAACTTTTAGGTTGGTTATTGGCAAGGATAAAAAGTTCGTATGAAAAGGATTAATTGGGAATAAACTGCCACAAGAAGATTGGAGAATGTAAAATTGTTAAGTAGTTAGAAATTTTATTACTCGCTAAAAAACTTATTCAATGCCAACTCTCGTAGCGTATATCTTTTTCCTCTGTATTCACCTGTTACAAATGCATCAGTAATACCAGCGTCAACAATTTTTTTGCAAAGCGTTTGCATTTCACTTAATTGATGTGATGATCCTATCACAAAACGAGTAATGTTATCATCCAGTATTTGCTTTTCTACTTTTCCAAATTTTGCAGCTACTTTATTTCGGAAATTATCGGGAAAATTAAAAGCACCAATTTGAACATGATAAGTCAATTCCTCATTTTCATATTCGTCATGTTTCGATAATGTTTCCTTTATTGTAATTTCTGGTTCAGTTTCTAGTGGTGTTTTTTGGAAGCGATAATAACCGTCTGCTTCTAATAAAGCGGTTCCAACCTTCAATTCTGGATTGGCCACATAAACTTCTTTTAAATTATTTGGATTGGGAACTAGTAATTTGAAATAAGCATCCATCTGATCAAATACATTTTTAAATGAAAATTTACCGTTGATGGTTTCCACTTCTTCAATAACACCCAATCCTGGTTTTAAATATTGTAATTTTATTACTGCAGCGATATCCTTTTTATAGAATTGTACATTTATTTCATAGGCTTTGAATTCATTTAATTTGGTTGCATCTAAAGCTCTAGTTTGTGGCGCTAATCCTGCAACCGTATAACTAATCAGATATTCATTTCCAGGTTCTAAATCGACCAAGTATTTACCTGTAACCTCATTGGATTTTAATTCTAAAATATAATCAGGATTATTTTTAGTTGTAATTTTTATTTCACAAAATACAGGTTCATCATTGAGTGTTACATTTCCTTTTAATTGTGCTAAATAAATATTTACACCAAAAATACTTGGTGTGGTCATATAGATATCTTGTTCTCCAAAGCCACCAGCTTTCCCCGAAGAATAGTAACCGTGTTTACCATCACCTGAAATAACATAAAATAGGTCATCAAGTGGAGTGTTTAATGGAAGCCCCATGTTCTCTGGTTTTTTCCAAGTAGAATCAGTTATGGATAAACATTTGAATAAATCATAACCACCCACACTATTATGTCCTTTGGAACTAAAAATAAAAAATTGTCCGCTGGGATGAAGGAAAGGACCATGCTCATCTTCAGAAGTATTTATTTCTGGACCTAAATTTTTCACATTTCCCCAACTAAAATCGTTCATTAATTGGGCAGAATATAAATCAATACCACCAAAACCTCCTGCTCTTTCGCTGGCAAAAATCATGACTTTTTGGTTAGATGAAAGTGAAATATTTCCATTCTGTGAATCAATATTTACTCCTCCAGCAACCATTTCTGGAGTTGTCCATTCATCACCAAATAAATTAGAAAATGAAATAGATCCTAATTCACCAGGAATACTATTGAATAGAAATAGTTTTTGTCCATCACTAGAAATGGAAACGGCGCTATTATTTTGTTCGTTGTTTATTGGGCTTGTTAGTTGCTTTGGTTCTTCCCAATTTCCACTGGAGTTTTTTACTGTATAAAAAACATCTTCGTAATATTCACCATATTTTGATTTTGGATTATTGAATGGCTCCTGTAGTCCGCCGATGGATTTAGATCCACTATAGGTAAACATCATGTAAGATTCATCAGAGGTGATAACTGGTGCATATTCTGATGCAATGGTATTGATTGGGGCGCCAATATTTTTAATGATATAGGGCAACATATTTTTACTCAATTCAACTCCATTGGTACAATTAAGAATGTACTTTTCTGATTGTTTTTTTAATTCTTTATCAGCATTCTTGTTTTTATTGAAAGCCTCAAAATGAGTAAGCGCATCTTGGTATTTTGAATTTTTATGGTAGGCTTGTGCCAAATAATATTCTACATTTTCATGAGGCAATTTAACCTTGTCGATTTTTTCTAAATATTGTAATGCCTTTTTTATTTGACTTGCCAAATGCAAATAACAAACGCCTAGCCTAAAAATAATAATCGTTTCTTCTGGATTATCTTTTTCAATTTTCTCGTATTCCACCAACGCATCTAAGTAATTTTCATCCTTAAACATTACTTCAGCTTTCTCAAATGTTTCGGCTTCTTCTCCTTTTCTTGGGAATTTATTACCTGAAAATAATTGTGCATTAACGGATATAGTTATTAGAACTGCAACACAGATGAATAAAATCTTTTTTATTTTCATTCTTTAAAATTTCGAAATTCTTATATCTTAAAAATTATTTAGATGGAAATAGGTCTTTTTTCGATTTAGGGCGTTCAGCACTATGCCATTTAAAATCCTTAAGAAACTTGTCCTTAGTATTGATTTTATCTATTGGGTAAAATACTGAATCGGGTTTTGTAATGAAAGTGACTTTTGAAGGTTCTTCATTCTCAAAAACAACTAAAATATTGCTACAATCGGATTTATTCATTCCTTTTCTTGGCTTATTTTTTTCTCCTGGATAATAGATCATTTGCCCATTTCCTTCAACCTGTGTTTTATAAATAGCATCATTTTTGAGCCAAACGGTCATATTTTTTCCTTTTACCTGATTAAATCCTAAGGTATCGACCTCTGAAATTACAAAACAATTATTTTTTAATTTAGAATGAAATATTTTTCCTTCGGCTGTTTTTAAAATGATGGTATCAGCGGTAACTTGATTCCCTTCGCTCCATAAAATTGGACCACCAAATAATTGCATTAAACTATCATTTTCATTATAAAAAAGAGAATCACATTTTCCTTGCATATCGCTTTTATAGAATTTAACTCTATGATAGAGATTCATCCAGCTTTTCTTTTCTACTGTATCTTGTTTAGCCTCCATCGTATCGGCATAGATAAAAAGGGTGTCGTTTGGTTTTATAGAACCACTATCTGATTCTATAATTTTGGAAAGCAAAGGTGATTCGGTTACTAAAAAATAATTTTCTTTTTCATCATAATTTGCTTTCCCTCCATTGATGATAAAATCATTTAAGGTGTCCTTCAATTCTATATTTCCAAAAGCATTTCCTTTCCCTGTTTTTTGATCGTATAAAACGGTATCGCTTTTCAGAAAATACTCTTTGCTATGAATAAACGTGTTCTGATGGAAAAATGATTTTTCCTTTTTTGTATCATACCATCCTCGTTCGCAGTAAACCGTATTGGCATCCGATCGAATAATTGTAGGTCCATGAAAAATGGCTGTTTCAGGCAATGTTTTGTATTCTAAAGTATCTGCAGTTAATGAATATTCTTTTCCATTTAATTCTACGTTTTGACTAAAGAAAATGGTTTTTGAAGCCGAATAGTAAACACCTTTTTTACTGGTTAATTTATTTCCATTGGAAGTAGAAGTAATGATGGCGCCACCATTATACCAAACTTTATTTTCTATTCCATTGAATTGAATAGAGTCGGTGGTAAGCTGAAGATCTTTTTCTACTAGTCGGATATTTCCCCATAAACGACATAATTTTGTTGAAGAAAAGTAATGCAGTGAATCTCCAAAAATATTGAGCGTATCTCCTCTTTTTACATGAATATGTCCGTAAGCTTGAAAACGTTTTTCTTTTGAAAATAAGAGGGCGCTATCGCAATACATGAAAGTTCCATCATGCTTAAAGGCAACGTTTCCTTTTAATCGTTGAGCATCTTTATATTTTTGGTCATACTTTACCTGATCAGCATTGAGAACCTCAATAACTTTGGTATCTTTTTTTTGTGAGAAAAGGGGAGAAGTCAACAAAAAAGAAAATACAACGGAAATAAAAATGTGGAGTGGTTTCATATTTTCTATCCTAAATAAAACTACTCTCATGCTTTTTTATTATACCATCAATGCATTTTCTGACTTCAAAAGCGTTTCCGAGCGATCTGGTCCTACTGAAATAATACTTACAGGAACATTTAATTCTTTCTCGAGAAAGAGTGTATATTCTAATAATTCAGCTGGAAGTTCATCATAAGAATCAATTCCACCTAAATCTTTTTTCCATCCTTTAAAAGCTTTATAAATAGGTTTCACTTTTACATTAACCAAATCATAAGGAATTTCATCGGTTTGTATACCCTCAATTTCATAGTGTGTGCAGGCGTAAATAGTATCAAAGTCATTCATTACATCTGCCTTCATCATAGAAAGATGAGTAACACCATTCAACGTAATAGCATATTTCAAAGCGGGTAAATCTATCCACCCACATCTACGCGGACGACCAGTAGTAGAACCAAATTCGTTTCCGATTTTACGAAGTTTTTCACCTTCTTCATTGTCTAATTCTGTTGGAAAAGGCCCACTTCCTACACGTGTGCAATACGCTTTAAAAATTCCCATTACATGGCCAATTTTATTGGGAGCAACACCTAATCCTGAACAAACACCTGCTGACGTTGTATTGGAAGAAGTAACAAATGGATAAGAACCAAAATCAATATCTAGTAAAGTTCCTTGTGCTCCTTCTGCTAAAACTTTTTTGCCTGATTTAAGCGCATTATTTATATAATGTTCGCTATCAATCACCGTAAGCTTTTTCAATGCTTCGATTCCTTCAAACCAAATAGGTTCAGTTTCGCTTAAATTATATTCGTATTGGTAAAAACTCAATAATTTAATATGTTTTTCTTTTAATGCATTATATTTTTCTTTGAAATCAGGCATAAAAATATCTCCTACACGAATTCCGTTTCTTCCAGTTTTATCCATGTAAGTGGGTCCAATTCCTTTAAGTGTAGAACCTATTTTACCTTTTCCTTTAGAAGCTTCTGAAGCTGCATCTAACAAACGATGAGTAGGTAAAATCAAATGTGCCTTTCTAGAAATCAATAATTGCTTTTGAATATTTACACCCATTTTTTCTAAAGCATCCACTTCTTTTTTTAAAGTAACTGGATCAATGACTACACCGTTGCCCACTACATTTTTCACTCCATCATGAAAAATTCCAGATGGGATGGTATGTAATACATGCTTGATTCCATTAAATTCTAAAGTATGTCCAGCATTGGGCCCGCCTTGAAAACGGGCAATAATATCATATTTGGGTGTAAGTACATCAACCACTTTTCCTTTTCCTTCATCTCCCCATTGTAATCCTAACAACACATCTGCTTTCATAAATATTTTTATTTAAGATTTAGTTTTCTAATTTTTTTAGGCTAATTTATTCTCTGCCTCATCGACGGAATCAGTGATAGTAAAAAGTGTATTTAGTTTTGTTATTAAAAACAACTGTTTCACTTTTTCTGAAAGATGTGCGATAACTACTTCGCCACCTTTTGTTCTTGCT
>CAMBFX010000061.1 GCA_945865695.1 Chryseobacterium gleum | reverse complement strand
ACATCCACCTGAAGTTGATAAACCACAAGTAGCAGGAATTCCTCCTCCTAAATCTACATTTAATTGAGAAGTTTGTCCGCAAGGAACATTAATTACAGATGCAGAAGCGGTAACTGTTGGTGGGTAATATGGAGCAACAACAATGGTTACTTGATCTGTCTTAACACATCCATTAGGACTTGTAATGTTTACTGTATAAGTATAGGTTCCCGGTACAGTAACTGTTGCTGTTGGATTAGCAATAGTTGTACTACTTAAATAAGTTGCTGGTGACCATGAATAAGTGTAAGCACCTGCAGGAGATGGGGTAATATTTATTTGAACAGGATCAGCTAAACAGGATGTTCCTGATGATTGAGTTAATGTAAAGGTAAAATCAGGAACTACGGTAACCGTAATTTGATCTGTATTTACACAACCACCGGATAAATTTGAAACTACTTGATAAGTTGTAGTGACTGCAGGATTAGCAGTTGGATTTGAGCAATTCGTGCAAGAGAAATTAGCTGGAGTAATTGGAGAACCAGAGATAACAGTCCAATTAAAATTAGTTCCGCCACTTCCTGTTAACTGAGTTCCTACTCCTAAACACATAATTTCATCAGGACCAGCATAGGTGCTCGTAATTACATTTACCTCCACAGGAAATGTATTTATACCCGTAATTGGACATGCATTATCTTCCACTGTAAATGAAATGGTACTAAATGTTGGATCTCCTGGTTGAACAGTATAACAAACGTTAGCGGTTACAGGATTTGTTCCTGTTAAAGTTAATACTGCTGTTGGAAAAATAGTATTTAAATTAGAGGTAACAATTAATGTATTCGAGACATCCGTATCGCTAAAAGTTAGATCGAAACAAAAACTATCTCCTTCACACACCTGAATGGAATTTCCACCCGTAACACCACCGCTACCTGTGTAATTGGTAACTCCACCAACTGGATTATTAGGAACAATATTGGTACAAGTAATTACTTCGTATTGAAAATCCTGAACAATAGAACCCACTAAATTTCCATTAGCGTCATATTCCTCAATTAAAACAGCCACCACATAATTTCCAGTTACAGTCGGGGTAAATGTAACTTGTCCAGTTGCAGGGTCAATAGTTATTCCAGGAATTGGCGCAGTTGCACTAAAACCACCATTATAGGTTACAGAAGAGCCTGGGCCAGTGGTCATGGCTGGAATGAAAGAATAAACCAATGTATTTCCGTCAGGATCATAAGCAGCCATATTAAAATTTACCACTTGATTAACGCAAACGTAAGGAATCGGTTGAGAGGCAATTTGAGCAGAATTATTACAAGGCGCTGTGTTGTTATACAAGGTGGCCTCAAAATAATAACTGTCTTGTGCGCTTAGATTGTTTGAAGTATTTCTACAACATGAAGAATAAGAAAAGGTCCAGTTATCACATCCAGCAGGAAGCGTGACAATTTGTGTCCACTGATGCATCCAAACTCCTGGAAGAGTACCTCCGTTACATTCGCTACTTCCAATTTGAGCCGGGCAAAGCTGAGACACCTCTTGCTGATAGATAACATTTGGCAAAGTAGCACTAGTCAATCCTGCAATACCACAATCATTAGTAATGTTGATGAATTGAGACCCGTTTCCTTCAAAGGCAGAACCACAATCTTCATACAAGGTTAATGTAATTGCATATTGATTTGGGCCAACACATTCATAGGTAATGTTTCCTCCAGGTACATGTGATGCATAGGAAGATGTTGGTATTAGAAATAAGATTGAAAATGAGTAAAGTAAAGCTTTGATGAATTTCATTTTAATAAATTATATTGATATGACGATTATTCAACTAGTAGGTTGCCTGATGCTGATTACAAATTTAAATAATAATCATTGGCTAGTTCATTTATAAAACATTGATTATTAGAAAGTCAAATTCTTAGGTTAAATAAATTAACAATTATAGGATTAAATGTTAATATTTTATCAATACAAATAGGTTAAGTTTGTGTGATGCTTAGTATTGGAATAACAGGTGGAATTGGGTCAGGAAAATCTACAGTAAGTAAAATTTTACAAACTATGGGTTATCCTGTATTTAATTCAGATGATCAAGCGAGAAAAATATTATTTCAATCAAAAGATTTACATGATAAATTGAAGGAAAATTTTGGTGAAGAAATAGTTGTAAATGGAATTCCGGATAAAGTTAGTCTTGCTAAGATTGTTTTTTCTTCGAAGGAAAAATTAAAAATGCTAAATGAACTTATTCATCCTTTGGTGAGAATAAGTTTTGACGAATGGATTTTAAAACAAAAATCAAAAATTATTATTAAAGAAGCGGCCATTCTGATTGAATCAGGGGCTTACAAAGAATGTGATAAAATAATTGTTGTTAAATCACCAGAAGAATTAAGAATAAAAAGAGTGATGAAACGAGATTCTGTTACTGAAGAGGAGGTGAAAATGAGAATGAAAAATCAACTTTCTAGCAATGAACTAATGAAATTTGCCGATTTTGTGATTGAGAATGATGAAAGTCATGCCTTATTGCCACAAATTAATCTAATCTTGTTTGAATTAAACAAATCATGTTGATCTTAAATTCTAGTCAGCTAAAAAAGGTAGATTCTTTAACGATCAAAAACGAACCAATTTCCTCGTTTGACTTGATGGAACGTGCTTCAAAAAAATGTTTTGAAAGAATAGTTGAACATTTTGATAGCAAGGCCCTAAGTTTTTTAGTGGTTTGTGGACCAGGAAATAATGGAGGAGATGGATTGATTATAGCCGAATTATTGAAAAAATCGGGTAGAAAAACAGAAGTAGTTTTGCTCGGTGAAAAATATTCTATTGAAAATGAAACGGCACAAAATACATGGAAGAATTCAGGAGGAGTAATCCATCGATTTGAGAATTTATCTCCCCTTTTGTCTATATCTGCTATTATTATTGATTGCATTTTTGGAATTGGATTATCGAAAAAACCGGAAGGTGATTTTAGAATCGCGATTCAAAAAATCAATGAATCCCAAAAAAACATTATCAGTATAGATTTACCAAGCGGAATGACTGATGGGAAACAATTAGATTTTACAAGCATCATTAAAGCTAATTTTACTTTCACCTTTCAGTTTCCCAAAATTTCTTTTTTGCTTGCAGATAGTGGTGTGTTTGTGGGGAATTGGGAAATATTGGATATCGGATTGCTTTCTGAAATAGAAACCAACGAAAAACCCATGGCTTATTTGGTAACCAAAGAACAAATTAGAGTAAATTTTAATAAGCGTAATAAGTTTGCACATAAAGGAAGATATGGTCATGCTTGTTTGATCGGTGGTTCTTATGGAAAAATGGGAGCTATGGTATTGGCAACAAAAGCATGTCTAAGAACTGGTGCTGGTATAACCACAGTTATTGCTCCGAAATGTGGATATGATATTTTACAAACAACTGCACCCGAAGCAATGGTGCGCATTTCTCTTGGTGAATATCATTTGGAAGAATTTAATCTTGGTGAAAATAATTATGATGCTATTGGAATTGGTCCGGGAATGGGTACTCAACAAGAGACAGCAAATGCATTAAAATATTTAATACAAAATTCAATTGTTCCTTTGGTTTTAGATGCTGACGCATTGAATATACTTTCTGAAAATAAAACATGGTTACACTTTTTACCTGCTGGAAGTATTTTAACTCCACATCCAGGAGAATTTCAAAGGTTAGTTGGCCAATGGGATTCTAGTTATGAAATGATAGAGATGCAAAAAGAGTTTACTTTTAAATTTCAGTGTATCGTAGTTTTAAAAGGCGCTTATACTTCAATAACTACTCCTGGAGGAAATTTATTTTTTAATTCTAGTGGAAATCCAGGATTAGCAAAAGGAGGAAGTGGAGATACTTTGACAGGAATAATCACTGCCTTATGCGCACAAGGATTTTCAACTTTGGAAGCAGCTTTATCTGGTGTATATTTACATGGATTAGCCGCTGACCTTGCCACAGAGGAAATAAATGAAAATAGCTTAATGGCAACCGATGTAATTGAATTTATTCAAAAAGGTATTTCAGCTATTCAATCTTGATTTATTCGTAACATTTCAATGTGTGGTATTTCATCTTCCAAATAAGATTCACTCATTTTTTTAAATCCAAATTTCTCATAGAAGCTTTTTAAATATTCCTGAGCAGAAATACGGATATTTGATTTTCCATAGATTGAATTAATATTTTCAATAGTGAAATGCATAAGATCAATTCCGCATCCAGTTAAACGAGCTGATGACGCGGAGGCTACTCTGCCGATGGAGCATTCTTCATAGGAAATTCCGGGTGGAATAATTCTAGCAACGGCAACTATTTTATTTTCTTCGTTTTTCCCAAAAACATGATAAGCATTTTTATCTTTCCCATCAATTTCGGGATAGGGGCAATTTTGTTCAACAATAAAAACATTTATACGTAATTGTATAATATCATGAAATTCTTCTGTTGAAATTTCGTTGAAATGTTTACAAAACCAGGTTATTTTCATTTGTTAGTTATAAATACAAGTAGTAGAATGAGAGGATAAACGATAGCAAGGTAAGGAGTAAACTTTTCAAAACGATGAGGTGGGAATTTTCGTTTTTTCGCGAAATGTAATAGTCTATGACGAGCGGTTTCTTTCCAGAAATAAGTAAAAATAAATCCAGTTATTAATAAAATGATATGCAAAAGATTTCCTAAAATTATTTGTTCCGTAAACGTTGCATCTGAATCGAAAAAGATTGGAATGGCAGATAAAAGTATGGGTATCATAATAACGACAATCAAAATCAAAGCCCATAATGTTTTGTAATATTCATCATACATACTTCTAGTTTTAATCAAACGACCTTCATTTAAGGAATAGGCAATAAATGGAACATATGCAAAAAGTAATGGCGTTAGCCCATGACCAATCATTCCTAAAATTTTGTGTGCAACACCATAAACTAAAATGATAGCCATATTAAAAACGAAAAATCTATTTGGAGCAATTATTTTTTCTAAAGTTCCGCCCATTAATAACAAAATAATTGCACAACCAATAAAATGCAATACTCCCGATTTAAAATCGTATCCATGTTGAAAAATTAGAGAAAGATATTGGGTGAGATTAATGTCAACCTTGTTGCTTCCAAACACGTTGGTAAAATTTGGGAAAATTAAAGTTCCCAGTGTAACGGCTGCCGCACACAGTAAAATTGAAAATGTTTGGTAGGGTAAAGGCTTATTTGATTGTTTTATTTCGTTAAACATTTATTGTATTTCTAATAAGATTGATTCTTTGGTGTAAAATAAATACTTTTTTATTGTTTTATATTTCATTTCCGAAAATAGTTTTCCATATTCATCCAACTGAATTTTATGTTCTTCTTTTTTAGCTCCAGTTTTAAAGTCACAAATAATTACCGAATCATTTTCTAGAACCACTTTGTCAGGTCGATATGTTTTGCCAGTTATATCCACAATTGAACATTCACTAATCGTATTTTTGTTGGTTAGTAGTTTTCCAATAAAAGGATGGTTATACACTGAATTAATTTCTTTCAATAAGGACGAATAGGTTTTAGAAATGGATTTATCTTGAGTGGAAATTAAATCTAAATGGGCTTTTGCCTCATTTATATTCTCAAATTTTTCTAAAATATAATGCAAAAGTATCCCCGATTTTTTTGTTAAATAAATTTCTTCTTGTTCTTCCTTGTTTACGTCTTTTTCGGTGCTAAGCCTAAGTCGATCTTGCCACGATTTATCTTGTGAATATTCTATCTTAAATGAATTTTCAATAGAAGAAATCTTTGAAGTATAATACTCTTTTTTTCCTTTACTCCATGTAATGTCTGAAGTTTGTTCTAGTGATTGCTTAAAGAACGGGCTAAATCTTTTCATGGTATTCACGTTCTCTGAAATAAGATATAATCTCGTTTCTGGGCGAGTTAAAGCCACATACATTAGATTTAAATCATCTAAATCTGTTTTGTTTTTTTCTTCTGTTTTTATAATGCTATAGTTTGATTGGTCTAATTGAGTAGCATTACTTTTAACAATTGTAGTTTTTAATGGAATTTCTTCATTCTTTAAATCTACCCAAAGCCATTCGCGACCATTTTTAGATTTCCATTCGGCAAAAGGAAAAATAACCACAGGAAATTGCAATCCCTTCGATGCATGTATGGTCATAATTTGAATAGCATCATTCTTTTCCGTTGATTGAACAGATAATTTATCTTTATGTTCTTCCCACCATTCGCAAAGTTCTAAAATATCAACAGGTTTGTTTTTCCACTGATTATAGACATATTCAACGAGAAATCTTAAATAATTATTCTCTGATTGAGGAAAGAATAGTCTTACCACTTCTAATATTAATTGATAGGAAGTATGATTTAATAAATTTGAACGATGGTAAATAATATTCTGATCTGCTAAATATTTTTGTACTTCAAAAAGGTATTTACTATCTGTTTTTCTGTATTTATCATAGACATTAGAATCTTCTTCATTGATAAATTTTTGATGTAGTTCTATTGTTTTAAATCCTGCGATTTGATCTTTAGGATAGGCCAAAAATTTAATAAACGACATGGTTAATTGCACTTCATAGGATCCAGACAACAGCAAGCTTTCACTAGAAATAACAGGAATTTTTAATTCATGAAGTCTTTCGGCAATTAAAACTCCTTCTTTTTTGTTTCTAGTGAGAATAGTGATGTCGGAAAAGTTAAATCCAGAATTTTTGCATTCATTAATTTTTTCGATGGTTAAATTCAGTATATTTTCATCGCCATTGATTTTATCCTCATCTAACAAAGTTAATTCTACATAACCAGCTTCATTTTTTGATTCTTGTTTCAGAGAAGAGTAAATACTTTGATATTCGGAATTTAAACTAGCAGAGGTGTATTGGAAAAATTGATTATTAAATTCTACAATATTTTTTCCTGACCTATAATTATTTGTCAATTCTTCTAAAATAAAATTTTCTTGGATGGATTGTTTTATTTCTAGGCTTACTTCATTCTCTAAATTTGGCAATTGAATAAATTGATCTATATCACCACCTCTCCAACGATAAATAGCTTGTTTGGGATCACCAACGATTAAACATTTATGTGCATTAGCTAAACTGTTTTCTATTAGTGGTAAAATATTATTAAATTGTAGAACAGATGTATCTTGAAATTCATCAATTAAAATATGGTGATATCGCTCCCCAATTCTTTCATAAATAAAAGGGGCAGGATCGTTTTTAACAACATCAGATATAATTTTATTAAATTCTCCAATCAATACGGTGTTTTCATTTTGATTTATTTCATTTAATTTATTTGAGAATTGTTTAATCAGCGATAAATTATAAATATTTTTTCGTAGTAATTTATAAAAAATATATTTTGGATGTTCTTTTTCCAGAATTTCATTAAGTTGAATAAAACACTTTTCCAATTTATTTTTTAATTCTGGGTCTATTGAAGTTTTTGGCTTTAGGAATGTTAAATTGGCAAGGTTTTTTTTATCTGCGTCTGAAAATTTTAAAGTTGGTTTGTCGAATCCTCTTTTACTTATTGTAATGAAATGCCTTTGCGACCCTTTACTCATTCCATTAAATTGTTCGGTTTCTATATTCCCTTTGTTTACTAATTCGAAAAAATTTAAAGTTAATAGCGACAATTTATTTTCATATTTTTTGATGAATTCATTTAAAAATGTAAATATATTTTTGAATTCTGCATGACTCATTTCAGCAAGCTTATCTAAATGCAAACTGGCATTTTCATCTAAAATTTGTTTACCAAAATGTTTTATTCCTTTTTCAACTTGCCAACTACTACCTTCTGAAATTAAATAATCAACATAGTTTTCAAGAATTTCAGTTACTTCCATATCTTGCCCAGCTAACGAAATCAACTCGTCCGTACTTTTAGAAAGTGTTTCTTCTGGATCTAATTGTATTTCAAAATCTGCGGATAAACGTAAATCACGAGCGAAACTTCGAATTAATTTATGTGTAAATTTATCTATGGTACTTATAGAAAGTGAAGTGTAATTATGCAAAACTGATTCACGGATTTGCTGGGCTCTGGTTTTAATTATTTCTTCCGATAAACCAGTTAATTCCATATAATGTTTTATCCAACTTTGGGAATAATATTTATCAGATTTATTTGCCGAAAGTGCACGTAAATGTTCAATAATTCTTTCCTTCATTTCAGCAGCAGCTTTATTTGTAAAGGTGATGGCTAGAATTTTTCCGAATTTGAATTTGGAATCAGAAAGCAAGCAGAGTTTAAGATACTCATTCACCAACTTAAATGTTTTTCCTGAGCCTGCTGAGGCCCTGCATACAATAAAGTTTTTCTGGTTGATTATCATGTTCTAAATGTACAAAAAAAAGCCCCGACTAGCGGGGATTTAATTTTTAATAATAGGATATTATAAACAGCTGTTTGTCATTTCAGTTGGTCTATTTTAGCCGATGATTAGGTTTTATTAAATGACCATTGGAATCGGTTTGCAATATTTTATTTTTAAATTTTCGGTTTACGAGCTATCATCCTAGCAGTGAATCTGCTTTTTTGTTCTACTAAAATTTCTTTTCCAGTAGATACCATATCAATTGTTTTTTGATCATAATGACGAATAGTAATGAGTTCACAATTTTCATTGTATTTTACTTTGTAATTTTCCTGTAAACGTTTTATTAATATCGGAATTTTATCTTCGTTCATGTCTACACTTACTGAAAAACTTAAGGCAGAATTTTGCATTAAATTTACTCGAACAGCAGTTGAAGCGAAAATATCGAAAATATCTCTTAGGCTTTCTTCTGCGATAAATGAAAAATCTTTTGGAATAATAGAAAGTAAAACTTGATTTCCTTTAAAAATAAAGGAAGGTACGTTATTGTCAAATTCTTCAGATGATTGAATTACCGTTCCTCTTTCTTTGGGATTTAAGAAGGAGTTTACATACAGAGGAATATCTTTATTTTGTAAAGGTTTAATTGTTTTTGGATGTATGATACTCGCTCCATAATAACTAAGTTCTAAAGCTTCCTTAAATGAAATTTTATCCAATTTAACCGCTTTATCATATTTTTTAGGATCGGCATTCATGAATCCAGCTACATCTTTCCAGATGGTCACATCTTTTGCATCTAATAAATAAGCAAGAATGGCTGCCGTATAGTCTGAACCTTCTCTGCCTAAGGTTGTAGTTAGTCCAATTGAAGTGGAGCCAATAAATCCTTGCGTAACTATAATGTTTTTTTCTGCCGAACCGATGAAATTTGGAATCAATTCTTTATTGGCCATCGCTTGACTAACATTCCAATCCACTTTTCCTTCTCTGAATGTGCTATCTGTTCGAATAAATTTACGAGCATCCTTCCAACTATTTTTTATTCCACATTGAGTAAAATAATGGCTCACTATAATGGAGGAAAGCATTTCTCCTCTAGATACTATTTGGTCATAAACTAAATCATAATTGGCTGAGGCGGTAACATCAAATCTTTTTTGAATTTCGGCAAAAATATCTTCAACTTCTTTATAACAGGGATTGTTTTTATCAACGAAAAGTTCATTCATTTCTTGAATATGCAATTCATGAATTTCACTTAACAATTTTAGTTTATCTCCTTTTCCTTTAGCGTAGGCTCTAGTTACTTCTTCTAAAGCATTAGTGGTTTTTCCAATAGCGGAAACTACAATAGCCAAATTTTCATCAGGGAACATTTTTACAATTTCTGCAACATTTTTGATGTTCTCAGCGCTTTTAACCGAAGCTCCTCCGAATTTGAAGATTTTCATTTGATAGTTTATAGTTTACAGTTATCAGTTTACAGTTCTCAGTTTACAGTTCACAGTTATCAGTTATCAGTTTACAGTTCTCAGTTTACATTTCACAATTTACAGTTCACAATTTACAGTTCACAGTTATCAGTTTACAGTTCTCAGTTTACAGTTCTCAGTTCACAGTTTACAGTTCTCAGTTTACAGTTATCAGTTTACAGTTTTCAGATTTTTCACTTAACAAATGTAAATATTTCTAAATTGTGGCGAACTATTTTGAATATTTTTCAGGATTATTTATCATATGGTTGAGTAATTTTCCAATTTCCATATTTTCTTTCTCCAGTTTATCAAATATTTCTGTTGTGATATATTTGCATTCTTTGGCAAATAATAGCCATGTTAAGGTTTCGCTATTTTCCATATCTGAATCAGAAAGTTTTGAAATAAAATGAGCAGGATATCGTCTTTTTCTATATGCTTCAGATAGGTTCGCTGTAACCGAACGAGATGATCTGCGCATTTGATCGATTAAAGCATATCTTTCAACGTCTGGAAATTTTTTAGAAATCTCAAAAATTTCCATAGCAAGTTTAAAGCTTTTTTTGTAAACAATTAAGTCTCTGAAATCGCTCATACTTAAATTTTTTATTTTCTATAAATTGTATTTTTTCTTCATTGCAAACTGCAAACTGTTCATTGAAAACTCATTTGAAAAACTGCAACTGATCATAGGTTAACTTTCCGTTTACCCATTCTGGATCTAGATGGGCATTATATTTCTTATAAAAATTCAATGCTGGTTCATTCCAATCCAACACTTGCCATTCCATTCGTCTTACTTTCATTTCTTTGGAGATTCGAATTACTTCTTCAAATAATTTAGCTCCAGTGCCTTTTCCTCTTTCAGTTTCGGTAACAATAATGTCTTCTAAAAAAACACATTTGCCTTTCCATGTGGAGTATTTTATATAATAAATGGCAATCCCTAAAATTATTGAATTTTCTTCTGCTATTAAGAGATAGTAAATTGGATTTTCTTTAAAACCGTCTTCCATCATTTCTTCTACTGTATTTTCAACTTCTAGAGGAGCTTTTTCATAGGCTGCCAATTCTTTAATAAGTTCTAATACTCTCGGCAAATCGGATGGTAATCCTTTTGTTATATTTATCATAAAGCAAAAGAACTAAACATTTTCAGACAAAAAAAATCCCCGAATCAAATGACCGGGGATTTTAAATGATTTTTTGCTAAATTTATTCTTCTTCCAAACTATCCATATAATCATCGTCTTCTAATGGATTTTCTTTCGCCTTATTATTCTTTTTAGCATTTCTTTTTTCAAAATTAGCCTTAATTTTCACTCTTTCAGCTTTTCTATGTTCTTTCCATTTGGTCATTTGAACATCGTTTAAAATTCCTTTCAAACCTTCGTTATACTCCTTTAAAATAGGCTTGATTTGGTTTTTCATTGCCTCTGTATCGTTTTTATCGCTTTTTCTTATTTCAGCTACTTTCTTAACTTTCGCAAGTCTTAGGTCATAAATTTTTGTCTTTTGAGTGGCGTCTAATGCTACTGCTTTTTCCATTTTAGCAACATACTTTTCAGTTCTTTGCTCGAGAGTTAATTTGGCTTTTGTAGTGCCTTCTGTTTGTGCAAAAAGGCTAGTAGCGCAAAGGATGGATAATCCTGTAAAAATAAGTTTTCTCATAATTCTTGGTTTTAATTTAATGGGTTTGTCAAAGTATTAATTTTAATGAATTTCTAAGTCTTTGACTATGCTAACATAAAAAGGTTTAATTTTACATCAAAGAATTTTATGAGCAAGATTAAAACCCTAGGTGAGTTTATTATTGAAAAGCAAGGAGATTTTCCTTTTGCTTCTGGAGAGTTGACCAAACTAATCAGTTCTATACGCTTAGCATCCAAAGTAATAAACCGTGAAGTGAATCGAGCAGGTTTAACAGATGAAATTTTAGGATCTGCAGGAAGTGAAAATATTCAGGGAGAACAGCAACAAAAATTGGATGTTTATGCTGACAAGCAATTAATTTATGCATTGAAAGCAAGAGGAGAGGTTTGTGCTATTGCTTCTGAAGAAAATGATGATTTTTTAATTTTTGATAACGATTTGTCCAGAAAAGGAAAATATATTGTTCTTTTTGATCCTTTGGATGGTTCTTCAAATATTGATGTAAATGTTTCCATAGGAACTATTTTTTCTATTTACAGACGACTAGACCCTAATAAACCGGTAGGATTGGATGACTTTTTACAAGAAGGTAGAAAACAAGTAGCAGCTGGATATGTGATTTATGGATCTTCAACGATGTTGGTGTATACCACAGGTAATGGAGTGAACGGTTTTACTTTGGATCCAAGTATCGGTACATTTTGTTTATCACATCCCGATATAAAAATTCCGGAAGAAGGAAAAATTTATTCAATGAATGAAGGGAATATTTTTCAATGCGATGAGTCTGTGCAGAAATATATTCGTTGGTGTCAGGAAGAGGATGTTGCAACAAATCGTCCTTATTCTGGACGATATATTGGTTCATTGGTTGCCGATTTTCACCGTAATTTATTAAAAGGAGGAATTTATATTTATCCAGGAACAACTAAATCTCCCGAAGGAAAATTAAGATTGCTTTATGAATGTAATCCATTAGCTTTTATCTGTGAACAAGCTGGAGGAATAGCAACGGATGGAAAAAATAATATTATGGATATTATTCCTACAAAATTGCATCAACGTGTTCCTCTTTTTATCGGGTCTAAGAAAATGGTTGAAAAAGTAATGGGAAAATAAAGTCAATTTTAAATCATGAAATTGAATTAGTATTTTTTTGTATGTTATTAAATCTTTTTTGTAAACGGAAATAAATGTATTTTTGATTTTTATTTGAAGGAATTGTGACGATTGAAGATTTAAAGTTCCGCTATCTACAACATAACAGCGTAAAGGAAATCCAAAACTTATTTACGCAGGGAAAACTACATACTTTTCTGAAAGGTTTTACAGGTTCAGCTGATACTTTTATTGCTCAAGCTGTATTTCATTCTCAAGGTGGAACCCATCTTTTTATTCTAGATGAAAAAGAAGAAGCTGTTTTCTTTTTTAATGATCTTGAACATTTATGTAAGAATGAAAATGTACTTTTCTTTCCTTCTTCAACAAGGTTACCTTATGTGATAGAAGAAACAGAAAACGCAAATATATTAATGCGTGCTGAAGTTTTAAATACACTTTCCAAAGATAAGCGTCCAACTATTATCGTTACTTATCCAGATGCTCTATGCGAAAAAGTAGTTACCAGAAAGCATCTTGAAAAAAATACTTTAGAAATAATCAGTGGTAAAAAGTATTCAATAGATTTTATAGATGAAGTTTTATTGGAATATGAATTTGATAAAGTGGATTTTGTATATGAGCCAGGACAATTTTCTGTTCGGGGAGGAATCATAGATATTTTTTCGTATTCGAATGAAGATCCTTTTCGAGTAGAATTTTTGGGTGATGATGTGGAATCCATTCGAACCTTTGATACCATCTCACAACTTTCGAAACAAATCATGTCGCGTATTAGTATTGTTCCGAATGTTCAAGATAAAATTTTAAAGGAAAGTAGAGAATCATTTTTTGATTTTATTCCCTCCGAAACAATTGTTTGGATTCGTTCACATGAATTAGTGGTAAGAAGAATGGATCTTGAGTTTGAAAAAGCTAAAAAGTCATTTGCAAAATTTAATTCACCCATCCAACATTTACCACCAGAGGAATTGTATGTAGATGCTGAATATTTTAAAAAACGTATTCTCGATTTTTCATTAGTGGAATTTGGACGTACATCCGAATTAAATGCACCGCATAAAATTGAATTTCATTTCCAATCTCAACCATCTTTCAATAAAAATTTTGATATGCTCGCCAAGGATTTGGCTGAGTATACAAAAAAAGGATATGATAATTTTATTTTAGCAGATAATTCTAAGCAGGTTGAAAGATTGTATGCTATCTTCGAAGATATTGGTAAGGAAGTTCATCTTCATTCTTTGAAATTACCTATTCGAGAAGGATTTATTGATAATGATTTAAAAATTATTTGTTATACCGATCATCAAATTTTTGAAAGATACCATCGCTTCAAATTAAAGGAAGGATTTAATAAAACAAGAGAAGCAATTACTTTAAAAGAATTGTTGAGTTTGCAAAAAGGAGATTTTGTTACGCATATTGATTTTGGAATCGGACAGTATAGCGGGTTGGAAAAAATTACGGTTAATGGAAAAGATCAGGAAGCGATTCGATTGATTTATAAAGGTGGCGATGTTTTATATGTAAGCATTCATAGTTTACATCGCATTTCAAAATACACTGGTAAAGAAGGAACGCAACCTACTTTGAATAAATTGGGTACTGCAAATTGGAATGCACTCAAACAAAAAACAAAAAAGAAAGTTAAAGAAATTGCCTTTGATTTGATAAAACTTTATGCTAAAAGAAAAGCCCAAAAAGGTTTTCATTTTTCTCCAGATAATTATTTGCAAACTGAGTTGGAAGCATCCTTTATTTATGAAGATACCCCTGATCAATATAAGGCTACAGTAGCTGTGAAAAAAGATATGGAGAATGATTCTCCAATGGATAGATTGATTTGTGGTGATGTTGGTTTTGGTAAAACAGAAATTGCAATTCGCGCAGCATTTAAAGCGGTAAATGATAGCAAGCAAGTGGCAATTATGTGTCCAACAACAATTCTTTCTTTGCAACATTTTAAAAGTTTTAGAGAGCGATTCAAAGATTTTCCATGTACAGTTGATTATATCAACCGTTTTAAATCTGCTAAGGCAAGAAAAGAAACTTTAGAAAATGTTGCTGCTGGAAAGGTGGATATTTTGATTGGTACACATGCCATTGTTTCGAAAGAAATTAAGTTCAAAGATTTAGGATTATTAATTGTAGATGAAGAACAGAAATTCGGAGTAAGTGTTAAAGATAAATTGAAATTATTCAAAGAGAATGTAGATACATTGACATTAACTGCAACTCCAATTCCTAGAACTTTACAATTTTCATTAATGGGAGCTAGAGATTTATCTGTGATTAATACAGCTCCACCTAATCGTTTCCCTGTTCAAACAGAAATTACTACGTTCAATGAAGAAATGATTCGAGATCGAATTATGTATGAAGTGAATCGTGGAGGACAAGTTTTTTTTATTCATAATCGGGTTCAAAATATTCAAGAAATGACAGGACTGATTTCAAGAATATGTCCAGGCGTTAGAGTGAAATTTGGACACGGACAGATGGGCGGTGAAGAACTAGAAAATGTAATGGTTGATTTTATTGAAGGAATGTTTGATGTTTTGGTAGCCACTACTATTGTTGAATCAGGTATTGATATTGCCAATGCAAATACAATTATTATTAATGATGCACAAAATTTTGGATTAAGTGATTTGCATCAATTGCGAGGTAGAGTAGGGCGTAGTAATAAAAGAGCATTTTGTATTTTATTAACTCAACCTATGCACACACTTTCTGGTGAAGCAAGAAAAAGATTAGCAGCCATTGAGCAATTCAGTAATTTAGGAAGTGGTTTTAGTATTGCGATGCGTGATTTGGATATTCGTGGTGCAGGAAATTTATTGGGAGCCGAACAAAGTGGTTTTATAACAGATATTGGTTATGAAACTTATCAGAAAATTTTGGAAGAAGCATTACAAGAATTAAAGGAAAATGAATTTAAGGATTTATACGAAACACAAACAGACGAGCATCATCAATACGTTCGTGATTGCGTAATTGAAACAGATATGGAATTATTGATTCCGGATGATTATGTAAATACAGTTAACGAACGATTGATTTTATATCGTGAATTAGATAGCTTGAAGAATGAATTTGAATTAGAACAATTTCGAAAAAAATTAGTGGATAGATTTGGAAATATTCCTGTGGTTACCGCTGAATTATTAGAAACAATTCGTTTGCGTTGGTTATCTCGAGATATTGGAATTGAAAAATTATTTTTGAAGAATAAAAAAATGGTTTGTTATTTTATTTCCAATGAAGATTCGCCATATTATCAAACAGCAAAGTTTACCAAAGTCTTGAGATTTGTTCAAAAGAATCAATATACGGTGAAGATGGAGGAGAAGAATAAACGACTTACTTTAAGTTTTTCAGAAATCAAAGATATTCATCAGGCGATTGGGGTGTTGAATACGATTTTGAGAGAAACGTAGTGATTTCGTATTAAGTTTGTTTCTAAAATTATTTTGTAGTTTTATTTATATTGTTGGTGTAAATTTAATTTGTTCAATTTTGTCATTAATCAACAACCACCATTTTCGTTTGAAACAATCTTTCTTTTCCGTTTTCTAGAGTAATTAAATAAACTGCTGAAGCCAGATTAAACATTTCAGGAGTATACAAAGCATTTATTCCAGCCGACAATCGATTTTTCTGAATGATCCTTCCTAAAGCATCATAAACAACAAAATCTGCATCCTGCTTCAAATTATATCTAATTTGAAATTCTCCGTTATTAGGATTAGGTAAAATAGAAATATTATTTTCTTTTGCTTTCACTTCAATTCTGATACTTGCTTCAGTGGTATCGCAAGAAGTGATTTTTGTTAGTGTGTAGATTGTTGTTGTATCTGGAGAGGCAAATGTTTGCCAGCTATTCGAATTACTTAAACCTGTTGTTGGTGACCAAGTATAAATTGCTGCATCGTTGGCAATATCGCCTATCAAAATACTTTCTCCATAGTATATGGAAGTGTCATCAGCTAAAATTGGGTCACGTATCAACGAAACAGAAACATCATCAATATAATAATAGGATTGCTTACAACCTGAACATGAAGATTGAACAAACTGTTGAGGAAAAATAGCATCATCCAAAAAATTTCCAATTGTAATATATTCATTGGGAGAGGAAGGAATATAAATTTGCTGAATCAAAGTCCAGTTTTCATCATCCGTTACAAAATAAGGAACCGTAACTTGTGCCATTGCATTAATTATTGGATCTGCTGGAGGAAAAGGTGCTATTACTATATTATCCGTAAATAATATTCCCCAATCTTTAGAAGCATATTCCATTGTATCACTTCGAGAAATATAAAAACTTACGCAATATTGACGACCAGGGATTAATGGTTGAATTAATTTGGTTTGAATGTATTCACGGTAATTAGAACCAGTATTGGCATTGTGGTATAGCCCAATATGAGAAATTCCTGTATTAGAATATTGACAGCCAAATACGTTACAAGGGGAAATCCACCCATTATAAGATAGGTTTTCTGAAAAGAAATCTACTGTTTCATAAGCTCTCCAATTAGCAATATAATCACTAGATGGTCCTGTTGTATCAACAAATTCGAAACTAGAGTTAGAAACAACGTTTTGAGCTATCGAAGGTTTAATCCAACATAAAAGAATAATAAATATACTAACGTATGATAATAAATTTCCCATTTTTCGAGATATTATTAATAGAATTAATTGCTTCATATAAATAAATTCCATCTGCAAATTCAGTCAAATCTGCTTGAATAGATGACTTAGAATTCATAATATATCCCATTAAAAATTTACCATATAAATCATAAACTTTACATATTAATATTCCATCCGTTTGATTAGATAATATGAAAAGACCATTGTTCGGGTTGGGATAAATATCAAACTGGTTTTGTATTTCAGAAGAAGTATTTTCAGTGAATTTTCTATTCTCTAATTCTTCACACACATCATCATAATCATAACTATTCTTATCAATATAATCACGAAGAACACGCGATTCAAAAACGGCTTTACCTCCATCTAATGGACATTGTTCAGCAATTTCGACTAATTTATCGTAATCTGATTGGGATAAC
>CAMBFX010000060.1 GCA_945865695.1 Chryseobacterium gleum | reverse complement strand
TTGTTATGAAGATTCAAATAGAACACGGATTAGTGAAATTTCATACAAGCATCCCGAAACCGGAACGGTTTTAAAGCGAATTTTCGATTATTCTAATTCTACTTATTTCGATGAAATGGATGATTTTGAATTTACCAGTGATACCGCCTCTAAAATTTATTATATCACCGAAATTAACTACAAAGGAAAAAATAAGGAAATTGAGATTAGAACCTATAAACATTTGTTTCGTGGACCATTTTATTTTTACAACAATAGTTATTCCACTGAAATTGATTCTGTAGTTTTTATAGTGAACAATAAACGCTTTAATGGTAAATACAAAGAGTTTTTTGTAACTAAAAGAAAAAGGACTAATAAAATTAAAATTAAAGAGGATGAAATAAAAATGTTTAGTTATTATTATGGAGGAAGAAGTTTTGGTGGAAATGTAACTTTCGGTTACAGTTCAAAAAGATTAGTGATTGATAGTAGATACAGCAGAAGAAGATTTAATTTTAGAAAAAAAGTTTTATCGTCTTATTCTGGATTTTACGTTAATGGACTAGAACAAGGAGAATGGGTAGATAGAGAAAATCGTAGAGGAAGAATTAATGAAGTAAGTCATTTTAATAAAGGGCAATTGCATGGTGAATTACGCAGATATGATTTTGAACAAGCAGATAAATGGTCAACCTGTATAGATATTGTGGATCCTATGATTACCAAGAAAAAAGGATTGTTTAGAAAAGGCCGATATTTTTTGAGTGAATTAGAAAATTATGAAAATGGAGAGTATCATGGAATTAACTTAGAATATTATTGTAATGGAAGAATAAGTACAAAAAGGGAATATCAAAATGGGAGATTAGAAGGTGCCTATGAATCTTTTCATGAAAATGGTGATCCATCAAAAAAGACTTATTATAAAAACGGTTTTTATGATGGAAAATATTTAGAATGGTCTCCCAATAAGAAAGAACGATACAACATTAATTTCGAAGAGGGAATTATGGTGGGAGAATATAGGTACAATCACTTCAACGGTTCGCCTTCCTACATCGGTAATGTTTCAAATGGATATAAAATTGGTGATTGGTTTACCTATTTTGAAGATGGAAATATTAAGTTCAAAGACTCTTACACCATAGAAGATTCTACTTTTTATAAATTTGGTAATTATTATGAGGATAACGTTACTAGATCTCCTAAAAACTCACCGCATAATGATAATTCTTGTTATTCAAAGCAATATTATCCTTCTGGACAATTAGCGGCGGAGGGAAGAATTAAAAGAGTTTCTCGATTGGGAATTTGGAAATTTTATGATGAAGGCGGTAATTTAATTCGTCATATCAATTACGAACCTGGTTTTCTTCCAAAGGCAAAGAATGACAAAGATTCTATCTTTCATTTTGGCTATTATGAATCATGGTATGCCAACGGGCAAAAACAATCCGAAGCTTATGTTTTGAAAGAAATTAGTAAGTTCGATTGCTATCAAGAAGTAAATATTTCAATGCAAGATTTATATTATTTGAATTATTGGGATAATGAAAACAATCAAATCATCAAGGATAAAACAGGCAGATTGAAATCTTATCATCTCACCACTGGAAAAGTAGAAAGTGAAGGAGAAATTATTAACGGAAAGAAAACCGGTTATTGGAGATATTGGGACCCTGAAGGAAAATTAACTTCTGTTGGAAATTATAAAAATGATTTACACGACGGAAGATGGTTACTCGGTGATCTCGAGGGAATGCATTATTTAGATGATGCTTGTTTTGATATTTCCGATCCAAGAGTAATGGAAGACATGGAAATAAAAAGGAAACAACTTTCCATTCAAGAAATAATTTATTTAAATGGTAAAGTAATAAAGGAAAATAAATTTTCGGTGAACTTGAATGATTAATTTACGAAAAAATGAATTGCTAAATCTTTTCGGAATTCATTTTTTTCGCCACATTTTTTTTCGCTTGCTTGAGTGCTTAGCAGTTCATGAAATGTTATTTCAGATGAGCAGACATCATGCGCTGCACATATTTACCAATGATATCAAATTCAATATTTACCCGGTCGCCAATTGTAAGATTTTTAAAATTGGTATGTTCTAATGTATAAGGAATAATCGCCACAGAAAATTTATTTTTTTCCGATTGAACAACCGTTAAACTAATTCCGTTTACTGTAACAGATCCCTTCGAAACGGTTACATGTTCTTTCGAATCATATTCAAAAACAAATTCTTTACTGCCATTAAAATCGATAATCTCTTTGCAACTGGCAATTCCATCTACATGCCCCTGCACAATATGTCCATCTAATCTTCCTCCCATTTGCATGCATCTTTCCAAATTCACCTCATCACCTATTTTTAAATCATTGAGATTCGTTTTTTGTAAAGTTTCATCAATCGCACAAACGAAATAGTTATTTACCAATTTCTTTTCTACAGTTAAACATACACCATTGTGCGCGATGCTTTGATCCACTTTTATTTCTTCAATAAATGAAGAAGAAATTTCTAAAATTAAATTAGTTCGATCTTTTTGGAGGGAAATTATTTTTCCAGTTGTTTCGATGATTCCTGTAAACATTGATTTGCTATTTCTGAATTATTCATTTGGACCATTTTCAATCATTAAATGGACAAATCCATTTAATTCTACAGGATCAGTACCGATTAATCGAATGGTATTAACTAAACACGTGTAATAATAAACCCCTTCTGAAAGCACTTCTCCATTCTCCATATTTTTTCCATTCCACGTAATATCTGGATTAGTAGTTTCAAAAACTAATTGTCCCCAACGATTATATATTCTCATTTCTACACTCTCAACAAACTGGTAGGGAAAAGGAATGAATAAATCATTAATTCCATCTCCATTCGGTGTAAAGATATTCGGTAACCAATAAGAAGGACAATTATCTGTGCAAACTATATTACTAGGCAAAGATTCATTATTATACTGAACTGAATCCACAGCTGTGATATAATAACATCCAGCAATCGAACCTTGATTCACATGAATGAAACTAGTATCAAATTGCGAATTAAACGTCATTATTAATTCAAATTCTCCTCCTTCTATTGGAGTATAATAAACATTATACTGCATGACATCATCAGCACAGCTATTATTGGGATTATTCCAAACCACAGAATTTTCTGGAATATCACAATTAGCATCTATAGTTAATTGTGGCGGACAAGGTGCCGTTTGATCAATAGGAGAAGAACATTCTTCTTGCGACCAATTGTATAAAGTTTGCGGAATGAAAGGTGAAGAATAATGCCCTTCACTTCTCACTTTATAACAATAACGTGCCCCATTTGTTAATCCAGTGTCTATATAAGTTTGCTGTGTTGTGCTTCCTATTAAATTCCATATTCCAGAACTAGGTGAGCTTTCTCTATAAATTTCATATAAAGTATTATTCCATGGAACATTTTCCTGCCAAGACAATCCAATTTGATTATCATTGGGAGTTAGGGTAAGAAATACAGAGGAAGCAGTATTGGTTTGACCAATGGTATCTGCATTATATAAAACTACTTTATATGTATAAGGTAAATTATCTGTATTTAATGGATTCAATAAACTATTATCTACAATCAATTCTTCTGGTTGTTGGAATAATAATAATGTAGGTGTTGAAGTAAATATCAATGTATTTGCATTGGTAAAACCAGAAGAAACATAAACTTCATAATAATAATCACCAGGGAAATTTATTACAGTATCCAATTCTGCTGGATGAACCCATCTAACAGTATCAATTCCTGCTGTCAAATCTGTATTTCCAACAGAAACATGAGTAATTACAGGAACATCCATTTTTAATTGATCACAATCTTCTTCCGAAGGACAGCTTGTAGCACCGTCTTCAAAATAAACAACTACTACATAACAATAAATATCACCCAAAGTTAATGCGCTATTATCTGTAAATGTTGTATCATTTATATCTATATTATTTCCAACCAAAACAAATCCCGCTTGTTCTGCAGCATCGCTATCACAACACCCGGGGGAAGTAGGCGGACCATTTCCTACCTTACGATAAATTTTATAGCCATCTGCATTTGAACAAGAAGTGGGTGACCATGTAATATTCATTGTATTTCCTTGCGGACTTACCTCTACATTTTGAATAGGAGGTGGTAAAACACGAATGAAAACAATTTCAATATCAGTTAATGAGGCTGGATTTGCGTCATCTAAAGCAACAAAATAAACAGGATAAGAGTATTGACTTACATGACTACAATTAGTGTTCCAACTAAAAGTTCCTTGTGCATTTGAAGTCGTATTAGTTTGATTAAAATCGGCAGGGCTGGAAGCCATGGAAAATGGTTGACCATATTCAGTAATTGTGATATTATCGCCATTTATATCCGTTGTATTCACTAAAAATGAAATACTTGAACCAGCAATAATACAAGTGTCGTTTATTTCAGCAATTACAGGAGGATCATTATTACAATCACCTACAACTGTTATTTGCATATCGCGAATTACCCATCCCATTTCCACAAAACTTCCAGATGGCATTTCTCTCCACTCATGAATTTTAATAGCAATATTATATTCACCTTGAACCACTGGTGTATTCCAACACAATATTCCTGTTATTTGATCTAAAGTTAAAACTCCTCCAAAAGCGTTTGGAAACTCATATCCTCCAATGGGGTCACATTCATCCCCTTTACAAGCAATTAATTCATACGATAAACTATCACCATCAATATCATGTGCCGAAGGACTGTAACAGTATTCCACACCCACACAAGCAAACTCTGGACAAGGACATTCTTCTAAAACAACCGAATTATTAGGAGTTAAAAATGGAGATATGACTAACTTAGTTTGAATACATAATGGTTCATTTACAGATCCCGGAATATTGATTACTCCCTGATTTCGGTTAGCATCAAAAACAGTCATTGTATATGTGCCAGGCCCTGGGTAATTATGAAAACCAACATAAACATTTTGTTGAACATCATCCCCACCTGATGTTACAGGTCCAGGGATCCCCATAAAGATAATTTGGTCTCGAGGTAAACTATCAATAGTTCCATCTCCCCATTGCATTTCTAAAAATGGTCTATCGGCAGGGCTACTCGATTTGGTACAGGTACGTATAGTTACCTTATATCTTTGAGGCGCGTTCGTTGTTCCAGCGTATTCATAGGTAATATCTCCAAAACGGTTATGAGTGGCCCATAAGTTTCCACTAATAAAAATGGTCAATACTAAAATCAATAACCCAAAACGCATGAATTTTCATTTATAAAGAGAACACTAAATTACTTCATTTATTTTCTTTAATGATGTTTTTTTTCAATAAAAGGGCGAACGGTCATTATTATTTATTTTCGGCAAACAGGTATTCGATTACATTTGCACAATAAAAACGAAAGATTTATGAGCTTAGATAGAGAAAACATTAGAATTGGAATTTCCTGTGGAGATATCAATGGAATTGGAATGGAAATCATTATCAAAACATTGTCCGACCCATTATTTCAACAATCCTATACTACTGTAGTTTATGGTTCAGGGAAAATTGCGGGTTATTATCGTAAAAACATGAATTTGAACGAATTTAGTTTCAATATGGTAAATTCTGCTGAGGAAATTAAATTTGGTAAAGCGAATTTGGTAAATGTTTGGAACGAAGAAGTAGTGGTGAATATGGGACAGTCGAATGAAACCGGAGGAAAATATGCTTTAAAATCATTAGAAGCGGCAACTAAAGATCTAGCTGCAGGAAAAATTGATGTTTTAGTCACCGCGCCAATCAACAAACAAAACATACAATCTGATCGTTTTAATTTCCCAGGCCATACCGAATATTTAGCAAAAATGTCGAATGTAAATGACGCTTTGATGCTGATGGTGAGTGATGATTTGAGAATAGGAGTGGTAACTGGTCATATTCCCGTCAATCAGATTTCTCAAAATATTACTAAGGATAAAATTAGTAATGTGGCTAGAATCCTAAATCAAAGTTTAATTCGTGATTTTGGAATTCGTAAGCCAAAAATTGCCGTTTTAGGACTAAATCCACATGCAGGTGATAATGGTTTAATTGGCGATGAGGACAAAAATATAATCGAACCAGCAGTTTCATCTTTAAAAGCAGAAGGAATTTTAGCAATGGGACCATATTCTGCAGATGGATTTTTTGGATCTGGAAATTATAAAAATTTTGATGGCATTTTGGCCATGTATCACGATCAAGGACTTATCCCTTTCAAAACCTTATCTTTTGGTTCAGGAGTAAATTATACTGCGGGTTTACCCATCGTTCGCACTTCACCCGACCATGGAACAGGATATGATTTGGTAGGAAAAGGAACCTGTGATGAATCCTCTTTCCGAAACGCAATCTATTTAGCCACTGATATTTACCTTAATCGCAAGTTTCAAAAGGAAATAACCGCCAATCCTCTGAAACAGCAAATTGCACCTGAAAAAGGCCAAAACTGATCAGTTTTCATCTTTTTTTGCCATATTTTGATAGATTTTTTTACTTTTGCATCCCTCATTTTCATTAAATGATTTTGTGAAATACTTAAACCAATATACAATTCCCTTTTCGGGACTTAAGGTCGGTAACTACAAATTTGATTTTGAGGTGGATGAAAAGTTCTTTGCATGTTTTGAGGAATCTGAAATTTCAAAAGGAAATCTTCATGTAACCGCTTTGCTCGAAAAGCAAACGATTATGATGATTTTAGAATTAAAAATCGAAGGAACAATACATGTTTCTTGCGATAGATGTTCTGAACCTTTCAACCTTGAATTTTCTGCCATTGATAAATTCTATATCAAATTCAGTGACGAACCCATCGATGATGATGAAATAATCGTTCTTGAACATAATGAACATGAATTGAAATTGGGTCAAAAGATTTTTGAATTGATTATTCTCAATTTACCTTTTCGTAGAGTACACGAAGAAGGAAAATGTGATCCTGAAATTCTCAAAAACCTCGAAAAATACCAAACTAAGGAAGAAGATAAAAAAGATGATCCTCGTTGGGACTTGCTCAAGAATATAAAGTTTAATTAAGAAGTCGTTGTTTAATTTAAAATAAAAGTAAAATGCCTAATCCTAAGAGAAAACACTCCAAAACTAGGAGAGATAAAAGAAGAACTCACTACAAAGCTACTGCGGCTAACGTGGCGATTTGCGCTACTACTGGTGAAGCTCATTTAATGCATAGAGCCTACTGGCACGAAAACAAAATGTATTATAAAGGCAAAGTTGTCATTGACAATTCTGTTGCTGCTTAGTACATTTTTAAAAACGGATTGATAACATTACAACTACAATTCAAAGCCGGATGAAGTTAGGCCTTGACACAATGGGCGGTGATTTTGCACCGGCAGCCACCGTAAAAGGTGCGTTGTTGGCTAAGGAGTCATTACCTTCTGACGCTACTATTGTATTGATTGGTGATGAAACAAAAATTAAAGCCGAATTAAAAAATAATAACGCTTCCGAAAATACATTCGAAATCGTTCATGCTCCAGATGTAATCGAAATGCATGAACATCCTACTCGAGCCTTGCCTCAAAAACCCAACTCAAGTATTGCAGTTGGCTTTTCGCTTTTAAAAAAGAGTGAAATTCAATCTTTTGCTAGTGCAGGAAATACAGGAGCCATGTTAGTTGGATCAATTTACAGCGTAGGAACTGCTCCTGGTGTAATTCGACCTTGTATTACTTCTATTCTTCCAAAATTTGAAGGAGGTTATAATTTACTTTTAGATGTTGGTTCAAACGCAGATTGCAAACCAGATGTATTATATCAATTCGCAATATTGGGAAGCATTTATGCTGAATCAGTATATGGGATTAAAAATCCAAAAGTCGGATTATTAAATATAGGTGAGGAAAGTGAAAAGGGTAACTTGTTAACTCAAGCTGCTCATACTTTAATGAAAGGAACGAATGATTTTAATTTTGTGGGAAATATTGAAGGAAGAGATATTTTTAGAGATAAATGTGATGTAGTGGTGTGTGATGGCTTCACAGGAAATGTGGTTTTAAAACAAGCTGAAGGTATTTATTGGTTGATGAAAAAACGCGGAATAAAAGACGAATATTTTGATCGATTCAATTATGAAAATTATGGCGGCACAGCGGTGTTAGGAGTTAACTCCAATGTGATTATCGGACATGGAATTTCCAATGATATTGCATTCAAAAACATGATACTTCATTCAAAAGATGTGGTAAGTGCGCAAATCACAGCTAAAATCAAAGAACAATTTTTTAAATGGGCAAAATAACAGCCACCATAACTGCCGTGGGCGGATATGTGCCCGAACAAGTCTTCACCAACGATGATTTATCAAAATTCGTTGACACCAATGATGAGTGGATTCAAACAAGAACAGGAATAAAAGAACGTAGATATTTAAAGAAAGAAGAAGGAACCTCAATAATTGGTGTTGAGTCTATCAAACAGATTTGCGCTAAAAGAGGAATTCATCCCGAAGAAATAGATTTAATCATTGTAGGAACCATCACACCGGATTATGGTTTCCCATCAACATCCAATGTAATCTCAGATATCATAGGAGCAAAAAATGCTTGGGGGTTTGATCTTTCTGCAGCTTGTTCTGGATTTATTTATGCCTTGGCAACAGGGGCACAGTTCATAGAAACAGGACGATATAAAAAAGTAATTGTTGTGGGTTGCGATAAAATGACTTCTATTCTCAATTTTGATGACCGCACTACTTGTGTGATTTTTGGCGATGGAGGAGGAGCAGTACTTTTAGAACCAACCAATGATGGTTCGGGAGTTTTGGATTTTGTATTGAAAGCAGACGGAAACGGAAGAAATTATCTATATCAACCTGCAGGTGGGTCATTATTACCTGCCACACACGAAACGGTTGACAAAAAGCAACATTCTGTTCATCAAGAAGGTAAAGCTGTATTTAAATTTGCTGTTACTAATATGGCCGATGTTTCAGAAGAAATAATGAAAAGAAACAAGCTTTCTTCAGATGATATCAGTTGGTTGGTCCCACATCAAGCAAATCTTCGTATTATTGATGCCACTGCCGAAAGAATGGGCCTCGATAAAAGTAAAGTAATGATTAATATCGAACGTTTTGGAAATACAACCGCAGGAACCATTCCTTTACTTTTATGGGAATGGGAAAAGAAACTAAAAAAAGGAGACAATCTAGTATTGGCCGCTTTTGGAGGTGGATTTACCTGGGGATCTGTGTTTTTGAAATGGGGATATAATTCGAATTAACAACTAAAAAGTGAGAAATATGAATCTTAACGAAATTCAAGATCTTATCAAGTTCGTATCTAAATCAGGTGTTTCCGAAGTGGAAATTGAACAAAAAGATTTTAAAATTGTCATCAAAGCAAATGGAAAAGGCATGGTTTCTACTGTGGCTCCATTGGTTCAACAGCAAATTCCTGTGGCCCTTCCACAAGCAATTTCTCCTGTTGTAACAACTGCTGCTGAAACATCTAAAGCCAGCACGCCTGTGGCTGATGACTCTAAATACATTACCGTTAAATCACCAATGATTGGAACGTTTTATCGTTCTGCTGGACCTGATAAACCGGTTTTTGTAAACGTAGGAGATACCATCAAAAAAGGAGATAAGATTTGTATCATCGAAGCTATGAAACTTTTCAATGAAATTGAAGCTGAAGTAAGCGGAAAAATCGTGAAAGTTTTGACTGATGATGCTAAACCTGTCGAATACGATCAACCATTATTCTTAGTAGAACCTGCTTAAGGGTTTTATAAAAATGAAAGCCGCATTCAATAATGCGGTTTTGTTGTATTAAATAAAAAATTTATGGCTGCTATATTTAAAAAAAGTTCCAAGAAAACCCCACAGAAAGGGGAAGTTAAAATGTTCAATAAGATTTTAATTGCCAATCGTGGTGAAATTGCCCTTCGTATAATTCGTACCTGTAAAGAAATGAATATTCGAACAGTTGCAGTTTACTCTACGGCCGATAAAGATAGCTTACATGTGCGTTTTGCCGATGAAGCAGTTTGTATTGGCCCTCCTCCAAGTAAAGAATCTTATTTGAACATGAGTAGAATTATTGCAGCTGCCGAAATTACCAATGCTGATGCTATTCACCCAGGTTATGGTTTTCTGTCTGAAAATTCAAAATTTTCGAAAATCTGTGCAGAAAGTAATATTAAATTCATTGGTGCTACTCCCGATCAAATTGACTCGATGGGAGACAAAGCTAATGCAAAAGCAACCATGATTAAAGCAGGTGTTCCTTGTATTCCTGGCTCAGAAGGATTAATGAAAAGTGCAGATGATGCAAAGAAACTTGCGGCTAAAATTAAATATCCAATCATTCTCAAGGCAACAGCTGGTGGTGGAGGAAAAGGAATGCGTTTGGTTTGGAAAGAAGAGGATTTAGAACCTGCTTGGGATAGCGCAAAACAAGAAGCATCGGCTGCTTTTGGTAATGATGGTATTTACATGGAGAAATATATTGAAGAACCACGCCATATCGAAATTCAAGTAGCAGGGGATCAATATGGAAATGCATGTCACTTGAGCGAGCGGGATTGTTCGATTCAAAGAAGACATCAGAAATTAGTGGAGGAAACGCCATCTCCATTTATGACGAAAGAACTTCGTAAGAAAATGGGTGATGCTGCGATTAAAGCAGTAAAAGCGATTTCTTATGAAGGGGTAGGAACAGTAGAGTTTTTGGTAGATAAGCACCGAAATTTCTATTTCATGGAAATGAACACTAGAATTCAAGTAGAACATACGATCACGGAAGAAGTGATTGATTATGATTTGGTGAAAGAGCAAATTAAAATTGCTGCGGGCGCTCCTATTTCTGGGAAAAACTACGAACCGCAAATGCATGCAATTCAGTGTAGAATAAATGCAGAAGATCCTTTTAGAAATTTTGCTCCTTCTCCAGGAAAAATTACCAATTATCATTCTCCTGGCGGACATGGTATTCGTATCGATACACATGCGTATGCTGGATATTCCATTCCACCGAATTACGATTCGATGATTGGAAAATTAATTACGGTTGCGCGTACTCGTGAAGAAGCAATTACCAAAATGCAACGAGCGCTAGATGAATATATCATTGAAGGAGTAAAAACAACTATTCCTTTTCATCAAGCATTGATGAAAGACAAAGATTTCCGTGAAGGTAATTTTACCACCAAATTCATTGAGGATTTCTGGCATCCTGAGCAGCAGAAATAATTTTTAAACACTCAAATTAAAATACCATTCGATTTGGGTCCCATTTTTTATTGAATTCATATTCTTTTATGCTAATTCATCCTACATCTTTACTATTTCATCTAATATACGGATGTAACTAATGGGCACTCTCTTAATTTCATTATTTTTATAGCAAATCATTCGGATATGCCCACTTTAGGACAATTTATGAGCAGAAATGCACCTATTACAAAAGATGAGATTGCTTTAATTAATTCTCACACAGAAGAGATTAATTTAAGCAAAAATGAATTTTTGAGAGAAGCTGGCCAGCAAACTCCAGGTGTTTATTATTTGACTCAAGGGGCGATGAGATCCTATTTTTTAAACGACGGTAAAAATGTAACTTGGAAGTTCTACTTTCCCGGTGATTTACCAACCGATTATTTCAGTTTTCTTCATCAGGAACCAACTAAATTGAGCTTTGTTGCACTTACACCTACAAAAATCCAATTACTTCCAAAAACGGCTATCACTAAACTTGTGAAGAAAGTGGAAAAAGGAAAAGAACTAGAAAATTTTTTTAGTCGTTTTGCCTATTTGGATGTTCGACAAAGAGCAGAGCAATTATTATTGCTTAATCCTGAACAACGTTATGAAAAGTTAGTTTCTCGTAATCCCGAATTAGTAAGAGAACTTCCTGCCCAACATATCGCTACTTATTTAGGAATCCAACCACCCAGTTATTCCCGGTTGAAAAGAAGGTATTTTACCAAGAAAAAGAAAAAATAATTTTTAGGTAATTTGTTTCTCGTTTTTTGTTAAGAATATCCAACTTAAAACAACGTTACCTATAACGACCTAGTAGTTAATTAAAAATGAAAAATTAAAAACGAAAAATTATTGCAAGCCTTTCATATCTTTGCACTCATATTCAATATTATGAAGAATTTAATCTACGCCTTACCAATGTCTCTTTTGATTTTCTCTTGCGGCTCATCCGAGGAAACGAAATCCGAAAAAGAAGTTACTACAGAGCCAGAAACAGGAAAAGAAGATGTAGTATCAGCCGAAAAAGTGACTTACGATACTTTGCTTACAGCCTCATCACAATTGATAGCTGGACTTTCTCCCGACCATTCTGCTTTTGCCTCTGTAATTAGTTCAGATTATTATAAAATTTATTCCTCTTTTACTTCAGACGCATGGAAAGTTTCCGATTCCACAATGCTTTCCCCGATTAATAAATGGTGCCGAGAAAATAATGTAATCGATGAACGTGATTCATTACAATGTTTTTATCCATTATCAGGACCTGATTTTTTATTTGGAAATGCTTTTTGGCCGAATGCACAGAAATATATTATGTTGGGTTTAGAACCGAAAGGATCTCTGCCTGATTTCACCACTTTCAAAGAAGATGAATGGAAAAAATATTTCGAAAATATGAGAGGCTCTATGAAATATCTCAACACTCGTGGGTATTTCGTGACTGCACATATGAGTAGCGATTTCACCAAACATAGATTGAATGGAATGGTGCACATGATGTTATACATGATGGCAAGAACAAATCATAAAATCATAGAAGTGTATTATGTAAAAATTAATGCAGATGGCACTCCAGAGAAAACAGCAGATATAAAATCACTGCCTGACGGTACGATTACAGCCATTGCTATAGATTTTACTGACAATGACCAATCACTAAAACGTACAGCATATTATTTTCAAATAGATGCTGCCGATGAAAATATGGCTGCTCATCCTGAGTTTGAGAAATTCATTCGCACAGACAAAAATAGAGTCGCTTATATGAAATCTGCTTCTTGTGTGTTGATGAATGGAAATTTCAATATCATGCGTCAATTAGTTTTAAGTTGTGACCAGATTGTTCAAGATGATACTGGTGTTCCTTACCATTATTTTGATGCTTCAGCATTTGATATTTCTCTTTATGGAACCTATACCTCTACTATTCGCGATTTGAGTTATTGCTTGCAGCGTGATTTAGTGAAGGCATTGAAAGAATCATCCTATAATAAAGAATTACCATTCCGAATCAGCTATAATGGAAATTATGGAGAAGGAATGTTGTTGGTAGCGAAGAAGAAAAAAGCACAATAAGAATTCATATGTACACAATCAAAGAAAATCTAGCTAAAGAACTTGCTTCCATCGAAGAACAAGGACTTTTCAAAAAAGAAAGAATCATTACCACTGCACAAGGTGCAGAAGTGAAGGTGAGCACAGGCGAAGATGTAATTATTTTCTGTGCGAATAATTATCTAGGATTATCTTCTCATCCCAAAGTAATTGAAGGAGCAAAAAAAGCCTTAGACTCTCATGGGTTTGGATTGAGTAGCGTTCGTTTCATTTGCGGAACTCAAGATATTCATAAAGAATTAGAAGCAAAAATCGCAAAGTTTCTAGGAACAGAAGACACTATTTTATATGCTGCCTGTTTCGATGCTAATGGTGGAGTATTTGAGCCACTTTTTGGAGAAGAAGATGCCATTATTTCGGATGAATTAAATCATGCCTCTATTATTGATGGGGTTCGTTTATGCAAGGCTCAACGTTATCGCTATAAAAATTGCGATATGGCAGATTTAGAAGAACAATTAAAAAAATCTCAAGCACAAAAAAATAGAATAATTGTTACAGACGGAGTTTTTTCTATGGATGGATTTGTAGCTCCATTAGATAAAATTTGTGATCTAGCAGATAAATATAATGCAATGGTCATGGTGGACGAATGCCATGCTTCTGGTTTTATTGGTAAAACAGGAAGAGGAACCATCGAAGCGAAGAATGTAATGGGAAGAGTAGATATTATTACTGGAACATTAGGAAAAGCTTTAGGTGGAGCAATGGGCGGATTCACTACGGGCAAGAAAGAAATAATTGAAATGCTTCGTCAACGATCACGCCCCTATTTATTTTCAAACTCATTAGCACCTTCTATTGTTGGGGCGTCTATTGCCGTTTTTGATTTATTAAGTGAAACAACTGATTTAAGAGATAAATTAGAATGGAATGTGAATTATTTCAAAGAAGGAATGAAGAAAATAGGTTTGGATATCAAAGAAGGAGATTCTGCTATTGTTCCTGTAATGTTGTATGATGCAAAATTGGCGCAAACTTTTGCTTCTGAATTATTGAAAGAAGGAATTTACGTTATCGGATTTTTCTTTCCTGTGGTTCCAAAAGATAAAGCGAGAATTCGTGTCCAATTATCAGCAGCTCATGAAAAAGAACATTTGGATAAAGCCATCAAAGCTTTCGAAAAAGTGGGAAAACAATTAGGGGTGATTAAGTAATTATGTTTTCTCGATTTGTTTATTTATTCATGTGTTCTCTAATATTTAATTTATCGTTTTTGTGTTCTTGTAGCAACACAGTAGAAAAAAAATCTGAAGTCAATAATTCACAAAAAGAAGTTTTTGGCACCATCCTTAAGCTCAAAGGAAGTTGGATTGAACAAAGCGATTCTCTTCATATTTTAGAATTCACCGCAACCCAAATGCTCGATTTTTACAACAATTCAGAAATAAACCGATATTCTGTAACCATTTTTGACGGCTTGCCTGGTGAAGGAGGGTTCGAAGATTCGGCCGGAAAGGTCATTCAGATCGAAGAATCGAAGGATAACTTCCACCATTTCACCATCCTAATCCTAGATTCCAATTATTTAGAATTAGTTCACAGAACTTCGGGACAAATTAAAAAATTCAATCGCCTGATAAAGTGACAATTAACATAATTTTAATAATAAGTATGCCCGTTTCCACAAATCCCCTGTTCATAAATTTGCGTGGATAAAAATTAGTTGTATTTTTGCAACCCCAATTTTTAGGGAAAAAGAATATTTTTATGGACGCACTTAGTTACAAAACAAGCATGGCAACCCCCATTAACCTTCAAAAAGAGTGGGTTGTGGTAGATGCAACAAACGTACCTCTTGGTCGCTTAGCGAGCCAAGTGGCTAAAATCGTTAGAGGTAAACATAAACCAACTTACACACCGCATTTAAATGTAGGCGATCATGTTGTGGTAATCAATGCCGAAAAGGTAAGATTTACTGGTAATAAAATGTCAGATAAGCAATACGTGAGATATACAGGTTATCCGGGTGGTCAACGTTTCGCAACACCTGAAGAGGTTTTAAGAAAGAGACCAGTTTTCATTGTAGAAACTGCAGTAAGAGGGATGCTTCCTAAAAATCGTTTAGGTCGTGATTTATTTCACAATCTTCATGTAATTGAAGGAGCAGAACATAAGTTTGAAGCGCAGAAGCCAAAAGCAATCAACATTAACGAATTAATCTGATCATAGTATGGAAGTTATTAATGCATTAGGAAGAAGAAAATCATCAATTGCTCGCGTTTATATGAAGGCTGGCAAAGGAAAATTTACTATCAATGATTTAGATTATAAAGAGTATTTCCCTGTATCTACTCTTCAATATAAGATTAATCAAGCATTTGCTCTAACAGATACAACAGGCAAATTCGATATCGATGTAAATGTAAATGGCGGTGGAATGAATGGACAAGCAGAGGCTATCCGTTTAGGAATTTCTCGTGCATTGGTGAAATATCAAGCGGATTTAAAACCTGCTTTAAAGGCTGAAGGATTGATGACGCGTGACCCTAGAATGGTTGAGCGTAAGAAACCAGGTCAGAAAAAAGCAAGAAAGAAATTCCAGTTCTCGAAGCGTTAAACCTTGGTGGTTTAGCATCCAAACTTTTCGGACTCATTTGCGCTTTGCATTTGGCTACTGAAAGGTTGTTCATGAAGCGAAAAATTTCAATTCATGTGGAAAAAGCAACGAAGCAGAACAAAGTTCGCTTCAATGCACGGAAAGTAAACAAGTAAAATAAATATAATGTCAAGGACTTCATTTAATGAATTATTAGAAGCAGGTGTACACTTTGGTCACCTTAAGAGAAAGTGGAACCCAAATATGGCTCCCTACATCTTTTCTGAAAAGAAAGGAATTCACATCATCGACCTTAATAAGACTATCGTTAAGCTAGATGAGGCTTCAAACGCAATCAAACAAATTGCAAAATCCGGAAAGAAAATTCTTTTTGTTGCTACAAAAAAACAAGCAAAAGAAGTAGTTACTGATCGTGTAACTCCAGTAAACATGCCATTCGTTATTGAACGCTGGCCTGGTGGAATGTTAACGAACTTTGCTACCATTCGTAAGTCTATTCGTAAAATGGCGGCCATTGACAAGATGACTACAGATGGAACTTCATCACATATTTCTAAGCGTGAACGCCTTCAATTGTCTCGTTCAAGAGCGAAATTGGAGAAAAACTTAGGTTCTATTGCTGATATGACTCGTCTTCCAGCTGCTTTGTTTATTATCGATATCAATAAAGAACATATTGCTGTTGCAGAAGCAAAACGATTGAACATTCCTGTTTTTGCTTTAGTAGATACAAATGCAAATCCAAATACAGTTGATTTCGCTATTCCTGCTAATGATGATGCTTCAAAATCTATTGCTAAAATTTTAGATATTATCGTAATTGCCATTAACGAAGGTTTAGAAGAAAGAAAAGCAGATAAAAATGCAGAAAAATCAGCAGAGGAAAATGAGGCTGAAACTTCAGAAACAGTATTGAGTAAAAAATTACTTATCGGTGATGAAGATGAAGACGGTAAAAAAGGTAAGGATAAAGAGGTTGCTGGTGCAGGAGCTCCAGGTAAGAAACCACGTAGACATACCAACACTGGTGGTGGCGGAAAACTAGTTAACAAGAAATAATAATATTTAATATTTTCGAAATATGAGTACTGTAACTATTAGCGCGGCAGACGTAAATAAATTAAGACTTTCGACTGGTGCAGGAATGATGGACTGTAAAAAAGCCCTTATTGAAACCAATGGCGATTTTGAAGCAGCAGTTGATGTTCTTCGTAAGAAAGGACAAAAAGTAGCGGCTAACCGTGCTGACCGTTCTGCTTCTGAAGGATGTGTATTATCTAAAGTGAGTGCAGATAAAAAATTCGGAGTGGTTTTTTCATTGAATTGTGAAACAGATTTCGTTGCGAAGAATGAAGGATTCGTTACTTTGGCAAATGGATTTATTGATTTAGCACTTTCTAAAAAAGTAAATACAGTTGAAGAATTTTCTCAATTGGATTTTAACGGAATGAAAGTAGCGGATAAATTGATCGAGCAAACTGGAGTTATCGGAGAGAAAATCGAGATCGGAACTTATGAAATTTTGGAAGCAGAATTTATTGGAACGTATATTCATGCAGGAAATCGTTTAGCTGTTATCGTTGCTTTCAATAAAGCAACTGATGATGAAACAGGAAAGCAAGTTTCTATGCAAGTGGCTGCAATGAATCCAATTGCTATCGATGAAAAATCAGTTCCAAAAGAGGTTGTAGATCGTGAGATTGAAGTGGGTAAAGATTTAGCTATTCAAGAAGGTAAGGCTCCTGATATGGCTGAGAAGATTGCAATGGGTCGTTTGAATAAGTTCTATAAAGAATCTACGTTATTGAATCAGGAATTTGTTCGTGATAACAAACTTACTATTAAGCAGTTTTTAACAAGCGTTGACAAAGACCTCACCGCAACAGCATTTAAGAGAGTTTCATTAAGTTGATATTTTTAAAAAGAGAGGTTAATGCCTCTCTTTTTTTTATCCCTACATTTATAAAACCATTTTCTCCATTTTGAAATTATGAAATACAAAAGAATCCTTCTCAAACTTAGTGGCGAATCGCTGATGGGCGATAAAAATTTTGGAATTGATAATTCTCGCCTTGCCAAATACGCAAAAGAAATAAAAGAAATTCATGATCAAGGCGTGCAAGTTGCCGTTGTGATTGGTGGAGGAAATATTTTTAGAGGAGTAACTGCCGAAAAAGGCGGAATGGAACGCACGCAAGGAGATTATATGGGAATGTTGGCCACAATGATTAACAGTATGGCATTGCAAGCGGCTCTTGAGTCGATAGGCGTACATACGCGATTACAATCAGCCATTAAGATGGAACAAATTGCTGAACCTTTCATCCGTAGAAAAGCTGTTCGACATTTAGAAAAAGGTCGTGTAGTTATTTTCGGAGCGGGAACTGGAAATCCATATTTCACGACTGATACA
>CAMBFX010000059.1 GCA_945865695.1 Chryseobacterium gleum | reverse complement strand
GTTGATGCAATTATTTATTTCAAACAATTAGTAAACCATGTAAATGCCAATGAAAGCGAATGTCCGGCATGTGGTAATGTAAATCCTGAGCAGGTATTTAATATTATCGAATCAAAAGTAGTCGATGAATACGGAAATCTTACTGGGACACGTAAAATCGCTCCTAAACAATGGAATGATTTTTATTTAGATAAAGTTTCTTCTAAATTCCTTCCTGTGCCCGAACACAAGGATATCCCAGAAAATTCATTTAAGATTCCAAATAAACTTCGTCAATTTTGGATTTTCTTAACTAGAGATGTACTTTCTAAATTCACAAATAAGCAATATATCGCCATCAATTTATTGGAGGCCCCTGCGTTGGCATTGATTCTTGCCTTTTTTGTGAAATTTATAGATCAAGCAAAATCACCAAAAGGAGATTATATCTTCCATTATAGTGAAAACATACCTCAGTTCCTTTTTATATCAGTTGTTGTTTCCTTATTTATTGGATTAACTGTAGCTGCAGAGGAAATCATCAAGGATCAAAAAATATTGAAACGTGAACAGTTCTTGAATTTGAGTAAAGGAAGTTACCTCTATTCGAAAATCATGATCATGTTTGGAATTTCAGCTATACAAATGTTCCTCTATGTTTTGGTTGGAAATTATATCCTTGAAATAAAAGGAATGACTTTCACTCATTGGTTTATGCTCTTCTCTACTTCTTGTTTTGCAAATATGTTGGGATTAAATATTTCTGCAAGTTTCAATTCGGCAAAAGTTATTTATATCCTTATTCCAATTTTAATTATTCCTCAATTATTATTTAGTGGTGTAATTGTTAAATTTGATAAACTTCATCCTTGGTTCTCTTCTCAATCTGAAGTTCCATTGTTAGGGAACGTAATGGCATCCAGATGGGCTTATGAAGCAATGGCGGTTGCACAATATAAAGACAATGCTTTTGAAAGTAGAGAATATGAATATCGTAAAAACGTATCCTTTGCAAATTGGAAAAAAGATCTTTGGATTAAAGAATTAACTAAACATATTCAGATTATTAATAATAATTTGAATGATAAATCAAAAGATTCATTGGTAAATGTGAGTTTTGAAATCCTTTACAATGAAGTTGAGCGTGAAATGAATTTTATTCAAGCAATTAAATTCGATGGTTTAGATGAATTAAATAAAGATAATTTCAATCCTGTAGAAACCGAAAAGGATATTAGTACCAATGAAAAACTGACCATTTATCTTGCTAAATTAGAAAAGCATTATAAATCTTTCGTTAAGAAAAATGAAAAAATTCTAAAGGCTCAAGAATCAGAATTCCAACCAGATTCAGCGGGTAAAGCGAATTATTTAAAGATGAAATTTGAATATACCAATGAAAGTCTTACAAAATTTGTTACCAATAAAACTGATTTATCAGGTCCATTAGTAACTGAAAATAATCGAATCGTTCAAAAAGAAGATCCAATTTATTTAGACCCTTATGATAAAGGTTTCTTCGGAGCTCACTTCTACGCCCCACGTAAAAAATTATTTGGAGTTTACATCGATACGTTCTGGGCAAATGCAATGGTAATTTGGGGAATGACACTATTATTAGGTATCACTTTATATTTTGATTTCTTTAAAAAACTAATGAATATCGGCTCGCTTTTTAGTCGTAAAAATTAAACATACTCCTTCATTTTTTTTATTTAAAAGATGAAGGATTTTGCTTTTTTGTATTTTATTTAATTATAAAACTAATTTAATTATGAAAAAAATTTACTTGTTATGCACCGGATTATTTTTAACGATTTCTGCTTTCTCACAAACAAAGCAGGCTCAGTTAACTGGGTTTTCGCAAGAAAGTCCAAATGTATCACATGATATTGCTCCTCGTGGAGGAACAGCGATATTCAGTGAAGATTTTTCAGGAGGTATTCCTGCTGATTGGGATGTTATTACACCAATCGGACTAGTAAATTGGAAATATACCACAGTTGGACATACGGGTGATTATCCTACTGCCCCAATCAATTCTATAACTGGTGGCAACGGATGGGTAATTGCTGATTCGGATGGTGACAACGTTAGTGGTGGAGGTGCAGAAGATACTAAACTAATCACCCCTAGAATGGACCTGACTGGTTTCAATAATGTAAAATTAGAATTTCAACAAATGTTTAGAAGATGGCAACAAGATATTACTACGGTGAGAATTAGTCTCGATAGTATTACTTGGACAGATTATGTTATCAATGGAGCTATAACACAAGCTGGAACTCCAAATCCTGATTATGTGAATATAGATATTTCGTCATTAGCAGCAAATCAAGATTCAGTTTGGATTTCATTTTGGTGGCAGGGTGCCTGGGATTATGGATGGCAAATTGATGATATCGCTGTGAAAGAAATTCTAGATAACGATATCACTATGAAGAATGAAAAATTTGGTTCAGGTGCAGAATATTATATGACTCCCTTAAATCAAGTTCAACCATTTTTCTTTTCTGTAGATGTTGAAAATATTGGAATGTTGACTCAAACTAGTATCGAATTAAATACAACTGTGAATGATGGTACAACAGATATTTATACTGGTTCTAGCTCTACGCTAGCATCATTAATTCCATGGGCAGTTGATTCGTTAGGTTTCAATTCTGGATTTTCAATTTCTGCAATTGGAAATTATACAGTATCATTCAACGTAAATCAAGGAGAAACAGATCAAGTAGCACCCAATAATACACGTGTAAAAAATATTTCGGTAACAGATACGATTTATGCTACAGACAATGGAGATTATCAAGGTCAATGGTATAATCAAGAAGCAGTGGCGGGTAATTCAAACCCATATGTTATTGGGGCGATTTATGATATTTATACTACGGATGTAGCTTCTAGTATTTCGGCTTACATTGGAGATAATACGGATGTAGGAACTGTTTGCGTTTATAAATTATTTGAATTTGATGGATTAGATTGGATTTTAGTTCAATCAACAGATGATATTACTATTGGCGCTGGAGATTTAGGAACTATTGTAACTGCGCAATTGCAAGCGGGAACACAATTAAACGCTGGAAATTCTTACATGGCTGCTGTTGAACATTTAGGTGGACCTGATTATTTATGGGTAGGATATTCTTCGAATTCTAACCCAGGTTATTCTGCTTCTTCAGATGATGGATTTGCTTTTAACAATCAACCAAGAAACCCAATTATTCGTTTGAATATGGGAAATGCAGTTGGAATTAATGAAATGGAAATCATTTCTACTTCAATTTATCCAAATCCTGCTACTGATAAAATCACTATTCAGTTGAATGATTTAACCAATGTAAATGCAGAATTAATTGACATTACTGGCAAAGTGTTAATGACTACTCTACTTAACAATAATGCAGAAATTAATGTAGGTGAAATTGCAAGAGGAATTTACACCTTGAGATTAATGCATGAGAAAAACGTTCAAACGATACAAGTTGTGCTTACGAAGTAATTAATAGTTATTTTCAATGAAAAGCCTCTGTTCCTGAAATAAATTCAGGATGACAGAGGCTTTTTTATATTTAGAGATTAATAAATAAAAAGTTAAAAAAAAATAGAAATAATGAGAAAAATACTCCACCTGATTTTTATTTTTTCTAACCTCTTATTTTTTTCTTGCTCTCAGCAAAAAGAACAAGAACGACCAAACACTTTCGCTCCAAAAGTAGTTGAGGCAAATGGCTATGTTGTGCCCAAAGACAGCATGGGAGTAGCACTCGTTATTCCTGTTGACGAAAGTAAACTTACAAAAATTGCGGTGGGAAATCCGTTGGTCGTTCCAACAAACACAAACGTACATCCAGCAGGAATTCCAAAAATTGTAATTGCTGGAATTCCAAGAGTAATTGTACCCGGACAAGACACTTTTCTTCTTCCTAAAATAGTACCCGCCATAGATAGCCCTTTTGTAGCGGGCATCCCCGAAGTAGTAATTGCAAAAGACGCTTACGTAAAAGATCAAAATCCTGAAGGTTTTTCTTCTTTTAGTAAATTACAAGGTTTAAAGCATAATACAATACGTTGCATGCTACAAGATAAAATCGGAAACCTTTGGATCGGCACGGCTGGCGGAGTAAGTAAATATGACGGGAAATCCTTTACGCATTTTACAGAAAAAGAAGGGCTCAGCAATAATATTGTTTTGTCGATGTTGGAAGACAAAAGCGGAAACCTTTGGTTCGGCACTTGGGGAGGTGGCGTATCAAAATATGACGGCAAATCCTTTACGCATTTTACAGAAAAAGAAGGGCTCTGCAATAGTGCTGTTGTATCGATGTTGGAAGACAAAAGCGGAAACCTTTGGTTCGGCACGGCTGGCGGAGTAAGTAAATATGACGGGAAATCCTTTACGCATTTTACAGAAAAAGAAGGGCTCAGCAATAATATTGTTTTGTCGATGTTGGAAGACATAAGCGGAAACCTTTGGTTCGGCTCGTATGGCGGAGGAGTAAGTAAATTTGACGGAAAATCCTTTACGCATTTTACAGAAAAAGAAGGGCTCAGCAATAATGATGTAAGGAGTATATTGGAAGACAAAAGCGGAAACCTTTGGTTCTGCACGGATGGAGGAGTAAGTAAATATGACGGGAACCGAGTTGAAGCAATAGAAGACGCAGAAAAAAGAGGAGAATTAATTCCTCAACGAACTCAACAAGACCTTAAAAAAATAAATGGAAAGCTTGTTAAATCCTTTACGCATTTTACAGAAAAAGAAGGGCTCAGCAATAATTCTGTAGGGAGTATATTGGAAGACAAAAGCGGAAACCTTTGGTTCGGCACTAATGGAGGAGGAGTAAGTAAGTATGACGGAAAATCCTTTACCCATTTTACAGAAAATGAAGGGCTCAGCAATAATACTGTTTGGAGTATATTGAAAGACAAAAGCGGAAACCTTTGGTTCGGCACTAATGGCGGAGGAGTAAGTAAATATGACGGAAAATCCTTTACACATTTTACAAAAAAAGAAGGGCTCTGCAATAATACTGTAAGGAGTATATTGGAAGACAAAAGCGGAAACCTTTGGTTCTGCACGGATGGAGGAGTAAGTAAATATGACGGAAAATCCTTTACGCATTTTACAAAAAAAGAAGGGCTCTGCAATAGTACTGTTGCATCGATGTTGGAAGACAAAAGCGGAAACCTTTGGTTCGGCACGGTTGGCGGATTGAGTAAATATGACGGGAAATCCTTTACACATTTTACAGAAAAAGAAGGGCTCAGCAATAATACTGTAAGGAGTATATTGGAAGACAAAAGCGGAAACCTTTGGTTCGGCACGGATGGCGGAGTAAGTAAATATGACGGGAAATCCTTTACGCATTTTACAGAAAAAGAAGGGCTCAGCAATAATACTGTTTGGAGTATATTGGAAGACAAAGGCGGAAACCTTTGGTTCGGCACGGAAGGCGGAGGGGTATCAAAATATGACGGGAAATCCTTTACGTATTTTACAGAAAAAGAAGGGCTGAGCAATAATTCTGTTTTGTCGATGTTGGAAGACAAAAGCGGAAATCTTTGGTTCGGTAGCAGGTTTGGTCTTGCAAAACTTAGCTATGAAAAGTTAGTTGAAATAAATGACAAAGTCAAGTTCAACAAAATACAAGCCGATGAAATACTTTTTAAAAACTACACGTATGAAGATGGTTTTTTAGGCATTGGTGTAAACGGAGGCAAAACTATTTGTGAAGATAAAAACGGAACTATTTGGGTTGCCGCAAATGAAAGGCTCACTGCTTTTCATCCTCAAGGAGAAAATACAGATACTTTTGCTCCAAATATTCAATTAACAAGCATTGCATTGTTTAATGAAAATATTAAGTGGGTAAACTTAGAAAAGAAAAAAGACAGCACACTTACACTTGGTAATGGAGTAAGCGTTGGTAATTTTGAGTTTGATGGAATAACAAAATGGTATGGTTTACCGGAGAATTTAAGTTTAGCCTACAACAACAATTATTTAACTTTTAATTTTATTGGCATCACACAAAAGCAAAGTAAAAAAGTAAAATACCAATATAAATTAGAAGGCATTGATGAAAATTGGAGTGCAATAACAAATAGAACTGAAGCGCCTTACGGCAACCTGCCGCATGGTACTTATATTTTCAAGGTAAAAGCAATGAACAGCGAGGGCTATTGGAGTGAAGAATTTCATTATACGTTTACCATTCGGCCTCCATGGTGGAAAACGATTTGGTTTAGAACGTTGGCGGTTTTTAGCTTGTTATTTACATTGTATTTGCTTTATCGTTGGCGTACAGCTTCAATGCGTGCTAGACAAAAACAATTAGAAAACACAATTCATGACCGAACACGCGAAGTTGTTCATCAAAAAGAATTGATTGAAGAAAAACAAAAAGAAATTACCGATAGTATCAATTATGCCAAACGAATTCAATATTCATTATTGGCGCATGATGACTTATTGAAAAATAATTTACCCGAACATTTTGTGCTTTTTAAACCAAAAGATATTGTAAGTGGAGATTTTTATTGGGCAACTGAGAAGTTGGTAATTGACAATGTCAATAGGCAGTTTTACCTAGCAGTTTGTGATTCTACTGGTCATGGAGTACCAGGAGCATTCATGAGTTTATTGAACATTTCTTTTTTGAATGAAGGTATCAATGAGAAAAACATAATTGAGCCAAACAAAGTTTTTGATCACGTTAGAAATCGACTGACTGAAAATGTAGATGGCGGTGCTGATGGAATGGATGCTATCTTAATTCAGTTTGATTTTGAGAAAAATAGAATGCATTATACGGCAGCCAACAATGCACCTTTATTGATTCGTAATAATACAATTCAAGAATTACAAAAAGATAAAATGTCTGTTGGACGTAGTGACAAAACCAATCCTTTTCAATTATTCAATCTAACACTTGAAAAAGGCGATTGCTTATATTTCTATACAGATGGTTATGCCGATCAGTTTGGCGGAGAAAAAGGAAAGAAATTCAAAAATACCAATCTAAATAAATTATTATTGGAAATTCATCAACTGCCATTAACCGAACAAAATGAAAAACTAATAGTGGCTTTTGAAAAATGGCGAGGTGATTTGGAACAAGTAGATGATGTTTGTGTAATAGGCATTAGAATTTAATCCAGCTCCATACCAAACATCCACCTCAACAAATCCTTTTCCTTAAACGCTTTGTTCCATGCATCGTGACCGGTGTTGGGGTATTTGGTTAAAAGATGATTTTCATCTTTCAGTTTTTCCATAGGTACAATTGTGTGGCGTTTATCCACTAAATCATCTTTCTCGCCATGGAAGGCCCAGATGGGCGTTTTAAGAAGGCTTTCCTTTTGTTTTGGGTCAACGCCTCCACAAATAGGGATAGCTGCCGCAAATCGATCAGAATACCGTGTAATCATATCAAAAACTCCAAAACCACCCATAGAAATGCCCATGATATAAATTCGTGTGGTATCAATGGGATATTTTAAACTCACTTCTTCGATCAATGAAATAATGGATTTTTGTATTTCAGGTGTAACGGTATCAAATGTTATTTCTTTGGCCAGTTTATCATAATTACTCCACATTCTATTTTCTGAACATTGAGGAGACAATACAAAAGATGTATAATTGGATAATTCTAAGCTATCGAACAACCAATTTTTGATCCAATGGATTTGTTTTTCATTATCAGCACCCCTCTCTCCTTTTCCATGCAACCATAATATCAATGGATATTTTTGAACAGTATCCATTCCCGATGAAATATGTAATTGATAAGGCAACGTGTCTGAAGAATGAGAAACATAAACCTCCAAAAGAGTTTCGCCCTTCTGTTGTGCAGAAAGGCGAAAAGTAAAAACTAAAAATAGGAAGATTAAATTGTATCTCATTTAAAACTACAAAACAAATATCATTCCAAATCAAAAACCCAAGAATCTGCTCTTTCTTTTTGAATAGCCTCCATCACGGTTGTTGCGATTTGTTGATCATCGGTATAGAAAACAGAAACGTAATAGAATCCTCTTACTCTGTTGTAAATAATTTTGGGCAAATACACCTTTTTTTCTTCATACAATTTTTTGCAATTCTGAGCATTTTCCTTAATCTTAAAAGATTGAATCACCACATAAAATCCTTTTGAAACAGGATTTCCGTCCTCTCCTAGATAATCTACTACATTCTCCAAACGAAAATCACCTTTACCTTTAGAGTCTCCATTGTTTGTTGTATCAGTTCCATTATTACCGGTAGCGGTTTTATCCACTTCAACCTCTTTTATAGCTTGTTTTAGTTTCTCAATTTCTTCATCATGCTCTTTATCTTTTTTATTTAAAAGATTTGATAAACTATCCGTTGTATTTTGGTTCTGTTGAAGTTTTGCCTCTAGCTCTTTGATTTTTTTATCATCCTTTTTACCAAATGAGTAGCCCAACATTATCTCATGTCCTCCGCCTGAAAAATTACCTATTGGTGAAATCACATATTCATAAGCATATCCTGCTGTAAGATTATTGTTCAATTTTACTCCTAAATTCATTCCTGCAGAATAGCCAAAACGATAAGATAAACCAGCGCGTACCATATCTTTCCAAGATAAATTAGCATTAACATCAAATTGAAATGGACTTCCTTTTGCCGCTCTAGTCATAATACTTGGAATAAAATCAATATCTTCATTTATTTCAAGGTTATACATTACACTTCCAATAAAATGTCGGCGCAATCTCATATAAACATTGGTATTGTCTTCATCATAATTGATTTTTGTTCCTAGTAATTGCGGAACCGAAAAGCCAACGGTTAAATCTTGCCAAAAATAACTCAATCCAAAAGTTGCATCGGTGGTTACTTTTCTACGATTGGTGTTATACAACAACGGATCATTCACATCGGTTACATTCGTTCTTGAGAAATCAATTTTATTATCAATTATACCAGCCGAAAGCCCTACATAAATATTATGTTCGCTATTCAGTGGTAGATGATAGGAATATGATCCGTATAAGCCAGTGCGACTAAAAATATCAGTTTGATCATTGAACAATGAAAGTCCCAATCCGATTTCTTTTTCTTTAACACTACCATCAATGGTTAGCGCATAAGTGGTGGGTGAACCTGGCATATCTTTCCATTGAGAACGATGAATCAAATAGGCATTATTGGTTTCAGCTGTTCCAGTAAAGGCTGGATTATATACAAATGGATTATAATAATACTGACTGAATAAAGGTAATTGTTGCGCTTCTGATTTCATCCAGAAAAGAAATGCCACAATTAAGATTACATATTTAGTGATATTCTTCATACTTAATTTTTTATTTGCTTTTTTCTTTTTGGATTATTTATCAGATGAAACAATATTTATTGCACCTTTCGTTGGGTTATCTGTTCCTTCTATCTTAAGAATATAATAGTAGGTTCCATCAGGCAAAGTATTCCCATTAAATTTACCATCCCATGTATTATCATATCCCGTCATTTCAAAAACAACTTGACCATTACGATTTACAATAACCAAACTGTTATCCGGGAAACTTAAAATACTTGGAATAATCCAAGTATCATTAAATCCATCTCCATTTGGGGTGATTAAATTCGGCACATTAAAAGCAATATTTTCATCCAATGTTATTTCAATATAATCAACATCCGTGCATCCATTAACATCTGAAACTGTTAATGTATAAAGTGTAGTTTCAGTTGGGGTTGCCATTGGTTGAGCAATAGTAGAATCATTTAACGAACTACCCGGTGACCATGCATATAATGCTCCACCACTTCCTAGCATTTCATAACTAGTTCCTAAACTCAAAGTAGTATCAGGGCCTGCGTTAGCTATTGGTGATGGGAAAACCGTTATATTAACATTATCTGTATTTATACAACCAGTGATGGTATCAGTTACTAAAACTGAAAAACTTCCACTAGAATCAGCCAGTGATGTGTTTAAAGAATCTCCGTTATTCCATAAATAAGTATTATCGTTGGATAAAGGAACCAATAACAAAACAGAATCACCTTCACAAAATATAGTTACACCAATTGGCGTAATGTTTGCGTCAGGTAAAGAATTCACATAGGAAGGAATAATAACCGTATCTAAACATCCAAAATTACTCATTGCAACAAGTGTAACATTGTATGCACCCGAATCGGCATAAATATGAACAGGATTTGTTTGAATTTGTGAATTATTATCTCCAAAATTCCAATTATACAGCGTAATAAAACCATTATCTATAATTGAAGAATTCATAAATGTTATTGAAGCTCCTTGGCAAACAGTATCTGAAATAAAATTAGCTTGTGGTTTAGGATAAACAGTAACATAAGCTTTTATAGAAGTATCAGCATTACAAGTTCCCGATTGAACGATGGCATGAAAATAAGTTGTATCTATTAAATCATTATAAGTAATTGAAGAAACTGTATCTATAGCTAACGAATTCCATACAATACCATCCGTAGAACTTTCCCAATCTATAATTGTACCTTGAAATCCACTCAATGCCATAGTTCCGCTATTGTAGCCTTCACAACCGCTAGAATTTGAATTCACCACTCCACCGTCTGATTGAGGATTTATAGTAATAGTAGCCGGCAAAGCAGTAGCAGAGGCACAGACCCCATTTTTGGTTTGGGCTCTAAACATAGTTGTCAATAAAAGGTTATTATAAATTTGTTGATCTGTTGTATTGGATAAAGTAATCCAAGTTGAACCGCCATCAGAAGACATCTCCCAATTTAAAACAGTGCCATTATATCCAGCTAATGTTAATGTATCTCCTCCACCGTTAACACAAAGGGTATCATCTATAGAAACAATTCCTCCTGAAGTGGTTGTGTCAACAAAAATGGTTGCAGAACTCGAAGTATCATTTGGACAAACACCACTAGAAACAATTGAGCGGTAAGTTGTAGTCATCATTAAATTGGTGTAATTCTCAATTGTTGTTGTATTCGCAACTGGATTCCAAGTTGCACCTCCATCAGTTGATGTTTCCCATTGTAATACTGAAGTGGTATGTCCAACTAAAGTCAAAGCTCCACCATTTCCAGAAGAGCAAACCGTTGAACTTCCAATGATATTTCCTCCAACTGCAGTAGCATCAACACTTACTGAAACAGGAGTAGAATATTGAGATGCACATAAACCACTTTTAACTAAGGCACGGTATTGTGTATTTTGTGTTACATTATTAAAAATTTGAAAAGTTGTATCATTAACAATGCTTGACCAAATAAATCCACCATCAGTAGAAAATTCCCAATTCAAAACCGAACCACGATTTCCAGAAAGAAATAATGAATCAGAATTATTACCTGAACAAACGGTTATATTAGAAGTTACATTTCCGCCTAAGGAAAGTGAATCAATGGTGATCGTAACGGTATCTGAAAAATCAACAGGACAAACACCATTTTGAACTGATGCTCTATAAAAAGTTGTTCCCGTTAAATTCAAGAAGGAATTACTTGAAGTGGTGTTGGCAATATTATTCCATATAGTTCCACCATCTTGCGAATATTCCCAATTATTTATTGTGCCTTCATTTCCACTTAAAATAACTGAACCACTATTTGAACCACTACAAAAAGTTGCTGCACCAGAAATGGTTCCTCCTTCTGAAATCGTATCTATTGTTACGGTTGCAGGGGTTGAAAATACGACTGGACAAGATCCTGCTTGAACAGCGGCACGGTATTTAGTAATTTGTGTAAGATTTGTGTAAATTTCTTCATTGGTAGAATTAACAATAGGTGTCCAAATTACTCCACCATCAATGGAAGATTCCCAATTTAATATAGTTCCCGATTCTCCCGCTAAAACTAAAGTATCATTATTCGAATTATAACACTCTGTAACATTTGATGAAACGGCACCGCCAACTGAAGCTGTTACAATGGTAATGGTAGCAGGAGTTGAATTTAACTCAGTACATAATCCACTTTTTACCTGAGCGCGATACATGGTAGATTGAGTAAGATTTAAATAATTTTGAGTGGTAGCTGTATTAGCAATATTTGACCAAATTGTTCCTCCATCTATAGAAGATTGCCATCTTGTTATTGCACCTGTATGCCCTGCTAAAGTTAAAGTTGCCCCATTTATTCCTGAACACTCGGTTGCATTAGCAGTAACCGTTCCAGGAACTGTTGACGGATTCACAGTTACTACTTTTATATTAGAATAATCACCTGCACAAGATCCATTAATTACAAAAACTCTAAAACGAACGGTTGGTGGAGCTCCACCTACATAGGTATAACTATTAGCTGTATTAGCTACAATTACCCAAGTAACACCGCCATCTGTTGAATATTCCCAATGATCAATACTTCCAGTTCCCGCAGTTACATTTAATGTAATATTAGAGCCTTGACAAATGGAATTAGGTGCAGATACTGTACCTGCATTGGAAACCGGGTCAACAGTCATTATTCCAATGGAAGAGGTAACTGAAGCACAAGTAGAATTTTGCACTACAGCACGATACCAAGTCTCTACAGATAAATCATTATAAGATTGACTTGTGGTTATGTTTGAAATATTAAACCAAGTAAAACCACCATCAGTAGAAAATTCCCAATTCAAAATACTCCCTGTATGACCGCTGAGCGTCAAATTACCACTATTATTTCCTTGACATACCGATCCAGTTCCACTTAAAGTACCTCCAACAGAAGCTGCATTATGCGTAACCGAATAACCAGTAAATGCATTATTTGTATTGTTAATGTCACCTGCATAAATTAAACTTACATCCACGTTATATGTTCCAGCAATTGAAAAATTTGCTGAAGTTGTGAAAGAATAAGTAAATGAAGAGTTAGCTAAAATATTAGGCGCAACAATATTTTCTGTGGCAGTTGAATTGACTGGGCCTGTAATATTATAGGTAACAGAAATATTTCCTGCAGTTGTTCCTGGTCCGAAATTAAAAATTCGGATAGTAACTGTTTCTGAATTTGTAAGCGCACAAGCAGTAACTGGGGATGAAATATTCCCACCAGGTGGTGCTAATGCAACATCTTGTGCAAAAATCTGATTTAATGATAAATAAAGCAATGCAGTAGTAATAATTTTTTTCATAGGAGATGAAATTTTTCAATATAACTCAATCTGTGTAACGATTTTGTTAATAAATAAGTTATGCAAGATTAGACAAAATACTTGAAATAAAAGATAAAGTGATGATAATTAATTGGTAAAAATATTTTTATGGAGTTAAATTTCTTTTAACTTGTCGTTAATAACTTTAAAATAGAGATTGCCTCTTTTTCGGAGAGTTGCATACCAAATAATATCGTTTTAGTTTGATAATCAAACTGTATACACTCATCACCTAGCACCCAAAATGATTTTTCGGCCAGTTGAAAGAAGTTAGTCTTACTTTTTGGGACAATTTGCCAATTTTTAATGTTCTCGATGAAATATTCTTCAGCCTTTGCGTAATCGGTAATTGATTTTTTTATCGTTAGCTTTTCGGCCGTCAATCGTAAATATTCCTTTCCCCATTTTCGCCATCTATAAACTTTTAGAATTTTAAATTCGAAGAAGGCCCAAAAAGAAATGAATACAATAAAGTAAAGCTTCTCTTCGCGGGTATATTCCATAAATAATTGAGAAATGATGAAAATCCCACAAAACGACCATGCCAATAACCAAGTTAGCAACAAGGTTTCTTTTGCTCGATCTATTTTCCCTGTGATAATAAGGGTTAATTCATCCTCATTTTTAAGGTAACTAACTCGTTCGCTGATAAATTTTATATCCTTGCTCATAAAGCACAAAAATAGTAGAAACCTTTCAATTTGTTATTAATTTCACCGAATAGAATTAAATTTAAAAACGGTTAGGCATTATATTTGCCATTATTGAATAAAAACAGAAAAATATGAAAACTAAGATGACCTTGATTTTAGCCTTGTTATTTACCATGAATATGGCAAAAGCACAAGTGGATGCCGAAGCATTATTAAGTTTATGGATTGATCAGAAATACGATAAACTAGTTGTGAAATCAATGAAATATATGGATAAGGACGATACTAAAAACGAACCTCTTCCCTATTTATATGCAGCAAAAGCCTTTTTTAGAATATCTATTGATGAAACATGGTTAGATAAAAACGCGGAATTCAAAAATGCGCGTAGAGAAGCTTTAACTTATGCGGCTAAGTATGCTAAGAAAGATAAAAACAAAACTTTTTCGGTAGAAGCAGAAGAGTTTTTTGCAGAAATGAAACCTGTTATTTATGAAGAAGCCATGAATGATTTTGATGCAAATAATTACAAGAAGCAGGGAACAGTGATGAAAAAAATCACCGAATTTGACCCAAACTTTGTTGGTGGTTATATTGGAATGGGATTAAACTTATATGGTTCTCAAAATAAATCTGAAGGAAAGAAAACAGTTGAAGATGGATTAAAACGCTTAAAAGAATTAACTTCTTTTGAATCGTATATTGATGCTGATAAAAAGTTCCTTTGCTATGTGATGTATAAAACATCAGAATTTTTAGCAGCCAATAAAGAAAAGCCTCTAGCGGTTAAATTAATTCAAGCTGGTAAAGCCTATTTTGAAAACACAGAAACTGAAGATGCTGAAATGAACGAACTTCATAAGAAATATCAAGAGATTTATAGTAAATTAGTAAATGGTTAATTCAATTCTTCCGAGAATTCTTTAATAGCAGAATAAATTTCTTCCAGTTGATCATTCGTGATACAATAAGGCGGAATCACATAACAAACATTTCCAAGGGGTCTCATCAAGAGGCCCTTTTTCATGAAGAACGCATACATTCTATTTCTAATATCGTGTGTATAGGAACTAACTTCAGAATTAAAATTAAGTGCTAGGATAGTTCCTAAAACCCTAACATTCGCAACATTTTTATTGTTGAAATTATTTTTAAAAACTAAATGATTGGCTTCAATTCTTTGAATATTCTTCATGCACTCTTCATTCAATAAATCTAAATTAGCAGACGCTACTGCGCAGGCAATTGAATTGGCTGTATAGGAATGACCATGATAAAATTTTGGTTCTTTAGATTCTGGATGAAAAGCATCTACTATTTTCTGATTCATCATGGTAATTCCCAACGGAAAAACACCACCCGTAATTCCTTTAGATAAACAAATTAAATCCGCTTTTTCTTTTAAATACTCTGTTGCAAACCATTTACCTGTTCTACCAAAACCTGTTAACACTTCATCGGCAATGGTAATGATTCCTTTGGATTTTGCTAATGAAATTAATTCATCTAATGTGTTTGCATCATACATAACCATTCCCGCCGAACCTTGCAATAATGGCTCGAAAATAAACACAGCGGTATTTGAATCAAATTCATTTTTAATTTTACTCCACTCTTCATTTGAATAACCATTCACCGGCACTCTAATATGAACGACTTTCTCTATCAAACTTGATTCAAAGGGTAGATTAAAAATACTTTTCCCACTCATCGACATGGCTCCAAACGTATCGCCATGATAAGCATTTTCAAAAGCTATAATTTTTGTTCTTTTTTCACCCTTATTATAAAAAAATTGCAAGGCCATTTTCAAGGCTACTTCATTGGCTGTAGATCCATCATCAGAATAAAAAACTTTAGCATAATTTCCAGGTACAAAACTTAAAAGTTTCTCTGAAAGTTCAACTGCTTTGGGATGAGTAAAACCAGCGAAAATAATATGATCCAAATTTTCGAGATGATTTTTAATTGCATTTTTCAATATAGGATGATTATGTCCGTGAAGATTTACCCACCAAGAAGAAACGGCATCTAAATATTTGGTATTATTTTCATCATATAAATAAACACCATCGGCATGTGTAATGGCAATTATTCCGTCTTCTATCGGAATAGAAAATGGGTGCCAATTCACTTTTTTATCTCTATCCGACCAATTCATGCAAATAATATTTTTTAAATTCTTCAGAGGCAAAAGCCAAACTTTCTTTTGTTAGTTTTTCAATTTTGGGCACAAAACCTATTTTTAAATTTGGGAAGAAATTTTTTATAGCCGACAAAGATGAGGGCACTATTTCACCAGAAAAAATCAACATAGCCACATTCAATTTATTTTGTTTTGCATACTCTAAAGTCAAAAGTGTATGATTGATACTTCCTAAATAAAAAGACGAAACAACAATCAATGGTAGATTATTTTGTTTGGCAATATCAATCACCAAATCATTTTTATCATTCAACGGCACCATCATACCACCCGCTCCTTCAATTATTAAATGATTCTTACTAGTTGGAATAGAAATTTTTTTCAGCTCTATATTTTCATTTTCTTCTTTAGATGCAATATGTGGCGAGGCGGGCATTTTAAAACAATACCTTTCAGTATGAACAACTGCATTTGTATTACTTCGAATAAAATCACTATCGGTAGAATCCAGATTGCCGCATTGAATAGGCTTCCAGTAATCTGCTTTTAAAGCATTCACTAAAATAGATGACACCAATGTTTTACCTACATCCGTTCCAATGGCTGTGACAAAATATTTTTTAAACTTTTCCATTATTTAAATTGAAGATCAAACAAACGTTTATATTTTCCATTTAACATGACTAATTCTTCATGCGAGCCACTTTCAATAATTTTTCCATGATCCATCACCATTATTTTATCAGCCTTACGAATGGTGGATAAACGATGTGCAATAATAATTGAAGTTCTATTTTCGGTTATTTTCTGAATGGCTTTTTGTATCATCAATTCAGATTCGGTATCTACAGATGAAGTTGCCTCATCTAAAATTAAAATTTCAGGATTATAAACATAAGCACGAATGAATGAAATTAATTGACGCTGTCCAACTGAAAGTGAATTTCCTCTCTCACTTACCTGAAATTCATATGCTCCAGGAAGCGTAGAAATAAAATCATGCGCTCCTACTTGTTTGGCCGCTTCTATTACTTTATCCAATGAAATAGTTTTATCACGAAGAGTTATATTATTTAAAATAGTATCTGAAAAAAGAAAAATATCTTGAGATACTACACCAATATGTTGATGCAAATTTTCTTGTTTATAGGATCGCAAATCAGCGCCATCAATTAAAATTTCCCCTTTTTGATATTCATATAATCGAGTGAGAACATTAACAATAGTTGATTTGCCTGCACCTGTTGAACCAACAAAAGCAACTTTTTCTCCTTTTTTTACATCGAAAGTAACTCCGTTTAATACAAAATTATCATCCTTATAGGCAAAATGCACATCTCGGAAACTAATATTTCCTTCTAAATTATTTTTCTCTAAACTTCCCGAATCTGCAATATGATTTTCTGCATCCAACAAATTAAAAACGCGTTCTGCGCCAACCATTCCCATTTGTAAAATATTGAATCTATCTGCTAACATTCTTATTGGGCGATAAAGCATAGTGATGTAAAGTAAAAACTCAACCGTTTCACCAAATGCAATTTTTCCATCCAATGATGCCTTTGATCCATACCAAACTAAAATAGCTATGGAAAGAGCTGCAAATATTTCTACAACTGGAAAGAAAATGGAATATGCCATTACCGAAGCAATATGCGCTTGCTTGTGTTTTTTATTTATCACCTTAAATTTATTCATTTCCGTTTCTTCCATTCCGAAAAGCTGAACGATATGCATTCCTGTTACATGTTCTTGAACAAAAGCATTCAAGTTGGCTACTTGCAAACGCACCGATTGAAATGATTTTTTTATTGATCGTTGAAATATTCGAGTAGCAAAAAGTAAAAGTGGAATAGGAATAAGCGTTAACAATGTTAATTCCCAATTAACTTTAAACATCCAAATAATAACAAATATCAATTTAAGAATATCTCCAATAATGGTTAATAATCCTTCCGAGAAAACTTCGGCCACTGTATCAATATCAGAAGTAACTCGAGTAACGGTTGTTCCTATTGGCGTATTATTAAACCACTTCATCTTGAATCTTAAAACATGTGCAAATAATTTTTTCCTTAAATCTATCGTTACAGATTGAGCAACCTTATTGGCTAAAAGAGTTTGGAAATATTGTAAAACAGCTTCAAGAATAAGTAATCCGACCAATAGCATGGACATATTCAATAATAAATTGGAATCACCTTTTTGAACACTTCCATCAATAGTATCTCCTATTAATTCTGCTCGTAAAACACCAAAATAACTTAATACTAATATTAGGATTCCAGAAACGATGAATGGCCTTTGGTAAGGTTTTGCGTAATTCAATAACCTTTTTAAAATTTTCCCGTCAAATGTTTTTCCTGTTACACTCATCTTTCAATATGGTCTATAAATGGATAAATAACTTTTTGCAAATATAAACCACATGCGGGAACAGATTCGCC
>CAMBFX010000058.1 GCA_945865695.1 Chryseobacterium gleum | reverse complement strand
CAAATGTAGGTAACACCTTTGGCTTTATCAATCACAACTTTTCACCCAATTGTTCATATCCTTGTTTCAATCCATTTATTTGTATATTTACCCAATGAAAGCAGAAGTTTCCTTCCAAGGTAAAAGTTATACCGCCAACCTCCATTCTCCTTTGGATATCTCTATTCCTTTGAGAGCTGGATAAAAAAACGTGAACGCCTGGTATGTCGGCCCTGCTACCATTGAACCTGTGGTGATGGGCGATTGGGTTGGTGATGTTGCTAAAGGTGGCGCAGTAAATTTTCGAAATATATTTTTCAATCCACATGGACATGGCACGCATACCGAATGCGTTGGACATATCAGTAAAGAATGGTATAGCGTAAATAAAGAATTGAAAAAATATTTTTCGGTAGCAAAACTAATAACCATAAGCCCAGAAAAAATAGGAGAAGATCAGGTTATCACTCTCGAAAAAATAAAAACTGCTTTAGGAAATGAAATTCCAGAAGCGATTGTATTAAGAACTCTTCCCAATAAAGAAGATAAACTTCATAAGCATTACTCAAATACGAATCCACCTTATTTAGATCCAAATGCAGCCTTATTTCTTAGAGAGAATAATGTTAATCATCTATTAATTGACCTTCCGTCTGTTGATCCAGAAAAAGATGACGGACGATTATCGGCTCATAAAAATTTCTGGAATTATCCCGAATCACCTAGGTTAGATGCAACGATTACCGAATTCATTTATGTGAATGATTCTGTTTCTGATGGACTTTACCTCTTGAATCTCATGATTGCTCCTTTCGAAAACGATGCATCACCCTCGAAGCCTGTATTGTATAGACTCACCTAAAATTAACATTCCGATAGTTATAAATTATAAAGTCTAACAAGGAAAACACCTTTGTTAAGGCTTTAACTTCGCTGTAACCTTTGAAACCAACAAGCGTTTTAAATTCATACCCGGTGTAGTGAGAACAACTTTATTATTTTTCGTTTTACTTTTCTTGACTTCGACTGATGTTGATTTTGAAAAAAAATACAGCAGTGATTATAAAACTGCAATAAAATTCATGACCGACAACTCTGCGAAATTTAAAAAAGTATGTGCGGATCATAAGGTAAATGAAAAAATATGCAAGGCGATAATATTTCCAGAATTGATTCGCTATTCATACTTGAGTGATTTGTTTGAGACAGTGGCGTTAGAATGGGTTTACGTGAACGGGGGTAGCAAAGCAGCCGATTTTTCGATCGGAAATTTTCAAATGAAACCCTCATTTGTGGAGAATATGGAGGTGTATGTCTCCACACATGGCGCACTGAAGGAGTATGAGTACATCACCAAGTATGATAGCGGATCATCGATACGCGGGCAACGTATTACGCGAATGAAAAGTGTGGATTGGCAAATAAAATACGTTGCTTGCTTTTATGATCTCTGCTCTGATAAATTCAAAGCGGAGATTTTTAATTCGGATGAAGATAAGGTGAAGTTTTTTTCTACCGCTTATAATTCTGGTTATAATCAATCGGCTGAATCGGTAAAGAAAAAATTCAAGAATAAATATTTTCCCTATGGACCAGGAAAAGAAGTTGAACAATTTCCCTATTGTGATGTGTCGTTATATTATTTTAAAAAACTATAATAAATGAAAATTCAATCTTCGCTACTAATACTAATTTCGTTTTTGCTTTTTGCTTGTGGAGAAACTCCCACCAAAGAAACAAAGCAAACCGTGAAGAAAAAGAAAAAGCAAAAAACAGAAATTGCGGCCTTAGTTCAGCCGCCGATAAAAGAGCTCAATCCTGTTTTTGAAACCATAGAAGTGGACGCTGCACAAGGTGGAAATTTTACAGTTCCCAATACAACAGGAAGTAAAATAATTATCCAAAAAAATATTTTTGTCGATGCGAAAAGAAAACTCATTAAAGGAAAAGTAGAAATCAAATACCGCGAATTTCATGATGCCGTAGATGTTTTCTTAGCAGGAATCCCGATGGATTATGATGCAGCTGGAATGTTTAAGAGATTTGAAACAGCAGGTATGTTTGATATTCGAGCATTTTCAGAGGGAAAAGAAGTTTTTATTGATTCGGGCAAAGTGATGAAAGTAATCATGGGAAGCAATACCAATGGAAATAATTACCGAAAATTTAAACTAGACGAAAAAGGTACACGTAATTGGCATTATGTGGGTGAAAGTGATCCCAAACCAAGTAAGGAAAAAAGAAACTTAATTGCCTCCTTGCATAAAAAAGTAAAAGCGACTAAAATTCCATTGGCCCCCGGACATTTTGCATTCAACTATCTTTCTGTTTTAGATGTCTTTTTGAAAGATGATGAAAAGTTAATTCTAAAAAGTAGAAAAGATCAGGGAGTAGAATTAAAAATAAAAAAATATGGCGTAGAATGGCAGAATTTCTATAATTACGAATCCATCACCTTTAATGGAAATGTTTATCTCGCTTCATTGATGATTTGGAAAAAAATAACCGACAAAGATTTTCCAGCTTGGGCAAATTCTGGTGAAACAAAAATCACATTGAAGGAAAATAATATTTATACGTTAGATTTTACTAAAAAAGGATTCGGAAAAGCTTCGTATGAAATTCAGGCGGTGATGCCTCTCAAATCTCTGCTTCAATTTCCTCCAGAATATTGGAAAAAAGAATACGATAAAGCATTTGCCGAAGTAATGAAAAGCGAATCAGAAAAATTACGCACGATGGCGGACGTTTACCGCACTTTTGAATTTAATCAAATGGGAATTTACAATTATGATAAATTGATGAAAGATTCGTTGAATGTTCAAATCATGGCCGATGTAAAATTTGATCGTGAAGTGGGAGATATCAAAAATATTGTGATTTGTTATGTGGGTGGAGATGGAAAATCATTGATTAAATTTCCTTATGACCTTTGGACCAATATGACTTTGGTTCCAGATAATAATGCAAGAATGTTTGCGCTGTTACCTGAAAATTACATCGCACTTCTAGATTCTGAAAAATACAGAAAAATTAATTTCAAGGATATTCGCAAATCAGGAGAAAAACCGAAAATCACTTTAGAATTTACCACTACAAAGAAAATTACAAGTGATGAAGAGATGAAGGAGATTGTGTTGGGGAAGAAGAATATTTGAATTAAATTATTCTTTCACTACTTTACTTTTCCATAGCACTCCACCATCATTGGTAACCGTGATAAAATAAATCCCATTGGAAAATTCAGAAATATCCAATTCCGTTTTTGCTGAATTAAAAGGTGATGAAAATAAAATTTCACCTAAAAGATTATAAATTTTCATTTCTAAATCTGAACGAATTCCTATTTTGCTTTCTAAAATAAATCTTCCATTATTCGGATTGGGAAAAACAGAAAAATAATTTTCTTTTTCTAACACTGAAATACCAACACTCAATTTTTCTTCTTCTACATAAGGGCCCGAATACCAACAATCGGGATCATTCAAACATCCGTGTTCATCCACTTTAATCACCCAAACGTCTTGTACGCTGCTTTGGTTAGTTGTACCACACATCACGTAACCACCACCATGTGCGGTATCGATATCCCAGAGCTCATTAATAGAATTAGTTGCATGTTGGTAAGTTCTATACCATAGACTATCAACTTGTGCATCGTAACGCATAAATAAGCCATAATCAACACCCGGAGGTCGGTGCATACCCACTCCTAAAATATCATCATTACTTCCTCTCACGCCTGAATGCAAAAAACCATCACCATTGTCAACAAAAACATATTTTTCATATTGAACAATTCCGGAAGAATTTATCCGCATAATGTATGGATAAGTTGATGGGTCTGCAAAACCACTGACTACTGCAATATCTCCATTGGGAAATTCAAATGCAGGATAACCTGCTGCATTTTCCTGATTAGCTCCTCCGTAACAATTTGTCCAGTTTTGTGAACCATTGTTATTTGCTCTTATGGCCCAAATAGCATTTTCTAAAACATTGCCACAAGGTTGTGTTTCGGTTGATCCCCCCATTAAATATCTGCCATCTGAAAGAGGTACAACTCCCACTGCTACATCTCTGCCACTGCCACCATAATGTTGTTGCCATTGTATATTACCTAATGAATCTGTTTTAATAAGTAAACCTTGTAAATTACTCCCAACTGTTCGCGAACCGGTTAAAATAAATCCTTTATCAGAAGTTTCTCTTGCATTATTAAATGAGTAAAAATCGATTCCATTGCCGTACTTTTTTGTCCAAAGGGTATCTCCGTTTTCATCAAATCGATATAGCATTGCGTAAACTGTTCCGGCAGTGTCTTCAATAGCACCTCCCATATAAAATCCTCCATTACTATATTTTCTGAAAGCCCCACCCCAACCATCATAATATCCATAATACTGTTTTACTACCCATTTACTATAAAGAGTATCTCCATTAAAATCCAGAAACAATAAGCATACTCCCAGATATCCAACTGAAGCGTGATATCCATTTGCGCAAATCACATACCCGCTGTCGATTGTAACTATACTTTGGGAGACATCATAACTTCCTCCTAAATCATATTTCTTATTGAAATAAGATTGCGAAAATCCTTCTTGTAAAGAAAATAGTTGAAATAATAATATGAAAAATATAATTCTCATTTATTCAAAATGAATTTGGTTTGCCCTCTGATTAATCCATTTGATTTTAAAACAGCCAGGTAAATCCCATTACTAAAAGAAGACATATCCGTATAGGCAAATCCAGATTTATCTGGTTGAATGGTCTGAATGATTTTTCCGGTGAAATCATATATTTCAATAGAAGAAAATTCAATCTCACCACCATAACAATTAAAATTAATGTAATTGGCGGTTGGACTTGGATAAGCAATAAACTTTTCATTCTCTTTTTCAGTTATTGTTTCTTCCTGTCTGATTGCAGATCGGTTTGTTCTAGGCAATATCCGATAATCTTCCAATGGTAATCCTTCAATCAGTTCCAGAAATCCTTTGGCGGCAATACATCCTTTGTGATGATCATCTTTGATTTCCTCTAACTTGTCCTTTTGTTCTTGAGTAGGATTCAAACACCAACTCAGTTCTTGGTCGAACTCAATCATGAGTTTTTGTAACTTACATAGAGCATCGTTAGGATGATCTGCTAGATGTGCATCTAGTATAGATAATGCTTGAATAAAATCTTTTTGAGAAGAAAAAGCTGATGCGAGTTTACATGCATTATGGTTTTCATTGTATTGAGTCAAAACTTGTTTTACGCTATCCAAATAATCGGGCACCGTGTCGCGTTGCAAATGATAACGCACTAATTCATTGATGTTTTGTTCTTTTTTCAGTTCAAACCAATTCACCCTTGCTTCTAGATGCTGACGTTCTGAAATTCCAGTTTGAGCGGCATTAATCTGATTGCGGATTCCATTGGGCAGACTCATGCCTTCGATGATTTGTTTAACATCTTTGGTAACTGGGGAATTGGCGATGACCACTTGCTTGAGATTGCCATGCGGTGGAGAATCGTAGAGATAAGCTTTCAATACCTCATCACTTAAATAAGGTGAAGCAGCCATCAATGCATTTTTTACTTGACCAGGTGAAGCATTCCCGTAAATCAGATTCAACAATCCTTGTGTATCATCAGTATCGATGAATTCCAGTTCATTTTCGATACTTGTATTATAAGTGCCGATAGCTTGACGAAACAAATGAGGTTGAGGGATAGGATTAATAATCGTTGGGCATGCAATAGATTTCGAATAAACTTCGGGAACCAGAGAATTTGCAACATCCGTTGATCCACATTGAACATCCAATGGAAAAGTTAAAGTGTTAGAATGATGGTAATAGCTGATTCCTGAAAGAGGTAATAAACCATCTAACGTATTAAACTCTCCATCATCATTGGTAAAAGAGACACAATTATCAAAGGGTTCATCACTTAATACACAAGCCTTATGAATAGAACTAGATCCAACAAACGATAATCCGAACCGATTGCCCGCAGGTGATTGGGCACTTGCTGGTGAACCTTGGTTTTCGCTTACTTTACCATTTTCGGTTAAAGCAATATGATTGGTATATCTTTCTGCATTAGCTCCCATTTTGGCTCCGTTAAAATCATTGCATAGAATCTGCAACTTGGCTACATCAGTTGGATCTGTATCATTCGGGTCGCCTTGAACAAGTACACCAACACCTGGGTCAATGTCTACGTTACTATGATAATCCGTGAAGTAGTTATTGTAAACTTCCTCAGGATTTCCATCTGGTAGAGAAATTTGCATTGCGACCTTGATAAAATTATTATTGCAAGGTCCCTGTGTATTAAATGTTGGCGCGTTAAAGTAATTTTCAGTTATTTTATAGTTGCTGCATTGGTTGATATGTAAACCGTATGGGATATCTGTGCCAGCAGTATTTGGTGTATTCATCGATACATTTGCATTCACATTTCTAACTGTAAATAAATTCCTCGCCAGATAAGCATAATCTACCCCGTTAAGGAATACCGCGTGATAATTACTATTAAAAAAATTACCATCAATGAAAGCGGATCTTAATGGGTTGGAAGAAACTGCCTTAATCCCATAAAACAAATTCTTGAATTCGTTTTCAAAATCACATTGAGCCGCGCTTTGCTGGGCAAAAAAATCACAAAATCCAGTTACTCTGAATTTGGAATTAACACTATAAATTCCAATACCCATTTCTTGAAGGGACATTAGTTCCGCAGTATTTGATAAGTCTTCATACAAATTTGTTGAACTCGGAGTTCGCCCATTTTCAAAAAGACATTCACGAACTAATATACCATCAACTCCAAATAACACCAAATGTTGGGTATTGTCTGTCGCAATAAGTCCAGTCAAAGCATTAGAATTTAATGTTTGAAACTTAGTTTTAGTAAACCGACTTCGATTAGCAATAGGATTTGCTGGATTATTTAAATAGTTGGTATACGGCCAAAGGAGAATATCCTTTTTATTGTTTTTGAAATTGGCGTCATCTGTAATTATAATCCCGCCTTGATTCTGTATTGTGAATCCATTTAATTTACCTGCATGAGCTCCAACTTCTGCATTGCAAATAGTTCCACCATTAGTAACTGTCAACATTCCTTGTTGAGTGTTAAAATAAGGCGACTGACTTTTCGTTGGGTCTCCCATTACAAATATTCCCTTCCATCTACCGTTTTCCCAACATGTTTCTTTTGCAGTAATTGTTCCTCCATTTAATATCATCCTACCTCCAGGTGTACCAGTCGTGCTCGAGTTTTTAATTATTATTTCAGTGCCTGGCGCCATAAAAATGGTGCCAGTAACTGTAAGGGTCACCCCTTCCTTTATTTCCAAATTCCCACAATAAGTCTGATTTCCTGAAATAGTTGTATTGGTTGAAATTGTTGTGACAGTGGAACTACAATTAAATGGACTATTTGTATTTGCAGTATATAGGTAATTTACATGTAAATCGGATTCATATATTCCTCTACCGAAAGTTCCGGCTACAATTTTTTTACGAGTATAATTTATTTCAATGTCGTTTACTAATAATACTGGTAAATTTTCGTTAATACAAGACCAACCATTGCTTAAATAATCATCATTACTTGTATAAAAAATACCAACGTCCGTTGCGGCAAATATACCCCCATCGCTACCATTAAAATACTCAATATCATTTACGGGCACTGAAGGTAAATTCACCGACCAATCATTCCAAGTATTTCCACCATTAATCGAATGTATGACTCTCATCGTACCATTTCCTTGAAAGTCATACGAAATATTACGAAACGCTACCCAAACTTCTTGTGAGTTAGTTGGGTTAACCACAATATCTGATATTTCTATCCAATCAAAAACTGTGAAATTATCAGTTAGATCTGTATCAAAAGAATTATTCAAATTATCTGTAAAATCGACCCAAACTGGGTTGTCATCGCTACCATTAGTTGTTTTATAAAATTTCTTTGGGTTTGAGTTATTGCCTTGTTCTACTCCTCCGTAACCGATATAAATAACATTTGGTTGGTGCTCACAAACACCAATCGCATTCAAAGTTGAATTCAACCCTTCTGATTGATAAATATTTGAAATAAATTTCGATTGATAACATGGATAAGTTAATACTCCTACTTCTTTTTGTCCAAAATAAATAGTTCCTGATGGATGTTGATATTGTGGAAGAGTAATCGGCCCAGAAAGCTGTGTTAAGTTATTCGGCACTAATTGAAAGGTGCTGCTAGGCTGATTGGTTAAGTATCCCTTTACACCTGTAAATTGACCTCCATTATAAGAATAAAAATACTTGTCACCATCTTCTTCAGATAATTGAAACTTGTAAACATCTCCTCCCCCAAATCTAGTCCAAATGTCATTTAAATAATCATATTTATAAGCATTATTATCCTGTGTTCCTCCTAATAAAAAATCAATATTTGACTCTGCCACATCAAAACCTTGAAACATTGTGATGTTTAATCCTGGACCATTTAAATTCGTCCAACTCTGCCCATTATCTACTGAAAGTGAAATCCCTCCGTCATTCCCAACTAAAATATGGTCAAAACCATTATTTGAAAAATCAGGAATGATTTCTATATCTCTAAGATCATCATGCATATTCAAAGCGTTTCTATAAGCAGCACCGAAGTTCGATTGACTTATATTATGGAAGCCCAGACTTCCGAAATACATATCTGGATGGAGTACTGTTCCAATCAAATTCGCGTTACTTGGAGATATTTCAAAACAATGTCTAGTAATATAAGTGTCTTGGCCTAGGATATTTGTATAGGCTACAAACTCATTAATGCCATTATCATATTTATAAATCTCTGTATTGGCACTTGTAACATTATTCTGGCAATCGATTGTTTCAGAAAAAGCGCAATACAATGGATCTTGATTTGGGTCATTTGCATTCGATAATATTGACGATGTTGCAATATCTATACGTGCACTATTTGGCAAAAGAAATGATGCGTACATTGTACTCCAGTTTTGTCCTCCATCATTTGACTTCCATATAACCGGAGGTGATGAGCAAGGATTTGCCGTAGTATAAGTGGAAATATATTGGATATTTGGATCTGCTGGATGAAAAATCATTTTTGAAAATTGATGATTCGAACTGCCGGAAAATACAGAATTCCAATTATCTCCATAATCACTGCTTTCATAGAGAGTATTTCCAATTAAAGCATAGACTTTACTCTTATCAGTTGGGTGCAAAATAATTTGGTTTACATAACTTTGTAATACGCCCCCTGTTAATTGAGGTAGGCCCGATTCTTCAATCCAAGTAGCATTTGGATTAAGTAAATCAAGTCTAAGAATACCAACTCCATAACCTCTATGCAAAAGTCCAGTTCCGGCAATTAAATATCTCTTATTATTAATCGGGTCATCTAAAACTCTGAGATCTGAAAATCCAATTCCAGGCATATTTAAATCTTCCGTAATACAATTCCAATTAACTCCCATATTAGCTGTAACAAAAATTCCTCCAGCAGCTGAACCAGCAAAAATAATTTTATTAACCCCATCGTCAAAAAATGTTACACTAGTAACCATTCCCAAAAATTGATCTGACAAGTTTTTGGGGCCAAGAAAATCCCATTGGTAATTTAACCCTAAGGGGTTACTACAAAGTGTTGTTCTATTCTGGGAATAACCTCCCATCACTTCATAATATTTTTTCAAATTCCCAACGTTGCCCACTTCATTAAAAGTTCTTCCTTCATAAAATTGCGACCACCTTAAAAACTCTTTATAACCAAATTTATTTCCATCCCGTAAAATACTATCTTGACTAAAATACAAATCTCCTGATGTTTTAATTTGAAAAAAATTTGTGTCACTTTTTGCAATTCCTTTAAGATAGTCAATAGACTGTGATATTGCTAAATTATTAAAAACTGCAATAATCAATAAAATAATGTATTTTTTCATTCGTATTAATTTTGTGGTAAGTTATAAAAAAAAACCAATCGATAAATTACCTTACAATAATTAATTCTGACATTTATTCTAATACATAGTATACATATAATCCCTAATTTAGCCAAAATTCCAACCATGAAAGTAGCCGTTATCGGAGGAGGAAGCTGGGGAACAGCCATTGTCAAGATTCTTTGTAATAATCTGGATCAGGTCAACTGGTGGATTCACAAAGAGGAAAGTGTGAAGCATGTTTTAGAATTTCATCGTAATCCTTCTTATTTACAATCGATAGAATTTGATCCAAAAAAAATAAATGTCAGTTCTTCTTTAGACAAAATTCTTGATTCTTCAAATGTGATTATTGTGGCCACACCCGCTGCCTTCTTACATAATTTATTTAAAGATGTTCCTTCTGAGAAAATGAAAGATAAATTAATTTTCTCTGCGGTAAAAGGAATGATTCCCGAGTTTCATTCTATTCCTGCTAGATATTTCCATAAACAATTTCGTACGCCCTATGAAGATATTGGAATCATCTCTGGTCCTTGTCATGCCGAGGAAGTAGCATTAGAAAGACTATCTTATTTAACGATTGCTTGTAGCGATTCGGATAATGCCGAACAAATGGCGAATGCTTTGGCTTGTCGTTATATCAAAACAACGGTTTCGGATGATTTATTCGGAACCGAATTATCGGCAGTACTAAAAAATATTTATGCTTTGGCAGGAGGAATTTGTAGTGGATTGGGTTATGGAGATAATTTTCAAGCGGTACTAATTTCAAATGCAGCGCAAGAATTAGAAAAGTTCATTGATGCCGTTCATACCATTCATCGCGATGTAAAATCGTCAGCTTATCTTGGAGATTTATTAGTAACGGCTTATTCTAATTTTTCTCGTAATCGTACGTTCGGAAAAATGATTGGTAAAGGTTATTCGGTAAAAGCGGCACAACTAGAAATGGAAATGATTGCCGAAGGTTATTACGCAGTGAATAGTATTATTGAAATGAATAAAAAATTCAAGGTGGAGATTCCGATTGTGCAAGCTGTTTATCATATTTTATATCAAAAAATTTCTCCTGCTTTGGAGATGCGGTTATTGGCTGAGAAACTAAGTTAGATTTAATTAAACCATTTTTTTTGAAGAATAAACCGCAGAGGACGCAAAGTTCGCAGAGTTCTCTCGCGTATAATTATATTGCGTCAAAAATATTTTGTCACTCTGTTTGCTTTTCAAATTTCTTCAAAGCGATGAAATCGCCTCAGCGTAATTTTTCTTTTTTGCCTTTTCTTTGCGAAACTTTGCGGATCTCTGCGGTTAAAATCTTTGTTGGTGAATGTATTATTCTTCTTCTTTTTTCCTGTTCATCCCAAACAAAAGATGATTTAGAAAAATTCAAAAAAGATTGTCCACTTTCTTCTGGATTTGATTTTCCCATTGGATGGCCCACTTCTGAAGGATATTATAATGCTCAAAAATTTAAAGAGAATAATCACTTAGGAGAAGATTGGAATGGCAAAGGTGGTGGTGATACCGATTTGGGTGATGATGTGTTTACTTGTTCCGATGGAATTGTTTTTTTTGCGGAAGATTTAAAAAGCGGTTGGGGAAATGTGGTTCGTGTATTGCATAATGTTGGTACAAAAGAAAAACCAATTTGGATAGAAAGTGTATATGCGCATTTGGATAAAATTCTCGTAAAAGAAAATCAAACTTTAAAACGCGGAGAAAAAATTGGCACCATTGGAAATGCACACGGAAAATACAAAGCTCATTTACATTTAGAAATTCGCGATAAAGTAGGGATGGAAATTGGACCAGGATATTCTGAAAATACAGAAGGTTATTTAGAACCAACGCAATTTATTTTAGGTTTTAGAAAAAGAATTCCTTGACAAAAAATGATGAGTCATCCTGAGAACTTTTTCACTACTGAAAGGAGTAATACCAATTGTATTTAAATTTTAGTCCTAAATAAAATTTAAAATTACAATGGTTAATACAGATTGACATTTAGTTATGACTTAAATAATAAAAGAGGGTTGGACTATTTTAAATGTCACATCGGTATAACCGAGGCACGAGCGTATCGAAGGATAAAAAAAGCACCGCCCTTTCGAACGACGCTTCTTTCATTATTAATTATTAATTTCTAATTTTTAATTAATCTCATGTGTTGTACACTTCCATTTTCATTGGTAATAGTTACCAAGTAAATTCCTGCATTCATTCCTGATAAAGAAATTTGTTGCTCATTGTTTCCAGTTTTAGCTAGATAATTTTGTGAAGACACTAATTTTCCATTAATATCGGTAATGGAGATTTGATAATTTCCTCCTTCAATTGAAACAAAACTTAAAGTCACATTTTCATTGGCTGGATTCGGGTACATAGAAATATTTTCCATCTCTGTTTCCTCAATTCCTAAGGTACTTCCTTCGGTAACTACTAAATGAGTATTAATAGTTGGATTATTTATAACGTCAACTACACCACTCGGCCAACAAATAGTCACACTATTTACTTGGGTATCGTCACCTAATCCGAAATGCGCATTTAATGTTTGCATAGAAGAAAATGCTTGTGCGCTACGAATATCACGAATTTGATTTCCTAAGACAGAGCTAATCGTAATACGTGCGCCAATTCCTTGTTTATTACTTTGCACACCAACGGTAGAAATAGTAAGATAATTATTAGTGTCCACATCATTAAAATAAATCGTAGATCCACTCATAATATCCACCGCACCATCATGATTTAAATCTCCGGTTGCACCAGAATAAGCGGGTGAAGTAGAAGCAGTAAATGTCATATCTCCATTGTTAAACATAATTAATCCACCTAATCCAAAAACATCTACCCAACCATCATTATTAAAATCTACAGGTTGATTTTCAATTCCCATACTATTTGAATAATTATCAAATCCAGAACCAGCAGTTACATTGGTAAAAGTTCCATCACCATTGTTTTTATAAAGTTTATGTGCTCCACTTGAACTACTAGAAGCTCCAAGAAATGCATCCATATCTCCATCGTTATCATAATCTGCCCAAGCAGAAGACCACGTTTGTGATGCATCATTAATTCCTGCTGCAGCGCCAACACTCGTATAAGTTCCATCTCCATTGTTCCGGTGTAACTGATCTATCGCATCACTTCCACATTTGGCAATAAATAAATCGATATCGCAATCATTATCGTAGTCAATCCAAACAGAACCATAATTTCCTGCGTTAGGACCTAGCCCACCTTGATGGTGAACAAAAGTTCCATTTCCATTACTTTCATACCAAACATTGGCATCTACATCGTGACAGACAAATGCATCTGCTACTCCATTATTGTTTACGTCAACCACATTGGTTCTTTGAGAGAAAATATAATTTGCATCAGAAAAATGCGAATAACCTGTCCCCGTTGAATTAGCCATAATGATACTCGCTCCACTTCCTCCACCATAAATTAAATCGGTATATCCATTGTTATCCATATCTCCACCAGCAATACTCCAAGAGGGTGGGTTAGCAACTGCTCCTGTAATCGTGTAAGTTTGAGAAGTAAAAGTTCCTGGCGTTACGGTTGATTGATAATATATAGAAAGTGAATTTCCACTTGGTGCAACAACATCATCAAATTTATCATTGTTCATGTCCACCACACATTGACTTGAAGCCCCAAAACCTTGTGGAGTAAAAGTTATCATTGCCGTTGGTGTTCCACCACCACCTCCACTTCCAGCAACTTGTTGAAGGGTGAAATCTATTGGCATATTTCCCCAGTATGTATCAAAAACGATATAATAAGTGGTTCCTGCGTTTGCAGCGAAAGTAGCAATGGATAAATAAGCAGACTCATCATCTCCGTAAGCTTCGCAAATCAATGAGCCACAATTTCCACTAAAAACAGAAATACGAGTATCTAAGCCTGTATTTAATGCAGTCACTGTTGAAACAGTAATTGATGTATCCACTGAAGAAGAATAAGTATACCATTTAAAATTTTCACTTCCGTTTACAAATTGACAATGCGAAGGAACTGGTGCGGTGGTGCTTTGTCCTGCAGCGGCAGTGTTTGAACCTAAACTTGCAGGAATTGCCGTGGCACAAGTTGATTGTGCTTGCAATGATGCTGTGGAGACAAAAAGTGATAAGAAAAGGAGTAATTGATTTTTCATAAACAAAAGATTAGGTTTAATTGCATATTGGTGAAAGTGAATTAATATATTCTTCTAATAAATCGACAGCTTCTTGGTGCACTAATGTTCGTCCCATTAAAGGCATCATAAATTGTGCATCATTGGTATTCAGTCGATAAAACATCACAGACTTATTAATATTTCCTCTAGCGATAATATGAGTTAACTGAGGATTAATAGTTTGTTGCGGAGCGATACAAATACCAAGATTAGTAGGGTCAACCGTTTTATTATAGCCAAGGCGAATGGGTCGATAATAACAATGTCCTTCATCACTATGGCAATGCGCACAATTTGCATCGAGATAAGAACGCATGCGAAGCCCAACGGGTTGTGTTTCGTCCATCCAATCTACTACACTATATACATTTGTTGGAATATTTCCATCGAGATAGCCTACTTGTTTCAATTTTTGTAATTGATTCATTACACCATCAGAATAAGTATAAGCTTTATTGAGGTGAAGAGGTTTTGGAATAATGGGTGTATTTAAATTATTTGCTTTATGACAAGTATGACATTCCGCCTCTGAAGGAATACGAAAATTTACACTCTTAGGTGTGCCTTTTTCAATCCAATCAATCTGCTGATAACTTCCATCTAAATTATTATAAGCTTCTGTTTGATCTTCATTCCAAATATAATCGGCAAAAATCCATGCTCCGTTTCGTTTAATTAATAAACGAGTTTCAAGAATCCTACGGTTGTTTAAAGGCTGAACACTGTCGTAATAGAAATTCTTGATAAATACTGTTCCGTTTGGAAAGTCGAGCAAGGAAGTATCATTTACATAATTGGCAGAAGTGCCAGGCATCATCCAAATGAATCGCTTTTTATGAGCGTAATCTGAAAACAAAGGAGTGATGGGTTCATAGGGTATAACCATTTCATTTGGCTCCATATTTTTTATATCTCCAATAAAAAAACGGTAATCACTTAGTTTTGCATAGGGAACTTCATCGATTTCAAAATTCACACCCGTTTTGGCAGGAGGAGGGGGTAATTCTACTTCATTATCCTTGGAGCAAGACGATAAAACAAGTACGAAAAAAAATAAAATGCGATAAGAAAACTTCATAGCAGAATGATATCACTTCAAATATAGACAGAAAGACTGATATTACATACTAGAAGTTGCATGAATAATTTAACATTCTTCGGTACTCCCGATAGCTATCGGAATCGAAGACTCGAATCACTCAGAATGACCTTCACCTTTTAAAACTGCCACCAAAATCGTCATCCTGAGTAGAATTGTGTTTTCACCATTCGTATCGAAATATAATTAAAAAAGCACCGCTCTTTCGAACGATGCTTATTATCTCCATCAAAGCAATTAGTGTATTAGTTTTTGACTAAGCGAATATGATTTAATATTCCGTTTTCGTTGGCAATAGTCACCAAATAAATTCCCGCTTCTATTCCATTCAAATTAATTTGCTTCAAGTTATTTCCTTTTTGAGCAGAATAGTTTTCGGTGTAAATTAATTTACCTGTAACGTCATTCAATGTGATAGAGTGATTACCTGCAGAAAGTGAGTTGTATTCTAAACTTACATTTTCTGCAGCGGGGTTTGGATAAGCCATGAATTCAGTAATAATATTCACTACTTCTTCTAATCCTAAAGCAGAAGGAGCAGTAACATTTAAAGTAAATCCATTTCTTGAACCATCGGCCATTAATTGTGTAATGCCAATTGTATCGCAATAGATACTTGTACAAGAAGAATCAGCTATGGTTAAGCAAACGGAATACATTCCAAGATTAGCATAAGTATGTGTTGGATATTGCAGGTTAGAAGTGTTACCATCACCAAAATCCCAGAAATAAGATGTCCCACCATTTGAAGAATTAGAATTGTTTACTAAATAAACTGTATTGTTAAGTGAGTCTATGTAAGAATAGAAAGAAGCATTACAAGCCGGGCCTCCGACAGTGATAGTTTGGCAATAAGTATCTGTACAATTTGCACCAGTTACTGTTAGACAAACAGAATATGTTCCAGGAGCAAAAGTATTTGAAGGATATTGAAGTGTTGAAGAATTTCCATCACCAAAATCCCAAGCATAAGTTAAACCAGAACCATTAGACATATCCACGAAATAATAATTTCCTGAATTGTTTTGATCATAGCCATAAAAAGAAGCAGAACAATTATAGGTAATAGCAGCACTATCGCAAATAACGAAATCGGCTATTCCAGAAGTAACCGTACCTTGGTTATTACTTAAAACAGCTGATTGCCCTCCGCCATTCGGGGTACAATAATCATTCGTAGAAAGATAAAAATTAATATTAGGCCCAACTTGCGCTCCATTGGCTATTACATCTATATAATCACCATTTGCATTAGTGACAACAGCATTAAAATAATTAAAAACTGAACTATCAGCTGAAATATAGATAGTATGATTCGGAACTGGATTTGCATTATTATCCGTGATAGTTCCAGTAATGGTAAAGTTTTGTGCGAATGAAACCATCCCAATAACAGCAGAAATTAAACTGAGTAAAATTTTCTTTTTCATAATTTCTGTTTTTTATATGCCGTTTTTATTTCTTATTTGATGTTACCGTTCTATTCTACTATAATCTTTTCTGTTCTTATTGTTTCTCCAAAAGTGCATTCGATAAAATAAATTCCTTTCGAAATATCTTTTAACTGAATAGTTTGTTGATGCTGAAGATTTGAATAACTCAAAATTTCTTTTCCTGTGATATCCACTAATCGTAATTTATTCATCAGTTGATTTTCACTCCAACGAACAGTTATAAATTCATTGGCAGGATTAGGAAAATATTCCAAAGTAGAAATCATATCTTCATTAACGCTAAGCGTTGAATTCAACGTATTAGAAATATAATTGCACCCAAATTCATCAGTAACTTCCACATGATAACCTCCGACCGTTGTTACCACATAAAAAGATTGATTAGCTCCACTAATTGGTCCATTAGCATCATACCACTGAAAAGTATTTCCGGTAGTATCGGGAGTAGAAAATACATTTCCGTTCACGTTTATTGTGGCTGCCAAACCTGAACAAAAGATGGCCGTAATGGTATCTGAAAAAGCAACACAGCCATCTGCGTTTATTGCTAAAACATAATAATCACCTGATAATTGTACATTAAAAGTATCTAAAGTAGATCCTGAAATCGGGCTTTCGTTATAATACCATTGTAAAAAATAATTTAATGTATCTGTACTTAATTCGTGAGCTAAAGAATCATAAACAATATTCGGAGCTCCAGGATAACCATAAACTCTAACCGTATCAGCAGAAATAACCAATGGAACTGGAGGTATCACCACATGATTGATGTTATAACTAACAATCGCGTCATTGCCTGCTGCACAACCACTGCAACCATTTATATTCATGGTATGTGTACCCACTAAATCATCTCCACCATAGAAAATTTCATAATCATCTTCATCCCAGACTTCAATAACATATGTATTAGCAGCATTCATAACGATGTTAACCGTCCATGAAAGTGGCGGAGGTGTATCAGCAACATAATTGGAGTTATAAATAACATTTCCATTTTCTTTAATTTTGAAATAAGGATCTGGATTTAATTCTGTTGGATATCCCCAAGAAAAAACATTTTGAATGGTATTTATAGTAACCGAAGTCAAAGTATAAACATCGGTTGTCGTTAAATTATCCCAGGCTTTATAACTTACCACATGATTACCAATTGCATTATAAATTTGTGGAGAAGGATTTTCTAAGGTACTCGTGTTTCCATTTCCAAAATTCCATTCATAAGCTAATAAACCCGGATTGTTATTGGTAAAATTAACGGTGATGGGCAAGCATCCTGTTGAGCCTAACATACTAAATCCGGTGTTTGTAACAGAAGTATTGCTAGGTAGAACTTCCATATACACTTGAAACGTAACAGGCACGCCTTGCACGATATTTAAATCTGCAATAACAGTTACATCGATATTATATTGTCCGGCTAATAATGGTGTTCCATATACGTTCACACATCCATATTGATTTACCTGTGGATTATAGTTACATCCATTCGCTGAACTATTACAAACCCAGTTTAATCCAACAGGAAGGGAAATAGAAAGAATATGAAAATTGGTAAATAAATAACCCATTGTATCGAGTGGTAAAACAAAAGTGATGTCTTCGCTATAGGCTTGTCCAACAAAAGCATCAGGTAAGGAGTCAGGATATAAACCTGGGGAGGTTTGAGAAAA
>CAMBFX010000057.1 GCA_945865695.1 Chryseobacterium gleum | reverse complement strand
TTTTCATTGGAAGGTTCAAAAAAATCAGATAAAGTTTTTCCTTTAGAATCAACATACCAATTTAAAATAGCCGATTGCAAGGCAGCCGAAGCACTAGGATTTTGACTTGAAAATGGAATATTTTCAGGCTTCTCGAATGGATTTTTGGAAATCAATTCTAAAGTTTGTTCGTATTGATGTTCCACCCATTTTTTTACCGAATCAAAAGTTTCTTTTCGATAGGGTGGAAGTGAGGCTTCACCGTAGGCAATAATTTCCTCGTGCTCGATTTTCACAAAAGCTAAATTCGTTCCTGTTCGCGTTCCATGTGCTAGAGCAAACGGACGAATAAATTCGAGGAAATAGTGTTGTACAGTTAATTTCACCTTACAAATATCAGTTGATTAAGTAGTTGATTTTAGTCCTTTGATAAAAGTGATGAACAATCGAAAGTAAAATAAAAAGCTTGAAACCGTTTTTACAATGAATTTACCGCGTAATTTTGCTATATGTTAGAAGATTTAGAAAAACGTATTATTGACGATTACCATAAAGTAACTAAAAAGGTGAAAGGAAGTGGTAAAATGATGCGTGAATCATTTAAAAAGAACAAAGTTGTTGCCAAAGAACTTGGTCATAATGCAAAACAAGCCTTAGAAGATTTGCAATCGGGAAAAGTATTTGTGGATGATGAAGCAGCAAAAAATTTAAAAAATTCGGTTTTGGATAGCTTGAAAGCAGCTGGAATGACTGGCATTTTTATGTTGCCTGGCGGATTGATTGGGTTGGTAGCTCTTCGTAAAGTTCTCAAACGAAAAGAAGCGAAAATGTTGGGTATTCAAAATCTATTGACGCTAACCATTGAAGAATCTGAGAAGGCTGTGGAGGAAAAGAAACCTTCAACAGAAGAAGAATAAGAGATTTTGGAACGGTTTATGCCAATATAAATCAACTAATCGCGTTTACTTTAAAATAATTAATGACTCTATTCCGAAAATATATTTTGATTTTGCTTTTTATCGGAAGCGCGAATTTACTTTTTGCACAATCAGATTCTGTGATCATCAAAGGAAAAGTGACGGATAGGGATAATCCTTATGTTTGGATTCCTTGTATGGCAATCAATAAATCCACGGGTAAAGGAATCTTTGGTGACAATGGAGGAAGATTCATTTTAAGAATGAAAAAAACAGATACGTTAATTGTGAATGCCACTGGATACATTCAACAGAAATTTTGCTTCAAAGATTCAACTGGAAAAGATTATTCAATCAATGTTGAATTGACTAAAAAACCAATTGAACTGAAACAAGTGGTGGTAAAACCAGAGCGTGAACTACTCACCATCGAAGAAGAATTAAAAACTTTAAAAAAAGAAGAGGTTAATACAGTAACAGGAATAAATGTGGCTGTAAGTCCTATTACTGCATTGTATGAAAGATTTAGTAAAATCGGGAAACAAAAAAACCTTGTTGCTGAAATGGAGTATGAAGATAAGCGCGAAGAATTGATGAAAGAATTATTATCTAAATATGTGCGTTATGATATTATAGATTTAAAAGACGCAGAGTTTGATGCATTTATTGATTTTTTAGCTCTACCAGATGAATTTATTCAACATGCCGAGCAATATGATTTAATCATGGCGATTAAATATAGGTATGAGGTTTTTGAATCGAGAAAATAATTAGCTAATTAGCGAATGTGATAATTAGCTAATGAAATACTAAGAAAATTATTCTGATTTTTTAATCCAGATAAATTAGTTCATAACCCAAATTGATTTCCTCTTTTTGTAATAAAACATAGGTTGTATCTTTTGTATTACTATTTTACAAGATCAATTGAGTTGAGGCAAATATCATCGATTTTAATTGTCTTTTTTGATTTTCTTCCATTTATAAAAACATAATTCCATCCTTCGATACGTTTCGAAGACTCAACTACTCAGGATGACCACCACTAACCAAACTAACCAAACTAACCAAACTAACCAAACTAACTAAACCAACTAAACAAATTACCCTACATTCAACTCAATTTCATATCCACTCTGATTCCTCAAATTAATCACTCTTCCATTATCAAAAAGTAAATATTGTCCTTTGATTCCTTTTAAAACTCCTTCAATCGTTGGCATTTTTTCGAAATTCATACTCACAACTTTCGTTGGAAATTCAATCACAGGATATTCGAAAGAGTAAACCGTATTATCGATAGGTACATATTTTTTTAATTCATCACTCAATAAATCAGCCGCTGCATTTTTTCTATCAATCATATCAATTCCTGGTGCAATTTCATTCTTCAGCATCCGTTGCCAATTGGTTTTATCGGGCATAAAATTTTTCAAAAAAACTTCTATTTCTCCTGCTAATTGTCGGTAAGGAGTTTCTGCCAAAATAATAGCTTGAGAAGCTCCCTGATCTATCCAACGAGTAGGAACTTGAATATTTCTTGTTACACCCACTTTCACACCACTCGATAAAGCTAAATAAACATAATGTGGTTGCACATGATGTGCTTGTTCCCACTCGGGATCGCGGCCTTCGCCTAAATGTCCACGGCATAATTCTGGTTTAATAATACATTCTGCATTATCAGGTGAATTCATAAAACAGGGATAACAAAATCCTTGTCCGAATGCTTTTTTCGTTTGCTTCCCACAGCTAATGCAAAAAATTCTACCTGTATATTTTAATTGTATTTGTTGATTTAATAGTGGATTCATTTCCACCATTTCTTCTCCTAATTTCAATTTATAATTCACTTTACCGTTCCGATGGCTATCGGAATCAGCAGTGACTTTCATTTTTGTAAGGGTTCCAATCATTTTACTTTTATATTCATCGAAGGTAGGGAATACAATTTCGAATTTCGGATTTTGTATTTCGAATTTATCCACAATCCGAATTTGGTCGTTCAATTTTACTAAACATGTTTAATTTAAACTTCAATTTTTCAATTTACGATTTTACTTATTAATTTATGTTATTTCTCATCTGTAATCAGAAATATTTCAATAAAGAATTCTTCAATTTTCATTACCTTTACCCCATGCCTTTCAACTCCATCTTTTCTTGGATCATCAAAAAACGCATTCACCAGATTGAACTTTTTAAAAAGTATCCGGTGGAAGTGCAAATGGAATGGTTTCAAAAATTAATTTCTACTGCAAAAGATACTGAATGGGGAAAGAAATATGGTTATGAAAATATTTCAACCTATCAACAATTTACTGAACGCGTTCCTATTCAAGATTATGATGATGTTCGTCCGTATGTGGATCGATTAGTGAAAGGCGAACAAAATATATTATGGCCCACGCCTTTAAAATGGTTTGCAAAATCTTCGGGAACAACTACGGATAAAAGTAAATTTATTCCGGTAACCAAAGAAGCATTAGAAGAATGTCACTATAAAGGTGGAAAAGATTTATTGGGATTGTATTATCACAATCATGAAAATCGTAAATTATATAAGGGAAAGCATCTTATCATTGGTGGAAGTGCGCAAATAAATTATTTAAGTGCGGATTCTTATTTTGGAGATTTATCAGCGATAATCATAAAAAATCTTCCTTGGTGGTGTGAAATTCGCAGAACTCCTGATAAGGAAATTGCCTTGCTGCAAGATTGGAATGAGAAGATTGAAAAAATGGCGCAGTCAACTATTCATGAAGATGTTTATATTGTAGCTGGAGTTCCTTCTTGGACATTGGTTTTGTTTCGTCATATTTTAAAAGTGACGGGTAAAAAAACAATTTCTGAAGTTTGGCCCAATCTCGAATTATTCATGCACGGAGGTGTGAGTTTTGTTCCTTATCGAGAGCAATTTGAAGAAATCATTGGTAAAAAAGGCATGAATTATGTAGAAACCTATAATGCTTCCGAAGGTTTTTTTGGAATTCAGGATACCACTGATAAGAAGGAAATGTTGTTAATGTTAGATTATGGAATTTTTTATGAGTTCATTCCATTGGAAGATTTTGGAAAACCGAATGCAAAAACCATTATGTTGGGCGAGGTAAAAACAGGAGTGAATTATGTTTTGATTATTTCTACTAATGCAGGTTTATGGCGATATGTAATGGGTGATACAGTTATGTTTACAGAAACTACGCCTTATAGATTTAGAATTACGGGTAGAACAAAACATTTTATCAATGTATTTGGAGAAGAATTGATCGTAGATAATTCGGATAAAGCCATCACTATTGCTTGCGAAAGAACAAATTCGAAAGTGAGAGAATATACGGCCGCTCCGATTTTTATGAAGGAAGGAAAAGCTGGCGGTCATGAATGGTTGTTAGAATTCGAGCAAGAACCCGATAACTTAAATTTCTTTGCCGAAGTTCTTGATACAGCATTAAAATCCTTAAATTCGGATTATGAAGCTAAACGAGCTTACAATATGAATCTCGATTTTCCGTTGGTAAAACAGGTTCCTAATGGCACGTTTTATGCATGGTTAAGTGGAAGAGGGAAGTTGGGTGGACAACATAAAGTACCGAGGTTATTTAATACAAGAATTTATATAGATGAAATATTGGCTTTACCTATTTAGTTTTTTTATTGTTGGAAATGCATTTTCACAAGCCGATACTATCAAAATCGATAGTGTGAATTTCGTTTTAGAAAAAAAAATGGAGGTAAAAGGAAATTATTTTACCACCGATCAATTGGGTTTTATTTATTCAGCCAGTTCTGATAAATTGACAAAATTCAATTCTGAAGGAAAGTTGATGTTTCAACAGAGTTATAAATCAATGGGAGATATTAGCTTTATTGATGCCACACAATCATTAAGAACATTAGTATTTTACCGAGATCTCACCCAAATTTTATTTATAGATAATACGTTGAGTATTCAAGGAGAATCAATCAAACTAGAAAAAGAGGGATTTCCATTTGTTACTTTAGCTTGCGCTTCTTTTATGAATAATCATTTTTGGATTTATTCTACCGATGAATTCATGATAAAACGACTGGATAAAAGTTTAAAAGAAATTTCAACATCTGGAAATATTACACAGTTGACGAGGAAAGAACTAAATCCTGATTTTATCATGGAGGCAGGCGAATATGTTTATTTGCACGATTCCTTACAAGGAATTTTGCAGTTTGATTTATTTGGCACCTATATTCAAACTTTACCTATTAAAAATATTTCTTGTTTTCAAGTGGAACAAAACACCATTTTGTATTTAGAGAATGGAAATTTAATGGCTTATTCTTTAAAAGATTTTTCGTTGGCAAAAATGGAATTGCCAAATGCAAGTGTAAAGCAATTCAGAAAAGTAGATAATAAGTTAATTTTTTCTTATGAAGATCGAATTGAAATTTATCGTTTAGAGAAAAAGTAAGTCTTTCTTATTCACTCATTGGCTTATTTACTCATTCGCTTCTTTATAATCACTTCTTCTTCACATTCTCTCCCAAGGAAAAATCAACCCCTGCAATCACCATAATTAGAAATACAGCACAAACAAGGCAAATCACAATTGAGGCCTTGATATAAGGTGATCTATATTTTTCTAATTGCAGATAACTATAGCAAAAGGCCAAAAGCGATGCTGCTAATGAAAGGTCAATGACCTTGGCAACACCCGATTGACTCTTATCGTAAACCACGAGGCAAACAATGAAAAGTAGGACATTGGTAATAATCAGAAGGATGGAGAGTTTGCGTGTGTTCATAATATATTGATGGACAAATATAAAAACTTTCGAAAATACGTTATCAACAATTTGGTTTTAATATAAACAGTTTTATTATTTTTAGCCTTTTAAAACCAAAAGCAACAAAATATGCACATCGCCATTGCAGGTAACATCGGATCCGGAAAAACAACATTGGCAACCCTTTTAGCCAACCATTACAAATACGAAGCTCATTTTGAAGATGTAGAACAAAATCCTTACATCAATGATTTTTATGAAGACATGCAACGCTGGTCGTTCAACCTTCAAATTTTCTTTTTAACTACTCGTTTCACACAGATACAAGAAATTCGTCAAAAGAAAAAAAACTTTATTCAGGATAGAACCATTTATGAAGATGCGTATATTTTTGCTCCCAATCTTCACTCGATGGGATTGATGACTACTCGTGATTTTGAAAACTATTTTTCACTTTTTTCATTGCAAGAATCATTTATTGCTCCACCTGATTTATTGATTTATTTGCGTTCTTCTGTTCCCACATTGGTTAGTCATATTCAAGCAAGAGGGCGTGAGTATGAAGAAAGCATCCGTCTAGATTATTTGAAGCGTTTAAATGAGCGTTACGAAGCCTGGATTACTACTTACGATAAAGGAAAATTATTGATTATTGATGTGGACAATAATAAATTTCATCAAAGTAAGGAAGACTTAGGACTAATCATCAACGGTATCGATTCACAAATCAACGGATTGTTTTAATGGCTGCGGCTGTCAATCGGCCCAAAAGTTTTATTCCTACTACTCCAGCTGCAGAGGAGTTTTATACTTTTTCACGATATAAAGTTTTCTTTTTAGGAAGTAAAAACCCTTGGTGGTTTACACAAATAACTTTCTTTTTTGGATTGGGAGGATTTCTCTATTTCTGTATTTGGAATACGTTAAATTTTTTGGCGGTTAGTTTAGTTTCCACCTATCCCACAGCAGAGAAAATTGAAAATGTTTTTTTTGAGCTCGGAATGAAATATGGAATTTCAGAACCAATGATTCAAATCAAATGGATGGCATTAACGAATATGGTAGCAAGTGGTGTTATGTTTTTAGGATTATTGGTGATCTGGAGAAGAAAGAAAATAGGATATTATTTCGCTTTTTTCGGACAATTAGTTTGCATTGCTACTCCGTTTATTTTTATGGGAATGAAATATGTAGAAGCCGAATTGAAATGGTTTGAATATTCGTTTGCATTTGTGGTTTCAGGTTTATTAATAGCCGATTTTTATTTGAGGCCAGTTGGGAAGTTAATTAAATAATAGGTCAATGAACTTTTCCTCTTCATTGGTGTAATCTATTTTATGAGAACACTTCGCCACTTTCTTCCATTTTTCATTTTTCATTTTTCATTTTTAATTATTTCCTCTGCTCAACAAATAGACGAAGAAGCTTATTTTAAAAAAAGGCCAGGATTAGTAAATTATGAAAATTATCAGCCGGTTGTTCACCGAGAAATAGATACCGTTTATTATCCTTATTATAACGATGTACAAATGCTTCGAATTTGTTTTCGTTATTCCTTTTTTGATCATCCTACATTTGTAAATACTAATGTTTATCAATACATCCAGCAGGTTCCGGTTTATCTTTTTAGAAATAAAGAAGGAAAAATTTTAAAAAGATTTAATACGCTGGGACGAGAAATTTCGGCAGTGAATTTGCACCATGCTGATGACCCACATCAAGACCAATGGCATCATTTGCGATTAAAACGAAATGCCTACGTGGGAGATCCGAAAAATCAAGGTTTATGGGGAATTTATCCTATTTATGAGAAAAATGAAAAGGATGAGATGTTAGTGGGTTTGATGGATTCATTGGGAAATATTTTTATGGAATGCAAATATGAATCAATCGAATACAAAGATTCCGTTTTTATTGTTAGAAAGGATGATAAATTCGGTGTACTTGATCAGCATAAAAAAGTTATACTAGATATTAAATACGATGAAATCAATTATAAAGATACTTATCGGAACATTATAAAAACCAAAAGAGATAATTTATATGGGTTATATCAAAGTAATGGTAAACTTTTAGTGCCAGAGGAATATTTATCGATTGAAGAATCGAATTATTTTCGCACTAATTATGTGATGATTAAAAACAATAATTACCATTTTTTCGATCCGTCCAAACGAAAACTTTTTCCATATTCATTTGGCACCGAGAATGTGCGTGTAAGAAATGAACACTTATTGCTATATGAAAATTCTGAATGGATTTTGATCGATACTTTAGGTAAAGAATTGTGCCGAAGTAAGAATGAAATTTTTGAAATGGTAAATCCTAATCGATTTTTGACAACCAGATATGATAAAGGCTATTTTCGACAATTAGTAGATTCATTGGGAAGGCCGGTAAAAGAAAAAGAATATTATTATTTAAATAAATTGAACTCAACTATTTTAATTGGATGGTATGATCCAGAAAAACCGAAACAACAAGACTATTTAGTGCCCACTAAAGCAGTTTTATTAGATATAGACGGGAATCAAATCTGCGATGAAGAATTTGAAAGTTTAGAAAAAATTGATGAACATTATTTGAAAGCTTATCGAAACGGAAAGATGTATTTTATCAATGAACGTGGGAGAAATATAATTGATGAAAAAATTGATGGGGCGGGTAAGTTTTATGATAAAGTATATTTCTATACCGTCAATGGAAAGTACAGATTGTTTGATCCGCAAATCCCTTACCGCAAAACAGAAGAGTATGATCAGATTACTAACAAAGCGGAAGGAATGTTAGGCGTGAAAAAAGGTGAGAAATATGGTTATTTGGATTCGAATATGAACGTAGCGATTGAATTTAATTTTGATCAAATACAAGCTTTTCATTTTGGTGTGGCCTTAGTTAAAGTAAAAGATAATTGGTTTTTGATTGATAAACTTGGGAATATTTTATCGGATGATTATAAAATGACACAAGATTTAGGTGGTGGATTTACGATGATTAAAAAGAACGATAAATTTGGAGTAATCAACAATAAAGGAAAAGTGGTGGTTGAACCTGAATATGAAAAGTGTGTTACTATAACTAAGAAAAAAGATAGTATTTACGGATTCATTTTGAGAAAGGATAAAAAAGATGGAATGATTGGTACTGACGGAAAAATTATTCATCCTTTCATTTATGAAACACTCTATGAAATCACAGGGAATAATTCTTCGTATGAATTTATGCGAGAAGGATATTATGCAGGTGGATGGAAACATAATCGTACCACAAGAGATTTTTATCATTTCAATTATGATTCTACCAAAACTAAAGTGGAAATTAAAACCAATCCTAATATGGGATTTGAAATTGTCTTTAACGGGAAAAGAGGTGTTCGTAATTGGGAAAAGAAAATGGTGATTCCGCAAAAATATGACAACATCGAAGAAATGAAATTTAATACGTTTAAAGTTTGTCAAAATGAAAGAGGATGTGGTTTAATGGATACCAACGGTAAAGTGATTATTCCGATAGAATATGAGCATTTACGCGATCATTATGATGATTATATAATGGTGGGTAGAAGTTATCAATCCGATTGGGGATTATATAAATACGATGGAACCATGATTGCCGACACCATTTACGGAGGTTTTGAACGTTCACATTTTGGAATGATTCCTTATTATGCAAGTTTTAATCACCGAATTGAAGATAATAAATGGGTACACGATGAGAAAAGAGTAGGGCTGATGGATAGTAATGGAAAGATTATTATAGACGCAAATTATGATGAAATAAGAATTCCCGATCAGTTTAAAGCCGAATTTCTATTCATTAATCCTTATGAAAGAATATTAGTAAATTCTAAAGGAGAAATTTTAGAGAGAATTGAAATAACACCAGAACCTAAAATTAAAGTGGAAGAACCTAAAAAGAATTTTTTTCAAAGAATATTTAAAAGCAGGAAACCCAAATGGAAATAAATCCTTTTCGGTTTCTTGCATTATTAGTAATTAATACCATTTAAATTTACAAAAACCGCGTGCTTCCTCCACTTCCAAACCAAGCACCCGTTACATCTCTTATTTTTATCACAACTTCAAAGCCACCTCGTGATTGTGAATAAGGAGTTAAAGTAGATAGATTCACATCATAAGAAATTCCAATAGAATAATTACTAAAATCATAGGCAATAATAGGGTAGAGTGCATCTTGAATTCTATAACAAGCCCCGAATGAAATGGCAGATTCAGAATTGATACCCGTTACAGATGAGCCGCTTTTTAAACGATAACGCATAAGCATTCCCACATTAATTTCAGATAATTCTCCATGTTTCATATACGATGCAATAGGTTCAAAAGCCATATTGGTACCTTTCACGCCAATATGCATTTTCATCATCCCACTTAAGCGCATATTTGCTTTGTCTTCTCCAGCAAAGCCTTGGTCGGGACGATTCAAATGAAATGCTCCTGCTGCCAATGTAAAAGTGAAATCATCATTACTAGTCATGTTTTTTGAGGATGACGAATAATTATAAGCCATTCCTGCTCCCATATCAAAAAAAGATTTTTTTAAAATTCCAGAGGCTTCACCACTCGATAATGTAGGATCATATGCAGAACCATTGAATTGATTATCCCATCTTACATTGCTTAAATTTATACTTCGTTGGTTAAATGCACCTTGAATCCCTATTGATAAATTACTTTTGCTCCCAGTTTTTAAAACAGAAGAAATATTTCCCGCTACTAACATTTTTGATAAACCTGTTTGTCCTGCTTTATCTTGAAAGAAATTTAATCCAGCTCCCAAATAAGCTCCATTATTTTTCTTTTTCAGTAAAGCCATATCAACAGAACCGGCAATAGTTTGAAATGGTTTACCAAATGCGCTCCATTGATTTCTATAGTTAATATTCGCTCTAAATGGAGCATCTGTTCCTGTTAAAGCAGGAGACATATTTAAAGGGGAATCATAAAATTGAGAAAAATGTATATCCTGTGACATCACTTCGCTGAATGATAAAACAGAAACGAATAGTAATAATTTACGCATAATCTTATTTATGTAAAGTGATATTTCCTTTTTGTTCAAATGTTTCTCCACCGAAGAAATTTCCATCGAGAACATAAACAAAAACACCTTCATTTAGTGCTGTTCCTTTTAATGTTCCGTCCCATCCAATATTTTGATCGGTGGTTTCAAAAACTAATTGTCCCCAACGATCATATAATTTAAAAACAAAATTTTCTATTCCCAAACCACGAACAAATAATTCTTCATTTTGTCCATCGCCATTAGGAGAAAATGCATCTGGAATGAAAATAACAAATTCGACTTCTACAAAAATTCTTACGGTATCAGAATTTGTACAACCATTTGCATCTGTAACAAAAACGATATATTCCGTTTCTACTGCAGGAGAAGCATCTGGTGAAGCGCAATTCGTGCAACTTAATCCAGTAGAAGGTGTCCAAATAAAACTAGTTCCTCCAGTTGCCATTAATGGAGTGGAGCTTCCTAAATTAATCGTTTGATCTGCACCTGCACTTATGGAAGGAGTAGAATTAACAATGATGATTACCGAATCTGAATCTGAGCCACAATTATTAGTTACCGTTACAACAAATGTTATATTTCCTGTTGGAACAATATTAATAGAAGAAGTTGTTTCGGATGTGTTCCAAAGAAAAGTTCCATCACCACTTGCTGTCAATGTAGTTGATTCACCCTCGCAAATATTAATATCTCCAGTGATAGAAGCAATTGGTTGTGCATTCACTGTTACATCAACTGAAACGGTATCATTACAAGTTCCATCAGAAACAATAACCACATAAGTAGTATCGGCTATTGGAGAAACAGTTATAGCTGCAGTAGTTGCACTTGTATTCCATGAAAATTGAGAAGAACCACTTGCTGTTAAAGTGGTAATATCTCCTTCACAAATGGTTGTTGTACCAGAAACATTTCCAACAATTTCTGTAGGCTCGGTGATATTTACAATACTTGCAGATTGACAACCGTTACCATCCGTTACCATTACAGTATAAGATCCTGAAGAAAGTCCAGAATAAATTGCGGTGGATGGCCCTCCTGTCCATTGGTAAGAATAATTTCCGTCGCCACCAATAGCAGTTGCTGTAGCGCTTCCATCATTCAAGCCAAAACATGATATGTCAGTTCCAGTGGTTGATGCCGTTGGTCCCGCCGTTGAATTTATATTATAAGGTCCACTGGTTGCTGTACAACCATTATCATCTGTTACGGTTAAAGTAAAAGCTCCTCCACTAATATCAATTGTATCGGCAGTTAAACTTGTTGTTCCGTTCCAATCAAAAACTAAAGGTGAGGTGCCTCCCAAAACTATAATTCCTTCAATACTTCCATTCGGTTGCGCGCAGGTTGCATCAGTTAGAATTATGTTGGAAGCATCAATAATTGGAGAGCCCAAAGTTTGAATGGTAAATGGACCTTCTGTATCAGAACAACCACTTCCATCCGTAACAACAATCGTATAATTTCCTCCAGATAAACTAAAAATATCTATTCCTGCATTGGTATTTCCATTCCACGTAATTACGTTAGAACCTGAACCACCTGTAGTGGTAATTCCAGTGATACTTCCATTATTATTTCCACAAGTTGCATTGGTTAAAATAATGTTTGAAATATTCAGAACTGGATTAGTAGATGGATTTATGGTGAATGGTCCCACTGAGGAAGAACATCCGATGGCATCAGTTGCAGTATAGGTATAAGTTCCTGGAGCCAAACTTGAAATATTAGCAGAAGCAACCGTATTTCCATTCCAATCTAAAGAAAGTGCGCCAGTTCCACCACTTGAGGTAATTCCTGTAATACTTCCATTGATATTTCCACAAGTGGTTTGTGTTATAATCAAATTTGTAGTATTTATAATTGGGCCACCGCCAGAGGTGATAACATGGGGGCCACTAGTGGAAGAACATCCAGCGGCATCCGTAACTATTAAAGTGTAATTGCCAGCTGATGCACCAGATAAATTTTGATTCACTGAAGAATTTCCGTTCCATGTATAAGTTAGAGTTCCTGTACCTCCAGTAACAACAATTCCGCTAATAGCACCATCATTTCCGGCACAAGTTTCATTGGTAATTATTATGTTGGTTGTATTGATTGTTGGAGATAACCCAACGGTAACTGTAACAGGTAAACGATACCAACCGGGACAAAATCCAACCCAGTAAGTGGTGGTTGTGCCAAGCACGGGTGTAGTAAATGAATTTCCAGTTCCAACCGAACTTCCACCAAATTGCTGAGTATACCAAGTGAGAGTGGTAGAGCCAGGAACTGTTCCATTAATGGTAGCGGTTAAGGTCACAGTTCCTCCACTGCAAATAGTTGTATTCGTTAAGCTAAATGAATAATCTACCAATGTTCCATTATTAACACCAGCAGTTCCTCTTGTTGCGCCATTAGGAGGGAATTCAGTCATTCCATCGCTATTAGTAACACCGTTATTTCCTCCATTGGTAGTTGCTGTCGGTGTACCACCTGAAACAGCAATATATCCACCACCACCACCACCACCAGGACCATAAGCATCATTGATAGCTGTGAAGTGTAAACTTCCATGAACAAATGTTTGATTTCCTCCTTGTCCGCCATTGGCAGTACAAGTAAAACCTGAGGCAGTTCCAGTTGTATTTATTAAAATAGCGCCACCACCACCAGCACCACCAGCTCCATCTTTACCAGAGTAGCTGCTAGCAGAAAGTGGAGTGGGTAAGGAGGTTGTTCCATTTTGGCCATTTGCAACCACTGTTCCATTTCCAGTTAAATTTCCATAAGTAAGAAGATAAACAATTCCTCCTCCTCGTCCTCCAGAACCACCATTTGAATTATTTTGATCACCTGCACCACCTCCACCTCCAAAAAACATTTTTGTAGCGGTATAGGTTAAAGGGCGACCACCTAAACCGCCGCGAACTCTTCTATTATCTCCGCCCCATGTTGCATTTCCAGGAGATAATGATCCTGCGTTTTGATTCGAATTTGAGAATGAATATCCGCCTCGACCTCCGCCACTGGCAGAAGTAACAAATCCAGCTTCTTGTCCCCACGCTGAAGTGTATGCTGCATTAGGATCTTGAATTCCATTTCCTGTCCAATTTCCTGTTCCTGCATTTGCACCTCCACCACCACCAGAATTATGAGAAGTTCCTCCTCCGCCACCATTAGCTGGTGCACCCATACAATATTGCGCAGTTACAGCTTGATATTCGGTGGTAAATCCTGCAATACTCTCACCTTTTTCTGCCCCTTCATTATTATTATTAGTAGCGAAATAACTTCCCCCAACCACTGAATTATCTTCTGTGCATTGACCTCCTCTAAATCCTAAATTTGAAGAGGTAATTGTGCCTCCAGCTTGAATGGTAGTTGCCCCATCCACTTCAACTACTACTAAACCACCAATTGTTCCATTCCAAACATCTCCTGTTAAAATGCCCGTTCCTGTAACAGTTAGAGTAGTGTATCTTGGTACGCGAATAACTTGAACTTTTCCTGAAGCAGTGTAAGAGTTTCTTAATCCACAAGAGATAGTAATAGATGTTCCTCCGCTAACAGAAACGACTTCTGCAAATTCATAATTTCCAGCATTGTTATAATTAGCAGCACTTAAAATGGCACCCCAAGTAGAATTATTGGGATTAGAAAAAGCTCCGAATTGTTCAGTGGCTGCATCCATAGTTGCACCCTGTGCTTGATAAATCATAATCAAATCACCTTGTGCTAATATATTTCCTGCTCCAAAACGACTGTTTGCATTTAACGTATTTGCTGTTACAGTTAACACAGTTGTGCCAGTTGCAACATTTGCTGTTAATGCGGTGTATTCATTAACGATAACCGTTCCGCTAATAGATCTGGCTCCGTCAACACCTCTTTGTGACCAAATTAAATTTGGAATAAGCAAGAATAAAAAAAGTAAATTTTTCATATAAAATAGGGTACCTAGTTTTTAAATCAATCAATCAAAAATCTGAATTCAATTTTTTTTGAAATATGGAAATGAAAATTGCATTTTTTTATTTCCTTCTCAACCCTCAAATTTAATTTATTTTTTTGAGATTTTTTATCCGTAAAATAACTCCTTCGTTTAAACCTAAACAACTGAATATCTGAATACAGACCGTTCGTTCATTTTGTTCTGAACAATTGTAACTTAAAGGTATATCGTTTCGTTTCACATAATAAATTCCGATAAATATTCTAAACGGATGAGACAACTAAAAATAACCAAACAGGTAACCAATCGCGAAACACTATCATTGGATAAGTATTTGCAAGAAATTGGCCGAGAAAATTTGATTACAGCAGAGCAAGAAGTAGATCTTGCTCGAAGAATCAAAATGGGTGATCAATCCGCATTAGAAAAACTCACTCGTGCTAATTTAAGATTCGTTGTTTCTGTATCAAAACAATATCAAAATCAAGGATTGACTTTGCCCGATTTAATTAATGAAGGAAACCTTGGTTTGATTAAAGCCGCTCAGCGTTTTGATGAAACTCGAGGATTTAAATTTATATCCTATGCAGTTTGGTGGATTCGACAATCCATTTTGCAAGCGTTGGCTGAGCAATCACGAATTGTGCGTTTACCATTGAATAAAATTGGTTCAATTAATAAAATAAATAAAGCTTTTTCTAAATTAGAACAGCAATATGAACGTCCACCTAATGAAATTGAGCTAGCAGATGTATTGGAAATTTCACCCGAAGATGTAAAATATGCCATGAGATATTCTGGTCGACATATTTCTATGGATGCACCGTTGAAAGATGGTGATGATGATAGTAGCACAATGTTAGATGTTTTGGCTGGCGAGGATTCTCCTAAGCCGGATAATGTTCTTATGAAAGACTCTCTGAGAAAGGAAATCGAGAGATCACTTTCAACTTTAACTCAAAGAGAAGCGGATGTTGTTAGATTATATTTCGGATTAAATGGAAGTCATCCATTAACGTTAGAAGAAATTGGAGAAAGATTTGATTTAACTCGTGAACGTGTGCGTCAAATCAAAGAAAAAGCGGTAAGAAGATTGAAGCATACTTCTCGAAGTAAATTACTTAAGGCTTATCTGGGACAATAATAGTTTACATCAAGGGTTTGAAAACTAATCAGCTACACGTTGGTTAGTTTTTTTGTTTTTGAGCATTCGCATTTCAAAAATTTGTAATTTCGCACCCGAAAGGAAAACAAATTATGCCAATATATCTTGATTTTGAAAAACCGATAGAAGATTTAATTCTTCAAATTGAGGAAGCCAAAACAATCGGAGAGAAAAGCGAAGTGGATGTTTCAAAAACCATAAGCGAATTAGAATATAAATTAGAAAAAACGAAAAAAGAAATTTTTTCTAATCTCACTCCATGGCAACGTGTTCAAGTTTCACGTCACCCAGATCGTCCTTATTCGCTTTCGTATATCAATTATATGACTGGAAATACCTTTCATGAATTACACGGCGACCGTACTGTGAAAGACGATAAAGCTATTGTAGGTGGATTTGGATTTATAGATAAGCAATCAGTAATGTTTATTGGTCACCAAAAAGGAATTAATTTAAAAATGCGTCAATACCGTAATTTCGGAATGGCGAATCCCGAAGGATATAGAAAAGCATTACGATTAATGAAATTGGCGGAGAAATTTAATAAACCGATTGTAACCTTAATCGACACTCCAGGTGCATACCCAGGATTGGAAGCTGAAGAACGCGGTCAAGGTGAAGCGATCGCAAGAAACATTTATGAAATGATGCGGTTGAAAGTGCCTGTAATTTGTATTATTTTAGGCGAAGGAGCCTCTGGTGGTGCTTTAGGAATTGGTGTAGGAGATAAAGTTTTGATGTTAGAAAATACATGGTATTCTGTTATTTCTCCAGAGTCTTGTTCTTCCATTTTGTGGAGAAGCTGGGAGCATAAAGAGAAAGCTGCTAATGCGTTGAAGTTAACACCTGAAGATATGCTTAAGCAAAATTTAGTGGATGGAATCATTAAAGAACCTTCTGGTGGCGCTCACTCTGATATTCCTGGAGTTCATGAATTAGTAAAAAAGGAAGTCGTTAAACATTTGAAAGCGCTAGCTAAAATTCCGGTAAATAAATTAGTTGATTCTAGAATTGAAAAATTCTGTTCAATGGGCGTTGTGGTTGAGGGAAAAGAGAAGTAATAAAGTAGATGTAAGTACATCACTTTACTAGGGCAAAAAGGGAGTTTTTCTGTTTGAAAAACAGTTAAGAAAAAATGAACTTTAGCTAAAAAATTTCCATCTAGATTTACTGGATGACTTTACTTGTTTGCTTTTGGTAATACAAGGAATATCTAATCATATATACCCTTTTTAGGGTATTGGCTTTATTTTAAAATCGATTTACTTTTGCCATGTGAACGAACTAAACTTCGATATTAACGCTGAAAAGAAAGCAAATTTTGTTTGCGCTTGTCCGTTGATGGATTTACCAGGTATGGAAGGCAAAAAGAAAAAGTGTTGCAAGAGCCATAAAAAAGGCAAGCGTTGTAAGTCTTGCCCTAAGCAATAATTCCTTAATTTCTTTATCTTATATTTGTCTTAAACTAAAGTTTATGATGGGTAATTTCATGGAACAAATGAAGCAAATGAAGGTGATGATGGAAGAAGCAAAAAACCGTCTAGATCATACATTTGTAGAGGGAAATTCGCCTCAAGAAAAAGTGAAAGTTAAAATGAATGGAAATCGCAAAGTAATTTCAGTTACCATTCAAAACGATTTAGATTCGCTCGACAAAGAAGAGTTAGAAGATTATATAGTCATTGCTTTGCAAAATGCTTTGGATAAAGCAGAAGTCGTTCATGAACGTGAAATGAAAGGGGCTGCTGGTTCAATTATACCCGGAATGTGATAATGAATTCAGATCTAATTATTATTATCCTTGTTTCATTTGGCGCCTCGATGCTGACCTTCTTTTCTGGCTTCGGGTTAGGAACTATTCTCGCTCCAGTGTTTATGTTTTTTTTCGAGCCTATTCTGGCCATCGCTATGACTGCGATTGTTCATTTTCTTAATAATCTTTTCAAACTCACTTTACTTTTTAAGAGTATCGATTTTAAAATTGCCTTGAAATTTGGACTTCCGGCAATGATTGGTTCGTTTGCTGGCTCTATTCTTTTGTTCTCTATTAGCACTATCGTCATCACAAGATATCATTTAGGAGAAGTTGAACTACAACTAGAATTGTTAAAATTACTGGTAGCTGTTTTATTGATTTTCTTCGCTCTTTTGGAAATTATTCCATTCCTAAAAATAAATGTTACTGACAAACATTTACCTCTTGGTGGGCTTTTAAGTGGGTTTTTTGGCGGACTTACAGGCCATCAAGGCGCCTTACGAAGCGTATTTATGATGAAATTGGGTTTGAAAAAGGAAGTTTTCATTGCAACAGGCGTATTCATTGCTTGCATGATTGATATCACTAGGTTAGGAGTTTACGGTGAAAAATTGACTGGTTTCAATCTAGAAGAAAACTTTCCCTATATACTTTCAGCTACGCTGGCTGCTTTTGCAGGAGCATTTATTGGCAATAAATTGTTGAAAAAAGTTACCCTGCAATCTTTACAAATAATGGTAGCTATTATGATCATTATTTTTTCCTTTGCACTCTCTTTAGGAATAATTTAAATGGACAAAGAAACACTACGTAATCAATTCTTGAATAAAATGTCTTCTCTGTCTACCGGTGATCTGGAAGATAAGAGTAAAAGTATCGCTGCACAATTTTTTCAGAATTTCGATATTCAATC
>CAMBFX010000056.1 GCA_945865695.1 Chryseobacterium gleum | reverse complement strand
GATAATGAATATGTTCGTTTCGGTTTATTGAATTTTTCAGAAACCCAGTTGCAATTGGAAGAATTGAATTCGGCATTACCAAATCAGATACATGTAAGCGGACTGCATACCAAAATCAGAGAATATTTAGGTGCGAATAAAGTAGAGAAAATAATTCCTTTTTGAGCTTGAATATTGAATAGGTCACCCTGAGTACTTTTTCACGACTGAAAGGAGTTACCGAGTATTCGAAGCGCCAGCCCGAAAGATGAATTCATTCATTCTGGCGGGTATCGAAAGGTTGAATCTTGAATCTTGAATTTGACTAAAACAAAAAATCCACCAAGGCAAGAGCTTCAGTGGATAGTGTTTCATCTCAAGCATTCGCTGAAAAGATGAAGAATGTGAAAAATAGCCGGAATTTTAAAGCATGAAATTGGGATAAGACCCGTTATTCGATGAACGGTTGTTTTTATTATAAAACTTGTCTCCTTCTCCTTGCGATAATGCAAATATTCCGGCTACAACCAGGATGATGAATAGGATGATGAATAAATAAATCATGTCTTAACTTCGATGAATAATTAAATTTCTCGACAAAAGTAAGGCAACTAAATAATCTAGACAAGTTTAATCGAGTTAAAATTGTTATTGATATGTTAAAATTGAACTTTAATCGAAACATAAAAGGAATTAAATATTCTTAATTTATTGTGAAACACAGTGAAATTCTCCTTCATGATTTTGCCAAAGTGCATGAATCGAGTGTTCCATGCAAAATATTCCATTGGGAACACTTTCACATTATGAAGCTTCAGTTATTCAATGTCATCATTAGTAATAAAAGTCTATCATGGATAATGTAAGAGACTTGTTTGAAATTGACTTTGTGAATTATAAAGTTGCCGATTATTCCATTCATTTTGTTTCGCCCAAACAATTTCACCCTATTAAAGAGAGTTAGATACATTTGCACATGTAATTCTGTTTTCACGTGATTTCCATTCTCCCGTTGGTGATAACAAAAATTTACTTTTTAATTTACCTTTTCTCAATTATCAAGATCCCGCACACTTCAATAAGTTTTTTAGAACACAAACCGGGCAATCTCCTGGTGAGTTCAAATCAACGAGCAATGGTTGAAAAACCAATTGAAAACTATTTTTACCCGTAGTCAATACAATCACATTTGCGGTTAATTTCGTTTAAAATTATGGACCTGTGTTAACCGAATTAATCCTCACTAAACTTCAGCAAATTTGTGGCCATCAAAATGTACATTTTGATAAGGAAACATTATTGAAATATGGCAAGGATGAAACTGAAGATTTGGTGTATCCACCCAATGTATTAATCAAACCTGAAAACACAAAACAAGTAGCTGAAGTTTTGAAATTTGCCAATGAAAATAAAATTATTGTTGTACCCATTGGTGCATTAACCGGTTTAAGTGGTGGAGCATTATCTATAAATGGTGGAATTGGTTTATCAATGGAAAAATTCAATAAAATCATTGAGATTGATGAGAAAAATTTACAAGTTACAGTAGAGCCCGGAGTAATAACCCAAGTGCTTCAAGAAGCCGTTATTGCTAAGGGATTATTTTATCCTCCCGATCCAAGTAGCAAAGGTTCTTGTTTCATTGGAGGAAATCTGGCAGAAAATGCGGGCGGACCAAGAGCTGTCAAATATGGTGTTACAAAAGATTATGTTCTCAACCTTGAGGTAGTTTTACCAACGGGCGAAATTATCAATACCGGCGCAAATACTTTAAAAAATTCTACTGGATATAATCTCACCCAATTGATGGTGGGAAGTGAAGGAACTCTTGGAATAATTACCAAAGCAGTTTTAAAACTACTTCCCTACCCTACTAAAAATTTATTGATGTTGGTTCCATTTTCATCAGCACAAAAAGCATGTGAAGCAGTTTCTGCAGTATTCAGAGCAGGAATTATTCCTTCTGCTTTGGAGTTTATGGAAAGAGATGCAATTGATTGGACATTAAAATATGTGGATGGAATAAATTTAGTGATTCCGGATCATATCAAAGCACATTTATTAATTGAGGTGGATGGAAATCACGAAGAAGTATTATACAAAGACGCTGAAAAAATTTCGGTGGTGATGCAGCAATTTGAATGTGATGAAATACTTTTTGCCGATACCACCGATCAAAAAGATACGCTTTGGAAAATGCGAAGACGAGTAGCAGAAGCGGTAAAAGGAAATTCGATTTACAAAGAAGAAGATACCGTAGTTCCAAGATTTCAATTACCCCAATTATTAGCCGGAGTGAAATCTATTGGTAACAAATATGGATTTAAAAGTGTTTGCTATGGACATGCGGGTGATGGAAACTTACATGTAAATATTATCAAAGGTGATTTATCAGATGAACATTGGAATAAAAAATTACCTGAAGGAATAAAAGAAATATTTGAATTAACCGTTTCATTAGGAGGAACACTCTCTGGCGAACATGGAATAGGATTAGTACAAAAAAATTATATGCCCATTGCCTTCTCCAATGTGGAAATTGATTTAATGAAAAAAATTAAAACCGTTTTTGATCCCAATAATATTCTTAATCCATCCAAAATATTTCCGGATGAAAGTAAACTTAACTCCATTTGATTAATACTATTATTATGAATTATAAATTATTTCTTTTACTAATTATCCTATCCATTTCTGCTTGCAATAGAATGGAAGAAAGAAACAATCGCACAGCTGTAAATGGAACGGTGATTGATCAAGAATCGTTAGATACTATTGCAGGTGCAACTGTTTATGTAATTAAATCAGACCCAACTAATCCCTCGTTAGTGATGCCCATCGAAACGATAATTGCTGATTCGCTCGGTAAATTCAGTTGTAATTTTACAGCAGATCCTTATTATAATTATTTTGCATTCGCGGCTTATGGAAATTATCTCTTTTACGATTTTGGAATTATAAGCATTGGTAGAACAAATACCGTTTTATTAAAATTATATCAACCTGGTTATCTCGCTCTGCATATCAACAATACAAGTCCGTTCGATACCTTAGATAAAATTGAAATTATTGAATCTGACTATTATAATCGGCTTCTAGAATTTAACGGAAATGCGGTGGATACCACCATTTTTATAACCAATTATGGGAATAAGCCTAATCAATTGAATTGGAAGGTAACCAAAAATGATACCACGATCACCTATAATCAGCTTATTAACTTCATTTCCCTAGATACCGTATTGCTCGATCTTTTTTATTGACGAATTAATTTTCTAACTCGCCAATTCGTTAAGTTTTTATATATTCGGGAAATCAAATTTTTTCTTTTTTATGGCTGAATCAACAAATACCGGGCACGAATTCTCCGACCCCAATTATTCCGGAAAAAATCATCCTAAAGGATTATACGTTTTGTTTTTCACAGAAATGTGGGAGCGATTCGGATTCTATTTAATGATTGGAATTTTCTCTCTCTACATGATCGACTCGGTTGATAACGGAGGAATGGGTTTTGATGGAGCACAAAAATCAGATATCTATGGAACCTATATTGGATTAGTTTATTTAACTCCTTTTATTGGTGGATTATTAGCTGATCGACTTTTTGGGTATAGACGCTCCATTATTTTTGGTGGACTTTTAATGGCACTTGGCTATTTCGGATTAGGAATTTCCAATTCTACTGCTGTATTTTTCCCTTCCCTTCTTTTAGTTATTCTGGGAAATGGATTTTTCAAACCCAATATTTCCACTATGGTGGGTAATCTCTATAATGACCCAAGATATAAAGAACGTAAAGATGCTGGTTACAATATTTTTTATCTCGGAATTAACATCGGTTCCTTCTTCTGTAATTTCGTTGCTGCCTTCTTAAGAAATGAATATGGTTGGGGCTCTGCATTTATTGCCGCTGGAGTTGGAATGACATTGGGATTGATTATTTTCATGATGGGAACTCGACATGTTGCCTATGCCGATAAAATAAAAAAGAAGGACCCAAAAGATTTATCCATTGGTAGAATTTTTGCTGTTGTACTTCTACCCGTTTTCGGATTTGGTGTTATGGGTTATTTCCTTAAAGGCGTAACAGGTGATGCAAATCCTGGTGGAAATATTTTTGGAACAGATTCAAATGATGCTTTTCTTTTTGGATGTATTCCTGTAGTGATTTTCTATTTATCACTTCTATTTCGTGCCAATGAAGAAGATAAAAAACCAATTGGAGCATTATTGTCGGTTTTCTTCGGAGTGATTGTTTTCTGGGCGGTTTTTCATCAAAATGGAGATGCATTAACGGTATTTGCGCAAGACCATACCGATAGAGCTTTATCAGTAACTGATAATCCTGATGAAAAAGCCATGTTTAGAGAAGTTGCCACTTATGATTCGGCTGCTCTACGAGTGAATAAACCTGAAAATGATAAATTAATTCATGGTTATAAAGAAGAAATAAAAACTTTAACGCATCAAGCCGATTCGCTTACAAAAGCAGATAAAAAAGCTAATGAAGTAAAAATTGAAGAGGTAAAAATCAAATTAGCAGTAACAGATACTTTAATAAAAAGACAAGAATCTTGGGCCTACTTTTCCAACTTACCAAAAAATCAAGTTCCCGATGAAGGAAAATCTCTTTTGCTAATTTCTACTGAATTATTTCAATCCATGAACCCATTTTGGGTGGTTGTTTTAACTCCAGTTGTCATTGGTCTTTTTGGCTTTTTGAGACGAAGAGGATACGAACCTTCTACCCCAGCAAAAATCACTATTGGATTATTTGTAACCGGACTTTCTACATTAGTAATGGTGGGGGCTGTAAATTCGGTGGATTTAGATAATGATAAAGCTACTTTATGGTGGTTGTTTATGTCGTATGGTGTAATTACTATTGGTGAACTTTGTCTTTCTCCAATGGGATTATCATTAGTTTCAAAACTTTCTCCTCCTAGACTAACAGCATTAATGATGGGAGGATGGTTTCTTTCCACAAGTGTTGGTAATAAATTATCTGGTATAATGTCTGGTCTTTGGGAAGACATGGACAACAAAGCGAATTTTTTCTGGATCAATTTTGCAGCTTGTTGTGGAGCCGCATTATTCTTATTTGTACAATTAAAATGGTTAAGCAAGACAATGAAAGATAAAGGAGTTAATTAATAATTTTCAATTAAAATAAATTATGAGTAAAGAAATAACATTGGATGAAATCCAAAGTTTTGAAGGGCAATACCCTAAACAAGTCTGGCATTTGTTTTTCACTGAAATGTGGGAACGATTTGCTTTCTATGGAATGCGAGGAATGCTTGTTGTTTTCATGGTTACACAAATGTTCTTTGATGAAAAAGATGCAAATCTTAAGTATGGCGCAATTCAAGCTTTTGTCTACGCATTTACATTCATAGGTGGTTTGTTTGCAGATAAAATATTAGGATTTAAAAAATCTCTTTTTTGGGGTGGAACATTAATGATTATTGGAAGTATGATCTTGGCAATCGCACCTGTTGATCTATTCTTTTTAGGAATTTCATTTACAGTAATTGGTACAGGATTCTTCAAACCAAACATTTCAACTATGGTTGGAGCATTATATAAAGATGGTGATGTTCGAAGAGATGCCGGATTTGGACTTTTCTATACCGGAATTAATTTAGGTGCATTGCTGGGAGGTTTCCTTTGTGTTTACGTTGGTAAATATCACTCTTGGAATATCGCGTTTTCATTAGCGGGTATTGTAATGGCAATTGGTTTAATTACGTTCTTTTTTACAAAAAAATGGATGGGACCAATTGGAGATTCACCTCTCATTTCCTTACCTGAATCAAAAAGAAAATTGCGCGAAATAATGGTTTATGTTGGTTCATTGCTCGCTATTCCATTAATCATTATAATGGTGAAAGACACAGCTTATACTGACATTTTCATGTATTGTATTGGTCCTTTAACTTTAGTGTACCTAATTTTCGAAATGACAAAACTTACGGCATCGGAAAACAAAAAACTTGTAGCTGCTTTAATTTTCATATTTTTCTCAATCATTTTCTGGGCTTTCTTCGAACAAAGTGGTGGGTCATTAAGTTTATTCGCATTGTATAACCTAAACGACACTATGGCAGGTATAAGTGGTGTAGATCCTAATGTGGTCAATAATACAGTTAACTCCATTTTTGTAATTCTATTTAGCGCATTAATTGGATTGGTTTGGATTTGGATGGCTAAAAAGAAAGTAGAACCCAATACTGTTATAAAATTCGGATTCGGATTCTTGTTTTTGGCTTTAGCCTTTTATGTGTTTTATGCTACAAAGTTTTTTGCTGATGAAAATGGAAAAACATCTCTTGATATTTTCACACTCGCTTATTTGATTATTACCTTTGGTGAACTATGTCTCTCTCCTATCGGACTTTCAATTATGACAAAATTAGCTCCAAAAAAATTATGGGGTGTAATGATGGGTATGTGGTTTTTAGGAAGTGCCTATGGCCAATACGTTGCTGGACTTCTCGGTGCAGGAATGGCCTCACCAGATGAAAAAGCTAGCGCTTCTGTGAAATTGGAAGGATACACTAGTGGGTATCAGCAATTGGCCATTTATGCCTTGATTGCCGGAATTACACTAATTGCCATTTCACCCCTTATTCGAAAATTGATGGGTAACGTTAAATAACTCATTTCGCAACACTTACTCACAAAGGGATGGTTCGCCATCCCTTTTTTTATATCAATACGTTTCAGGTTCATCACCCCTTTTTTGCCAATTATCGAAATGCTTGTTTTAACTCCATTTTTACTATTATATTAGCGCCTCAAAAAAAACAGGAATGCAAGTAAAAATTCTATCTCTCCTAGCTGCAGCTTTAATTTTCGTCTCGTGTGGTGGTTCTGCTGATAAAAAAGAAGGTGATAAAACATCCCCTAAAAAAACTAAAAACGTTATCGCACATCCAAAAGATACGCACTCTTTCTCTAATTATGAGCAGGCTTATTGTACTCATCTTTTTCTGGATATCAACATCAATTTTGATTCCACTAAAATCAGCGGAAGCGCTACCTATGATGTGGTAGTAAATAATACCGATACCATGATTTTTGATACCAAAACGATTACCATAGATAAAGTAACTGTTGATGGCAAAGAAGTAGTTTGGGCGAAAGGTAAGGTTGATGAATTATTAGGAACTGCTTTGTTAGTTCCAGTTACTGAAAAAACGAAAAAAGTATCCATTCGATATAGTACAGATAAAGAATCAGAAGCTGTTCAGTGGTTAACTCCACAACAAACAGCTGGTAAAAAATATCCTTTTTTGTTTACCCAAGGAGAAGCTATATTAACTCGTTCATGGATTCCTTGCCAAGATACTCCAGCAAAAAGAATTACTTACAGCGCAAAAGTTACTTTGCCTAATGAATTAATGGCGGTGATGAGTGCAACTAATCCTCAAACCAAAAATGACCAAGGTGTTTATGAGTTTGAAATGAAACAAAGTATTCCAGTTTATTTGATGGCGTTGGCTGCTGGTGATTTGGAATTTCGCTCCATTGGAAAACGAACAGGTGTTTATTCAGAACCATCTATGATTGAAGCTTGCACTTTTGAGTTAGAAGACACTGAAAAAATGTTAGAAGCTGCAGAGAAATTATATGGTGCTTATAAGTGGGAACGTTATGATATTATCGTTCTTCCTCCAAGTTTCCCTTTTGGTGGAATGGAAAATCCTAGATTAACATTTGCTACACCTACTCTTATTGCTGGTGACAAATCTTTGATTTCATTAATTGCTCACGAAATGGCACATAGTTGGAGTGGAAACTTAGTGACGAACGCAACTTGGAATGATTTCTGGTTGAATGAAGGATTTACTGTTTACTTCGAAAGAAGAATTATGGAAGAACTTTTAGGAAGAGAATATTCAGAAATGTTATCGCTTTTAGGTCATCAAGATTTATTAGCTCAAATTGAAGGTTTACAAGATCAAATGAATGATACCAAATTGAAATTAGATTTATCAGGAAGAAGCCCTGATGATGGAATGACAGATATTGCTTACGAAAAAGGAGCTTTCTTTTTAAGAATGCTCGAAGAAGCTGCTGGTCGTAAAAATTTCGATGCTTTTCTTACTAAATATTTTGCCGAGCATCAATTTCAAACGATTTCAACTGAAGCATTCCTTGATTATTTAAATGAAAACTTGATTGACAAATACAATTTAAAAGTAAATGTAGAGGAATGGGTTTTCGGACAAGGTTTACCACAAAATTGTGCGGTGATATCTTCTGATCGTTTCAAGATGGTTGAACAAAATATTAACGACTGGCAAGAAGGAAAACCAGCTAGCGAATTAACTACTTCTAAATGGTCAACGCATGAATGGTTGCACTTCTTAAAGAATTTACCTCCAATTATGAAAGGTGATCAATTAAAAGAATTAGATGCAGCATTTAATTTCACCAATTCAGGAAATGCAGAAATCCTTTGTTTATGGTTTCAATTAGCTATTAAGAATAATTACTCCGTTGCTACCCCTAAAATTGAAGATTTCTTAGTGAGAATTGGAAGAAGAAAATTCTTGACTCCACTTTATACAGCACTATTAGAAAAAGATGAAGCAGGAAAGCAATTAGCACTTAAAATTTATAAGAAAGCAAGACCGAATTACCATTTCGTTGCTACCAACACAATGGATCAATTATTAGGTTGGAAAAAATAATAGAATTTAAATAAAGCGTAGAAAATCCTGGTATAAAAGCCAGGATTTTTTATTTTGTACTGCCTAATTACGTTAAATTTTCCGATACTACAATTCTATTTTATTACATTCATTAAATTGCGTAAATTCATACCGCAAAACCCAGGACCATGAAAAGACTTTTTACATTCATCTTAGTAGGATTCATTAGTTTGAATTCATTCGCTCAACTTAATACTTCAAAGGAGACAGAATTTTATCCTGGAGAAGTTCTGGTTCAGCTTCGAAAAGGATATACTATCGAAAGTATTTTAAAAAACTTTCCAGAAAATATTCAATTAAAATCTATTGGAGAACTAGCTCCAATGATGAGAATATGGCATCTCGCTTTTGATTATTCTATCATTTCAAATAAAGAAATGCTAGAATCATTAATGAAGCATCCTGGAATTAGAATTGCTCAAAATAATCATCTTGTAGAAGAAAGAGCAACAATGCCTAATGATCCAAATACTGCAGCCAACCAATGGCATCATAATAATACAGGACAAACGGGTGGAACTGTAGATGCAGATATTGATAGTGATTTGGCTTGGGATATTACAACGGGTGGATTAACCGTTCAAGGTGATACTATTGTAGTTTGTATTGTTGAAGGTGGCGGTGCGCTTTATACACATCCAGATATCATTGGAAATTTTTGGAGAAACTATGGTGAGATTCCAAATAACGGACAAGATGATGATGGAAATGGATATATCGATGATCGTGATGGATGGAGAGTGGATAATAGCACCGATAATCACGGAACAGGAAATCATGGAACACAATGTATGGGAATGGTTGGAGCAAAAGGAAATAATTCATTAGGTGTAGTGGGCGCTAATTGGAATGTAAAAATCATGTTGGTTTCTGGATTTTCAACAGCAGAAGCTTCTGTGATTGCTGCCTATAATTACCCCATGAAAATGAGAAAATTGTATAATAACTCGAATGGTTCGGATGGTGCTTTTGTAGTAGCTACAAGTGCTTCTTGGGGAATTGATAATGCTAATCCTAATAATTATCCTTTATGGTGCGCTATGTATGATTCATTGGGAAAATATGGAATTTTAAATCCAGGTGCAACGACAAACAATACTGCCAATGTAGATGTAGTGGGCGATATGCCTACAGCATGCGCGAGCGATTATATGATTTCAGTAACTAGAACTTCTTCCACCGATGGACAAGCGGGTGGATATGGTTTAACCACCGTTGATTTTGGAGCTCCAGGAATTAATGTTTATACGCCTACAGGAACTACTGGATATGGCAATACCACTGGAACTTCTTTTTCTTGTCCTTTAACAGCAGGCGTAATTGGTTTGATTTATTCGGCACCTTGTAATTCGCTTATTACTTTAGCTAAAACCAACCCACAAGCAGCAGCCGATCAAGTTCGTTTAGCATTAATGAATGGTGTGGATTTAGTTCCTTCTATGAACGGAATTTCTGTTACGGGTGGAAGATTAAATGCATTTAATTCTATCAATGAAATTTTAAATAATTGTAGCACTACCACCTGTGCAACTCCTTTTTCATTGGCAGTTTCTGGTGTTACAGATAACGATGCTTCTTTTAGCTGGTCAAATGGGGGCGGAAATGATTTTATATTTTATATCCGTGAACAAGGAGCAACCACTTGGGATTCGACTTCTGTTACAGGTACCACACGAACATTAAATAACTTATTGGGTTGTTCTGATTACGAGTTTATGGTAAGAGCCGTTTGCACGCCTGATACAAGTGAATATTCACCCGTTTTTCAATTTTCAACTGATGGATGTTGCAATGCCCCTGCTGGAATTTCGGCTGTGGTTAATTCAAACACATCGGCAACCATTAGTTTTGGTTCGATATTGGCTGCAAATTCTTATAACGTCTATTATAAACTTTCAAGTTCTTCTATATGGACCCTTGTAAATGCTGCCAATAGTCCAGTGGTTATTACTGGTTTGGATTCTTGTGCAAGTTATGATGTGCAAGTTCAAACCGTTTGTGGTTTAGATTCATCACTTAATTCTTCTTCTATTGTTTTCTCTACCACAGGATGCGGATTTTGTGAAACAGGAACCTATTGCACAGCAGCAGGAAATATTTCGGCTGAAGAATGGATTGCCAATGTAACATTTGGAAGTATTGATTATGATTCTGGAGATGATGGTGGATATGAATTTACGGGTGCAAGCACAGTTGTTTATGTGGGACAAACCTACCCTATTTCATTGAGCCCAGGATTTCCACCAGCGGAATCTTTTAATGAAAGATTTGTAGTTTGGATAGATTATAATCGTGATGGATTATTAGATGATGTAACTGAAGAAGTTTTTGATTCAAATACAGCCACTCCCAATACGGTTACTGGAAATATCACTATTCCTGCAGGAGTAAATCCTGGAATTACTCGAATGAGAGTGGCCATGAAATACATTACTGGAACAGCCACTGCGCCTTTATCTTGTGGTATGTTTGGGTATGGTGAAGTAGAAGATTTTTGTGTGAATTTGTTAGATACCACATCAACGGATGGTGTTAATGATGTTTCGAATGAATCAGTTGTTATTTATCAAGTTTATCCTAATCCTGCCAATGAGAATATTGTTTTTGATATCATTAATTTCAAAGAATTTAATTCAGATAAAAATTTGGTGATTACTAACTCTATTGGAGAAATGGTGCTTCAACAAAAACTAACCCAAGGAATGACTATCATCAATACCGAAAAATTTGCTTCGGGAATTTACTATTACACGATTGATTTGAATGGCACAAAACGGAATGGAAAAGTGATGATTCAGAAATAGTAATTGCTATTGGAACTTAGTAATTGAAATTTTACAAAAGTCTTTATTCGCTTAAATAAAAAAAGGATCCTCACGGATCCTTTTTTATATCTATCAATTTTGAAATTTCTATTATGCAGTAACGCCTAAAACCTCTGCCATTTTAGCTCCGATTTCAGCAGGTGATTCAACTACATGAATTCCACACTCACGCATGATTCTCATTTTTGCTTCTGCCGAATCTTCTGCACCACCAACAATGGCTCCAGCATGACCCATTTTGCGTCCTTTAGGCGCAGTTTGTCCAGCGATGAAACCAACTACAGGTTTTGTTCCATGTTCTTTGATCCAACGCGCTGCAACAGCTTCGTAATTTCCACCAATTTCTCCAATCATAATGATGGCATCCGTTTCTGGATCATTCATCAATAATTCAACGGCTTCTTTTGTTGGTGTTCCAATAATTGGATCTCCACCAATTCCGATAGCCGTAGTAATTCCCATTCCAGCTTTCACCACTTGGTCGGCTGCTTCATAGGTTAATGTTCCCGATTTAGAAACAATTCCTATTCTACCTTTTTTGAAAACAAATCCTGGCATGATTCCCACTTTTGCTTCTCCAGCGGTAATAATTCCTGGGCAATTTGGACCAATTAAAGTACAATCTTTTCCTTTGATGTATTCTTTCACATTCACCATATCATTTACAGGAATTCCTTCGGTGATACAAACAATCACTTTAATTCCAGCAGCAGCAGCTTCCATAATCGCATCAGCAGCAAAAGCGGGTGGCACGAAAATGATAGAAACATCCGCTCCTGTTTTGGTAACTGCATCTTGAACCGTATTAAAAACCGGTCTATCTAAATGTGTGGCTCCACCTTTTCCAGGAGTAACACCACCCACTACTTGGGTTCCGTACTCAATCATTTGAGTAGCGTGAAAAGTTCCTTCTGTTCCGGTAAATCCTTGAACAATTATTTTCGAATTTTTGTTTACTAATACTGACATGATGTTTTGTTTTGGATGGTAAAAATAAGAATTATTCGACAAGGCCGACTTCTTTTTTTAATACCCATGATGAACCCTAAAATAATTTCTTTAAGCTTAATTTTCAATCTTTTAAATTTTGACAGAGGGAGCTTTTAAAAATTTGGGTTGAAATCCTTCCTATACTGTATCTTTGTTTTATCCAAAAAATTATAGTTTGAACCACCATTTCCAAAATACCATTTGTGCGCTTTCCTCCCCTCCAGGCAAAGGAGCCATTGCTTTAATTCGAATAACAGGTACCGATACTTTTTCAATTCTTTCCAAAATTTTCAATAAAGATTTAAGTGACGTAAAAGGAAATACGATTCATTTTGGGGTGATTTCAGATTCTCGCTCTGATCAGAAGGAAAGCCTAGATTCTTCGTTACCTCCGAATGACAAAAAAGTAATCATTGATGAAGTTTTGGTTTCTGTATTTCGCGCGCCACATACCTATACCGGTGAAGATCTAGCCGAAATTTCTTGTCATGCTTCACCGTTTATTATTCGTAAAATTCTTTCATTGCTCATGGAAAAAGGTTGTGAAGCAGCCACACCAGGTGAATTTACGATGCGTGCTTTCATGAATAAAAAAATGGATTTGTCGCAAGCCGAAGCAGTGGCTGATTTAATTTCTTCTCAGAGTGAAGCCGCCCATAAATTGGCCATGCAGCAAGTGAGAGGAGGATTTTCAAAGGAAATATCTTCTTTGAGAGAACAATTGATTCATTTTGCTTCGATGCTGGAATTAGAATTAGATTTTGCCGAAGAAGATGTGGAATTTGCCGATAGAACTGAATTTTTAAAACTCATTGATAAATTAGTATCATCGGTAAAAATATTAGCCGATTCATTTGAATTTGGAAACGTGATTAAGAATGGAATTCCGGTGGCGATCATTGGCGTACCCAATGTAGGAAAATCTACTTTATTGAATTCATTACTCAATGAAAACCGCGCTTTAGTTTCAGAAATTGCAGGAACCACAAGAGATACAATAGAAGATATTGTAACCATCAAAGGAGTTGATTTTCGTTTTATAGATACAGCCGGATTACGTGAGACAAAAGATGTGGTGGAGAATATGGGAATTGAACGTACCTATGATAAAATAAAAGATTCCTCCATCCTACTCTATTTAATAGATGGTGGGAATATCAATAAAAATGATATTCTAAAAAATACAAATGCCATTCAAAAACGAGCTGGTGAGAATAAAAAACTTTGGGTGATCATCAATAAATCAGATCTAATTAAAAATATTGAAGAAGTAAAAACAGAGCTACATGATTTGGAAAATGTGATGTATTTATCAGCTAAAGAAAATCTCGGAGTAGAAGAATTAAAAAATCATTTATTTGAATTTGTTCAAAATAATTCATTCGCACAACAAGAGCTTGTGGTTACCAATGCTCGCCATCATGCCGCTTTAACCAAAGCATTAGAATCGCTTTCATTAGTAAAAGAAGGGATGCTGAATAAAATTCCCGGGGACTTGGTGGCGGTGGATGTTCGGAAATCCTTGTATCATTTAGGCGAAATCACTGGAGAAATTTCTACAGATGATTTGTTAGGGAATATATTTAGTAAGTTTTGTATCGGTAAATAAAGTAAAGATTAAAAAGAAGGTGTAGTTTTTACACAAGTAGATTAATGATATTTCTTTGATAAATTGATAACAGTTTGATGCAAAAATAGTACGGGATTATTTGCTATAAAATGTCTTAACTGAAAAACTTAAATAAATGTACTTAAATGAATGGTAAATGCAAAATATTTCTAGCAGAGCGGACAAATAAAAACGGGCATTTGCAACTTGCAAGATGCCCGCATTTTTATTAGGGACTGTTATGGGTAGATTTAATCCTTCGGGGTGTAAACTACATTTCCGTAAATGTCTTTCGAATATGTTCCTAACACATTACCATATTGATCTTTTTTGACAGTATTACCGTAGATGTCTTGAGAATAAGTTGACTGGGTATTTCCATATTGGTCTTTTTGAACTGTATTTCCATAGATGTCCTTGGACTGAGTTGAAATGGTATTACCATACTTGTCTCTCTTAACATCATTCCCATAAATGTCCTTAGATTGAGTTGATTGAGTGTTACCATATTGGTCCTTTTGAACCGTATTTCCATAGATGTCTTTTGAATAGGTTGATACGGTATTACCATATTGGTCTTTAGCCACAGTATTTCCATAAATATCTTTTGAGTATGTAACTTGGCTAAAACCCGTAACTGCAGTAAAAATTACTATCAGCGTAAAAATTAATTTTTTCATTTTTTTATGGTTTATGTTTTTCGCTTACTCTGTTCAGTTTTCAGCTTCCCTGTTTTTTTAACAAAATGCAATTCTCGCACCAATATGTTTATCCTTCAAATATAACAAATTTAAGCACAACTTTTTATAACCAATATAAAATATTTGCAATTTGTATATCTGTGATATAACCACAGGTTCATTGGTGATTACCAAATTTAATCAATAAATCATTCACTCAAGATTTGACTAAATCTTATTAGTCATCGCAAGTTTTTAAAATATTTCTTGATTATTCATTATAAATCTTGAGATGCCCTGAGAATTTATTATGCAAAACTATACTTGAAAATAATGCTTTTCGTGTGTTATAACAAATACGCACAAACCGCTTTCCAATCTGGAAATTTTTCTTGACCGAAATGAATAGGTCCGTCTTTAAATTTATCTACTCCATTTGCAGTTCGATCATCGACGAGGAAAGCTCCAATATTTAAGTTTTTGGGATGCTACAATATTAAATTTTTTATATTAGTATTGTTAATTGTATGAAACAATCATATATTTGCAAGTACCTGAAAAACAAGTAAGGATAACTAAAATTTGTTAATTGTTTATTTGCACATTGTTAATTCATAAAAATAAACCTATCAAATGGCAGAAGCAAAGTTTTCACATTATGATTTGAAGTTGATAGATCCAACATTCGGTTCTTCACTTACTGATTTAATTATTGAATTGGATTATCTCCGAAAAAAATCATTGGGGGGCTCAACTCATCCAAAGGTTTTTTTTCAATTGAAACATATTTTTCAAACTTCCGCGCTGTAATAATTATCTAGTTTAACAACCTTTTTCATTGCACGATGATATCTTTCGATTTACCCCTGTGTTTGTGGATGCATGGGTCTTCCGTGAACTTGATCCATATCGTAATTGTCTTTTAAATAATTTTTAAGTTCAGAAGCAATGTAACAAGAGCCATTATCGGATAAAAGTCCCGGGCGTTGTTTAATCTTGATTTTAGCCTTAACAATTGGTCTGCCAATGGTTCTTTTTACATCCTGCACCTCCATACTTTCACAAAGTTCCCAGTGAACAATATATCGACTGTAATCATCCAAAACGGCACTCAAATAATACCAACCCCAACTGTACGTCTACAAACTAATTTAGACTTTTGTTTATAGAGTGTTTTCTTTTAATTCAAAACTAAAATGTTTTTTTGATTTTTCTGTTGATCTATTTCCTATTTAATTTATTAAAAATAAAAATTGATTTTTCATAATAATCTAAATTTATAAAATAAAAATAAAAGGAGAATTTAAACGTCACTTTCCTCTTCCTCTTTAGCCTTAGGTAAAATAAGCTGTGCGTCTTCATTTGTCAAAGCCTCCACGCCCTTTAAAGTACGCTGTATGGCGCGTGTTCTGGTGCCAATAGCGTCATCCAATTGGTTTAATCCTGTTTGGATATTGGATTGTGCTTTTTGCATTAATCCACCAAATTTTTCAAATTCATTTTTAACAGCGCCTAAAACTTTCCATACTTCAGAACTTCTTTTTTGAATTGCGAGGGTTTTGAAGCCCATTTGGAGGCTATTTAAGATTGCGGCAAGGGTTGTTGGTCCTGTTACAATAATTTTGTAGTTACGTTGTAAATCTTCGAGCAAGCTAGCTTTACGAACAACTTCTGCATAGATGCCTTCAAATGGTAAGAACATTATTCCAAAGTCTGTTGTATTAGGTGGATCAATGTATTTGTCATGAATATCTTTAGCCATTTTTTTAATGGTAGTTTCTAAGTTTTTTTGTGCTGTTTCAATAGCAGGTATATCGCCAACATCATAAGCGGTTTGTAATTGCTCGTAAACATCTTTTGGAAACTTTGCATCAACTGGCAACCAAACAACAGAATCTCCTTCATCGCGACCTGGCAATTTAATTGCAAATTCAACAAGGTCAGAGCTGCCTTCTTTAGTTTTTACATTGGCTTGGTATTGTTCTGGTGCTAATACTTGTTCTAATAACATGGCTAATTGAACTTCGCCAATACCACCGCGCATTTTTACATTACTTAATACTTTTTTTAGTCCGCCAACATCTTGCGCCAAGGTTTGCATTTCTCCTAAACCTTTTTGCACTTCGATTAATTGTTTACCTACGGTTTCGAATGATTGGCCTAATCGTTCACTAAGTGTCTTCTCCAATTTCTCCTCAACGGTAACACGAATACTTTCTAATTTTGTTTCTGTTCCTTTGACTAATTCATTTTGTTTGATTTCTAATTGCCCGAATTTTTCGCGTTGTAATTCGTTAAATGATTTTACGGATTTATCAAAACTTTCTTCAAAGGCTTTAAAGGAATTAACTAAAGAAGTTGTTAGTTCAATCTTAATTTCTCTTAAGGTTTTATTTAATTCTTCTCGATTGTCTTTTGCTATTGATGCATTTTCGGAACGATTGCGACTGAAATCTTCTTTTAAGTTGGACTCAATACTTTTTAAACTTGATTGTAAAGAATCAATTTTAAGAACTAAGTCTTGATTATTGGTTTCGGGTTTCGCACGAAAGAGAAATACCAATAAGATATTGATAATTCCGATGGCGATAAGGATGTAGATTAATGGTTCCATGTATAATTTTTTATTTAATTTTTTATTTAATTTTTTATTTTTTATCGCACAACATATTCTAGAATAAACTTTATAAATTCATTTTTCGTTATATAATTTTTTTACACTTCATCACTAAAACTATCCATAAACCATTTTACCTTCTCCCTATCCAACCGAAACCAACCCGGCATCATGGTCTCGGCAGGATTTTTTTCAGAAAGCTTTTCGATGGTTGTTGACCCATCTTTGGCAATGAGCAGGTAAATATCATTCCATTTTTGCATTGAATTCTTGGCTTCGGATAAATAACAATTCGATGCTTTAGCTAATAAAAGATTGCCATTGTACCACGGGTTAATGTAAATATGGGTTCCGGGTAATTCGAGTAAAGACATCAATTGTTTTCGATTTGCCAGCGAAAAAAGAATATGGTGCACCAAATCATTCATTTCGCTAATTACTTCGCTTTGTTCCTTGATTATTTTCTCTTGCGTTAAATGAATTTGCAGATGAGCCTCCCGCGTCCGATCTTTTCGGTGTATATTATCTTTTAAGGTTTTATTTAAAGCAAGGTATCCTGATTCATTATTGCCTGCATTTGATGGCCCAAAACGTTCATTAATTTCTCGCTTAATTCTATCCATTAACTCTTTTTGTGGTTGGCTAATGTCCAATTTAGCGTCAACGCTATCGGCCAAACCGCGCACTAAAACTTCCATTACTTTATCATTGGGGTATTTGGTAAACTTTTCATCCTCGAGCCCTGCCATATATAAACCGCTAAAGTCAGAAACAATTAAAAAAAACGGACGATAGAAATTGGTGCCGGCAATAACCGGATTTGATCGTTTAAAAAAATATTCTTCTAACAATCGGGGAGTAGCGATGGGCACATAGGTAAACCAAAAGTAACTCTGTTCGCCATCAATAAAGGCTGATTGGTATTTGCAGTTGGGATCTTTCTCTTGCAAATTCAGTTCTTTGAAAGTAGTTGCATTCAAAAAATCGAATGTTTTTAAAAATTCTTTCATTGTTTTCATGTTCATTGAATTTAAAATAAAGGTTCTATTACGGCTAAATGGGATGTTTCAATAGTAGTGTTATTTGAAGAGAAGGTTATGGTGAGTATTTCATCGCTCTCCCCTACTCCATTCGAATTTTCATTCTTGGATTGAATTTTAGCTAAGGTTTCCAAATAACCAAATGGTTGTTCGCGGCAATAGAAACATTCTTGCTCTTCCTTGGATTCGACCATAAAAATGCCATAAGTCTTTTTTTGGTATTCGAAAGAAAGCAATGCAAATGGCAAAGTGATTTTATGATTGTTTGCATCCAACAATTTGATTCCATTCTCGGAAATACATTTTTTCGAATCTGATGTATCGATAGAAAAAACTTCTTCTTTTTCTACCTTTCTTTTTATCCAAGAATATTCGGAGGGCAAAATATCCTTGGTGGCTCTGCATTTTAGGAGTTTCATTTTTATTAATTTTTAGGATGATTAATTGGGGGTATTAAAAAGATTTCTAGAATAGGTGGGATTAC
>CAMBFX010000055.1 GCA_945865695.1 Chryseobacterium gleum | reverse complement strand
TTAGCATCCTGAATTTCAAATTCTACCAAGTCGTCATTTTTGATAGGTTCTAACAATCCTGTTGAACCCACATAAATTTCTGCTCCAGTGTCATCCATTTTGATAAAACCGAACTTACTTTTTTCGTTGTAAAACTTTACTGAACCTTTAGGCATATAATTGTGATATTTGTCATAGCAATTTACAAAAAAAATTTAAATCTTTGCCATCTCTAATTATAATCTATGCAAAAGCGAACAATACTTGTTTTATTTTTAACTTTTTGCTCTTTATTTTCAGTTTTTTCACAATCTGATTATCTCACAGACAAGCTTTTCAAGTCTCCTGAACGCAAGCATCAGTTTTGGATTTCTTGGGGCTACAATCGATCTCAATACACCAAAAGCGATATTCATTTCAATGGTTCTGGTTATGATTTTACTATGAAAAATGTGGTTGCTAAGGATAGACAATCTCCTTTTGATGTAAATATTTACTTTAATCCAAGGTGGTGGACAGTGCCTCAATATAATTTAAGGGCTGGTTTTTTTATCACAGAAAGATTTTCAATTTCAGTTGGTCATGATCATATGAAATATGTGGCTGAACAAAATCAAATTTTAACCGTGTCGGGCACCATAGATTCAACAGCAAGTTCTCAGTACGCCGGAACTTATTCAGATAAAACAATGGCTATGTCGAGTGACTTTATGCGTTTTGAGCATACCGATGGTTTAAATTATATTGCTGCTGAAGGTGATTTTTATGGTCATATTTGGAGAAGTAAATCGGGTAAACAGAATTTAGATTTTTATGTAGGAATAGGTGCTGGTATTGTTTATCCAAGAAGCGAGGTTGATATGTTTAATAAGGAGGGTGCTAATGTTTTTCATTTTGCAGGATGGGGAACTTCGCTTAATGCTGGTTTGAGATTTGATGTTTTGCCTCAATTATTTCTTAATTTTTCTGTGAAAACTGGTTTTATCTCCATGTTTAGAATAATTACTCAGGGCGCAGGACATACAGCAGATCAAAAATTTTTCTTTCTTCAAGAAATGGGAACGATTGGTTATAGCCTTAATAAATCTAATCGTAAAATGAAAGAGGATAATTTGAAATAGCCGTTAGTTTATTTGAATTCATATCGGTTATCCCTTTTTACAACCACTTATAAAGTTTGATTCCTAAAATGAAGTAGTTTTATTATTTTTAACAGTTCTAAAATGAATCCAGTTAACCAAATATTAATCAATCGTTCACTACGAGTTACACCTTGTAGAGTTTTTGTATTGAATGAATTCCTGAAAAAAGGTACTCATAGTTTTTCTGAGTTGGAATTAGAAAAAAGAGCTAAAGGAAATTTTGACCGTGTAACTATTTATCGAACTTTGAAAACTTTTATTGATTCGGATATTTTACATAAAGTAATGGACGATGATAATCATTTGAAATATGCCTATTGTCGAGATCATGATCACGAAAAGCATAATCATGATCATATTCATTTTAAATGCCAGAAGTGTAATACAACAAATTGTTTAGATGATGTGAGTATTGCGCATGTAGAATTACCAAAAGGATATGTGAAAAAGGAAATCAATTATTTGGTAATTGGTATTTGTCCGGATTGTAACAGGAATTAAAAATGTAAAATGATAAATGAAAAACAATAATAAATAATCAATAGTAAATGAAAAAGTTAACAATAATGAATTTCTTCCTACTTCCATTAATTACCACATTACTTTCTTGTGGAGCTTCTTCAAACGAAGAAAAGAGTGGAGCAGGTGAGCCAAAAGTAAAATATGAATTTGGTGATGACAAAACACTTCTCTGGGAAATTTCAGGGAATGGAATTAAAACACCCTCTTATTTGTATGGAACTATTCATATTCAAAATGCGCGTGTTTTTGCTTATGATACAGTCGTTGCGCAAGTATTCAATGCTTCTGATGCCTATGCAATGGAATTAAACATGGATGAAATGAATATGACCGATATGATGAATTTTATGATGATGGAAAAACCCATTGATTCGTTTATTACCCCAGGACAATTCAGAACAATTGATTCTTTATTGCAAAAAAGAATGAAAGTGAGTTTAACTTCTCAAAGAAATTACAAACCGTTTTTTATTTATAGCGAATTGATGGTTTCTTCTGAAAAGAAAGATAAAGCTGTTGCGTTAGATTTAGATTTTTTCATGAAAGCAAAAAAAGCAAAGAAAAAAGTGATTGGAATTGAAAAATTCGAAGAGCAATTTGCAGCAGTTGATATGATTTCTATTGAGGAGCAAGTGGCCCTGCTTTTAGCGATGACTAAAGAAGAGGCAAGTGATTCCTTGTATAATTTATTAGTAGATACTTATCTTGAAGGAGATTTAGAAAAAATGATAGAGCTTTCGGCAGATACCTCTATGCCAGAAAATTTTGAAAAAGCGTTTTTAACTGATAGAAATATTAAAATGGCTAATCGTATTGCAGCAATTTCAAAAGAGCAAGTAACTTTTAATGCGGTAGGTGCAGCTCATTTAGGAGGTAAAGATGGTGTAATTGCATTACTAAGAAAAAATGGTTACACTGTAAAACCTATCAAGACGAAGTTTAATAAGTAAGTATTACTTTTTTATCAGGGATATCTAAAGGCGCGATGCATCGCGTCTACACTGATGAAAACAACGAATAATGACGCTATGCATCGCGTCTCAAAAAAGAAAGCAATTATGAAAACTAAAACTCTCTTAACATCATTACTACTCACTGGAGTATCAATAATGACAATGGCCCAATCAAAAGACAAAGCTACTTTCATTGAAACAAAATCGGGTTATTATCAGAATACGATTCTGAAAGGAATTAAAGATTTTGACGTAGAGAAAAAGGAAATAAAAAAACACAAAGTTTTTAAAATAGATTTATCTGCATCCACTTTACCAACCGATCCTGATAAATACATAAAAGTTTGGCATAATAAACCCGTTTCACAGGGAAACACAGCAACATGTTGGTGTTTTTCCACTACTTCTTATTATGAATCTGAAATAAAAAGAATTTCAGTTAAAGAAGTAAAACTTTCTGAAATGTTTACGGTTTATTGGGAATATTTAGAACGTGCAAAGAATTTTGTATCAACTAGAGGAGAAATCGTATTAGGAGAAGGAAGTCAAACAATGTCGGTTGCCAAGATGATGAAGCAACATGGATTAGTGCGAATTGAAGATTATACGGGATTAAAAGCAGGACAAACTGTTCATACACATGAAAAAATGTTTGAGGAAATTGAAAAGTATCTCAAAGGTGTAAAAGAAAGAAGTGAATGGAACGAAGAATTGGTTGTTTCTACTGTTAAGGAGATTTTAGAATTTCATATGGGTACTGTTCCAGAAAAAATAAAAGTAGATGGAAAAGAAATTTCTCCGATGGATTATATGAAAACACAATTGAAATTAAATCCAGATGATTACGTAGATTTTATGTCGTTGATGAATGCTCCATATTATGAAAATTCATTGTATGATGTTCCAGATAATTGGTATAGAAGTAAAGATTTTAAAAATGTTCCATTGGATGATTTCATGGGATTAATTAAAAATGCATTAACAAAAGGACATTCCATTAGCATTGGTGGAGATGTTTCTGAAGCAGGTTTTGAATCTTGGAAGCAAGTAGCTATCATTCCTACTTTTGATATTCCTTCTAATTACATTGATGAAAATGCAAGAGCTTTTCGTTTTTTAAATCAAAGCACAACGGATGATCATGCCATGCATATGGTAGGTTTTCAAGAGGTGGATGGAAAAACTTGGTATTTAGTAAAAGATTCAGGTGCTGGTTCACGTAATTGCGGAGAAACATGTAAAGAATTTGGATATTATTTTATGCATGAAGATTACATCAAATTAAAAATGATGACGATGACCATTCACAAAGACGTAGCGAAAGATGTGTTGGCGAAGATGAAGAAATAGCGATAGAGATTTTTTTTGAAAGGTTTCCAAATGAAAATTTGGGAACCTTTTTTATTTTATGTTAAAAATTGAAGAACATTCCTCCCAAAATTTTGGAAATGATTTTGCAACCACATTTTTATTTTCAATAGTTACCGAATCACAAATTAGACACATTACTGAAGCTGACATCGCCATCCGATGATCATCATAGGTTTTAATTTCGATGTTTTGTGGTAATTCTTTTTCTGGAGAAAATTTTATTGAATCATTGGTAATTTCAACTTTCATTCCACATTTTTCCATTTCATTTTTCAAAGCAACGATACGGTCTGTTTCTTTGTTTTTTAGAGTAGAAAGTCCGCTCATTTTTCCAGAAATTCTAAGAGCACAACAAGTGAAGGCAAGCGTTTGTGCTAAGTCCGGACAATCAGTAAAATCATATTCAAAATAGTCGCAAAAAACATCTTTGTTATTAAAAATTTCTATTTCATTTTCTTTGAAAATAGTTTCTATGCCAAAAACAGAATATATTTCTTTAACAATAGAATCTCCTTGTAAGGAGTGTAATTTTAAACCAGGAAGTAGGATTTTTAATGTAGGATCTACTGCTACCATACTATAAAAATAAGATGCCGCACTCCAATCGTTTTCACAATGAATTTTTTTATTTTGGTAGGGTAGTGGTGTAATCTGAATTTGATGCTCATTGTATTGCACTATTGCACCACATAACTTCATCATTTCTGCAGTCATTTTTATGTAGGGAAATGAAACTGGTTTCAAATTGAATTGGATTTGCAATCCGTTTTTTAATTCAGGAGCTATCATCATCAAAGCACTTATAAATTGACTGCTGATAGATGGATTCAAATCAATTTTTCCTCCTAAAATATTTCTCCCAATTATTTTTAAGGGGATGAATCCATTTTTTTCTGAATAAGAAATATTGGCGCCTAATTTATTCAATGCATCTACCAATTCAGAAATAGGGCGTTCTTTCAGTCGATCACTACCCGCAAGCGTGTATGAACCGCTACGAATACTTAAAGCGGCAGTTAAGAAACGAAGGTTGGTTCCTGCTGCTCCGCAATTCAGTTCTTGGTTGGCATTAATTTCATTGGTCAAATGGAAAAGACTTTGTGAATCTTCAGCATCAGAAATATTTTCAACAGTTACTTTTTTATGGCTTATCAAAGAAATGATTAAAGCTCTATTACATTCACTCTTAGAAATCGGTAATTGAATTTTTTGCGCCGAAATTATTTTTTTACTAAAAAGAATAATATCATTTTTCATATACCGCTTTATAATAAACTAATGCGTTTTTGATTTCACCTGCTGTTATAAAATTATCGAATGTGGCCGTTCCGATACTATTCAATAATGTGAAATTGATTTGATTGTTTTTATTTTTTTTATCGTTTTTCATGAGCTCAATAATTCGATGATGAGCTAATTCTTCTAATGGAAAACGAGGATAAATAGAGGTGATAAACGCTGTTATTTCTTCTAAATCTTTTTTAGTAATTAAACGATGTTTAAAAGACAAATAACTTTCGCAAATTAGACCAATTGCCACAGCTTCCCCATGCAATAATAAAATATTGGCATTTTCCAACGAGAAAGATTCAATAGCATGTCCAATAGTATGCCCGAAATTCAAAATTTTTCGCAACCCTTTTTCATGAGGATCATTTTTAACAATTTCGTTTTTTATTTTTAGGGAAGGCAATATCAATTTTATCCAATTTTTATTTTCAGAAAAATCTGATTTACGAATTAAATCCCAATAAGAACGGTCAGCAATCAACGCATGTTTAATCATTTCGGCTAATCCGGCCATCATTTGACGTTTGGAAAGTGTTTTTAAAAAATCGGTATCAATATAAATTGCATCGGGTGAATTAAATATTCCCAATTGATTTTTTACATTATCTAAATCAACACCTGTTTTTCCTCCAATTGAGGCGTCTACCATCGCCAATAAAGTAGTTGGAATATTAATAAAACGTATTCCTCTTTTATAAACTCCAGCAATAAAGCCACCCATATCAGTGATTACGCCTCCTCCTAAATTAACAAGTATCGATTCGCGATCGGCACCCAATTCGGTAATAGCTTGCCAAATTCTTGTGCAAATTTCAATGTTTTTGCTTGCTTCACTACTTTCAATCTCCAATACTTCCGCGCGTGAAAATGATGGGCAGTCATTCACTAATTTTGGGAAACAATTTTGTAAGCTATGCTCATCCAGCAATATAAATAATTTAGCGTTTTTATTTTCTGGTAAATTCAAAATACTTTCCAGAGATGATTCACTCAATGAACCTATTTCAATTGGGTAATTTTTTTCCCCATTTATTGCGTTTTCAGTTTGGATGATTGTTTTTGGCACGATTCAAACTTACATAATTTTATTCAATTTGTTCATCCATTATTCTATTTTTGAATTGAATTTATCACTGTTCTTTGTTGTTTCTGAAAAATCATTTACCTTCACAAAAATTAAATCAGATACTACCATGAAGGTTCATAATTTAGCTTTAACCAATTCATTGTTCAGTAATTTTCTATCGGAAATGCGAAATGTAGATGTTCAACTTGATCGTATGCGTTTTAGAAGAAACATGGAAAGAACAGGAGAAATTTTAGCTTATGAACTAAGCAAGACGTTAGCTTTTACCGAAGAGGATATAGAAACTCCTCTTGGAAATGCTCCAATGAAATTGATTACAGAACAACCTGTTTTGGCAACTATTTTGAGAGCAGGATTACCCTTACATCAAGGCATGTTAAATTATTTTGATCAGGCCGAATGTTCATTTATTTCTGCTTACAGAAAACACAATAAGAATGACGAAACATTTGATGTAGAAATTGAATATTTATCAAGTCCTTCTATTGATGATAAAGTTTTGATTCTTTGTGATCCGATGTTAGCAACGGGAGCTTCAATGGTTTTAGCCTATAAAGCCATGTTAAAAAGAGGAACTCCAAAACATATTCATATTGTAGCATTAATCGCAAGTTCTGAAGGAATTGAACATGTAAAGAAAAATTTACCAGAGAATACCACTATTTGGATAGGATCTATAGATGTTGAACTAACTGCGCAAGCTTATATCGTTCCAGGTTTAGGTGATGCTGGTGATTTGGCATACGGAGAGAAAATTTAAAGTGAACTGGGGAGCATTAATACTCGTTTTCATTTTATCTGCTACAAAATTTTTGTTCGCACCTTCTGTTAGCTTATATACTTTCGGTTTTTGGGAAACGATTTTATTTGTTTCTATTGGCGGAATTGTTGGAGTAAGTATTTTTTATTTTGGAGCAGGTTGGTTAATTGATAATACGCATCACCGTAGATTAAAAAAAGAAGCACTTCTTAAAAGTCAAGGTAAACCAATTATCAAAAAGGTTTTTACACCTGGTAGAAGAAAAATAATCCGTATCAAAAAGACATTCGGTTTAACAGGAATTGCCATTGTAACTCCTTGTATTATTTCTATTCCTATCGGTTCGGTATTAGCAGCAAGATTTTATCATCACAAAAAACAAACTGTTTTTGTATTGTATTTATCAGTGATAATTTGGGCTTTTGTGCTCACCGAATTTAATGATTTGGTGATGTCGATTTTCCGTTAGAGTTTTTTAAATTCCCTATACGCTGAAGTAATATAACACCTGCATTGGTTCAATGCTTTTTGATATTCTTCATCTGATTTATACGAATTTTCTAAAATAATATCATCGGCCATATTATAGGCAAAATGTCCATTTTTATCTACCCAACCATACCCATTTATACAAGTATGCAAAGCAAATTCTGCCGAACTAGGATTCAATAAATCCTTGCTCCATTTAAATCCTTTTGTTTCTTTTCCCATTTGCATCAACAAGGTTTTTACCACATCTATTTGTGAACCTAGTTTATCCACTTGCATTCCCATTGCTGAATCTTTTAGCGGACCACCCCAAAACAAAACCGGAACATGAAACATTTTTTCGCTGTATGGATTTTCATTCTCATTATTGATTCTTCCATGATCAGAAACGAGAACGACCAAAGTGTTTTCATATAACGGAGAGCTTTTAATAGCCTTTAAAAATTTACCGATTTCATTATCTGCATAAGTAATGGCTTGTTGATAGGCATCATGTTCTTTCAAATGTTGATCTTCATTTCCTGGAAAATCAAAAGGCGCATGCGTGCTTTGAGTAAATAAACCATAGATAAATGGTTGCTTTGCATTTTCTACTCTATTTAAGAAAAAAGGAAAGGTAGCTTCATCGTGTATTCCTAATTTACCTTTTGGTTCTAGTTCGGTCATTTGATTTTCATCAGTGATTTCATCAAAACCTGCATCCAATAAATAACCACCAATATTTCCATAAGAGAAATCTCCACCAAAATGATGATGCGAATAATACTCATCCAATATATTGGTCAACGAAGGCATATTTCTGATCTTTTGGGGCAGCTGTGTAATCTTTATCTTTGGAATTGCAGGGTAACCACTAAAAATGGAAGCATGTCCCACTTCTGAGGTCCAAGAGGTCGCATAAACATTTCGAAATAAAACGCCTTCTTTAGCGGCTTGATTAAAATTTGGAGAAACATTTTTGTATCCGCCCATAGGTTCTATCATTTGTGCCGACCAACCTTCTAAAACAATAAAAATTAAATTGCAATTTTTTTTCTCTAATACATCAATATGTTGCGATGGATCTGATTTCATCAAAATGGCCATTTGTTCATCTACTTGTTCTTGCGGAATCACATCAAAATATTCGTCAATATTAAATTTGATATACAAATACCAATCGTGCATAAAATGCCAAGTGCTGTTTATACAAAGATCATTCAGAATATGTTTATTAGAGAAATAAGATGATTTTAAACTGATGGGAATTTGGCTTACTCCGCCACGAAGTAAAATGAGAATTATACCAATTCCAGTAATGAGAGTAGAGAAAAAATGGATGAATTTCCAAAGTAAATTATCGTTGTATATTTTAAGTTTATTTTTTTTTAGCCATCTGAAATAAACAAAATAGAAAAACAAGGCTTGAAGAAAGACAAAGAAGATAAATAAAATAGTGTAGGTATTTGAAGCAGTCCTTCCAACTTCATCTGGAGTTTCGAAATGAAGAAAAATACGCGAAGATAATTTTGTTTTCCATTCTTGATAAACCATTAATTCTCCAGCATGAATCAATGAGATTACCAAGAAAATAAAGCAAATTATGACGAGAATAAAAATATTGTACCACTTTAACCATTTTTCGTTTTTAAAAAAGAAAACAGGTAAACCTAAAACAAATGGAAGTGCTAGCATATACGAGGCAGTGGATAAATCCAGTCGCAAAGATTTAAACGGAATGTAGAAAACGGAAGAGAATCCTGCTTCTTTTAAATCAGAGAAATAATAAATAATAAATAAAAAACGTTGGAATAAAAAGAAAAGTAATGCGACACCGATAAATCGAAGGCAAAATTTTAAATAGGCTGTTGAGACATTATCCGGTAATTGGATTTTTTTTAGTTGATTAATCATTGTTTTATTGGCAAAGTGATTTTATTAATCATTAAAGATTAATAACGGTTTCACTTACCCAACCTGTATCTGTTTTAACTGATAAAATAAAAGAGCCTTTGGTTGCTGGCAGAGCAATTATACCATTAAACCAAAATATATTTTTTTGGTGATTGACAATTTTTCCACTCAAATCCATAATAAAATATTCTTCTACCTCAGTGATGTTAACTCCGCCAATGGTTACATATCCAGTTCTTGTAGGGTTAGGATAAATAACTAATTTTTGTTTTTCATTTTCTTCCATTCCTATAGTGAAAATATCACCCAATAAAATTTCTTCCACTAAAACGGGTGTATGATCTGCTGAATTAAACATATTTCGGAACGCATCAATTTCTGTTGAGTTATAAGCAAACATTTCATCTAACCAACGTCGAGGTACCGCTTGGTAATAGACCCTCACTGATGTATTCAAATTTCCGGTGTATCCTACTAAAGGAATATGATAATGAACAATATCAGCACCGCTTCCTTCAACAGATGCAACTTTATTAAAATCTGGATCAGTTAATGCACCTCCGGCTATTAGTGTAGTATCATACGCATAATGCGTAGTGGTAAATCCAAGTGGTGTTAATCGATTATCTTTAAGTAGAGCTTTTGCTCTTTCTAAAACAGTGGTTGGATTATTATTTACATCTCCAATGACCATTTCATAAATCTGAACTTCTTGTTCATCATTTATTGTATTATAGTGTGGTTCATAATCTGTGTTTCTATTAATTAAATTAAAATCACTATCCGTAACTCCTGATTTAAAAAGCGTGTCTCCTAAATCATCCATTACTACAAATTCTACATAAGCAATTCGTGCAGGATATCCTGAAGGAAATTTATGCCCAGCTTTATTCACTAAGGATAAATCGTAAAAAACAGTATCTGCTGTTCGACTAGCTTCTATTAAACTGCCATTTAAAGTGCTATCACGCAAATAACGATTGGTTCGGTTGATAGTTGTGTCAAATAAATAAGATGGAGCTGTAATTCCTAAGGCAGAAATATTATCTTGCATTAATCTCAACATAAATGTATTTCCTCCAATTAAATGATGTTTTCCAAAGGGACGTCTAGGCGCAAGAAATTGAAAATTGGCAGCGATAACTACGTTTTCATCAATCTGCGGGATATGGCAACGTTGACAGGATTTATCCGTCAAGCTATAGGAAGAATTCAGCCATTCATGATAGGTAGCTTGTTCCACAAAATGATCTCCTGTATAATTTCCAACAAGGTCAACAGTTTCGGTTATTAAAGTATGACATCCCGCACAAAGTTCTGATTTTGCAATGTGTTCGCCATATTGAACGTTAAACCCAATAAATGATTGCATCGGACCAGCAAACGGATTTCCATAGGGTCCATAAACTGTTTTTGTGGTATCATAAATCATCGTACCTGAAAATCTTTTTCTATTTAATGTATCTTTAATTTGATGACAAGCACCACAGGCAACACCATCTAATGCAACTGAATCTCCAATCATATCGGTAATTCCATAAAATGCGGCACCATTATGATGGGCATTGGCATTTCCTTGGGGAGCGTGGCAAGAAGTACATTTATCTTCTAGGGATAATTGATGCGCAGGATTCACTAAAATTTCATGACTCACTTTTGCTCTCCATAGAGGATCTTTAGCAGAATTAGCCATCATCGTTGCTGCCCAATCATCGGTCATGTTTATATCTTCTAATGTAGTAGGGTCAATCAAAGCAAATTCGTTGGGATCATGACCATGACAACCACCACAAACGCCTGAGCCAGCAAATAAATCATTTTGCCCCACTGGTTGCGATCTTAGTAAAAGTCTTAATTCTTCTCTTTCTTTTTTGGTGTGAAAGGATTTAATCGTGGTTTCTTTGGCTTGAAGATTAGCAATGAAAACAATGCTTATCAAAGTCATCAAAAGAATGAAGATGCTTTTATTTCTATTAACAAATGCAATCATAAAAAGCCTTTTTTAATGTTGATGGTAAAAGTAAGTAATTTTTTTGCTCTCCAATCACCGTTTACTAAATCGAATCAGATTAATCGGTTGTGATTCAATAGAAATCATAATTATCAGTCTAGAATGGTAGTTATTATAGATAAATTATCGTAAACTTGAGGTCAAATAAAAACGCTATGAACTGCGAAGCACTCGTACATACATTTAAAAAACCAAAACTTATGTATAAAAAAATTTACAAATCTGCCTTCCTACTTTTAACTCTAGGGTTTAGTAATTTGGCTATGTCTCAAAATGGTGGTGAAACTTGTGGCACAGCTACTCTGATTTCATCTATTCCTTACACTGCAAATGGTTTTACCACTGGTATGACTAATACTTACAGTACGGTTTGCCCGAGCTCTTCCAATAATGGAAATTCTAGAGACGTAGTTTATCGTTACAATACCGGTGCTTCTACTGAGTATGTTACTATTTCTTTATGTCAGGGCACGACCAACTTTGATGCACAATTATATGTTTATCAATCTACCTGTAATGGAACGCCAGTTGGATGTAGCGAAGATCAGTGTGATAACGCTCCAACCTACACCAATGCTTTTCTTCCTAGAATAACCAATCTTACTTTGAATCCATCAACAAGTTATTACATAGTGGTGGATGGTTATTCAAATACAACTTCAGGAAATTTCACCATTAATATTTCTGCAGGAACTCCTCCTCCTCCAGCGATTATTCAGTTTACCGACATGACATCTCTTTTGCCAACTACTACTTTTCATAGCGGAAATGCAGTTGGTGTGGTGGATATGAATGGTGATGGTTATGATGATATTGTTCGTGCAGCGAATAACGCAACAATGTATATCGAATACCAAAATACAAGTGGCGGAACATTTACTGAAACTAGTTATACCAACAATATCGGTAGCCCTTGGGGAATGTGTGTAGGTGATGTTAATAATGATGGAATGAACGATGTTCTTTGGGGTGATAATGGTTCGGCTACTGTTTTAACAAGAAATGGCGCTACCTATACCACAACAGATATTTCTGTAGCAACTGGTGCAGGTTATTTATTTACGCAAGGCTCAAATTTTCATGATGTAGATGGGGATGGTTTTATTGATGCTTTTGTTTGTCATGATGTGGGAATGTCTCATATCTATAAAAATAATGCTGGTTCTTCTTGGACTTTCAATCAAGCATTAATTCCAATGGCTACCTCTCCTGTTTCTGACAATAGCGGAAATTATGCATCTATTTGGACAGATATTAATAACGACAATAAAATGGATTTATACATCACTCACTGTCGTCAAGCAATTTCTAACCCATTAGACGCACGTAGAATCAATCAGATTTTCTTAAACAACGGAAATAATACCTACACACAAGATGTTGCAAACACTTCAAATCTTAGAATCGGAGCTCAATCATGGTCTTCTGATTTTGGTGATTTGGATAATGATGGTGATATGGATGCATTTGTTTTAAATTATGATGTAGAAAGTCAGTTTTTAGAAAATAACGGATCTGGAGTTTTTACTAATATAATTGCTGGTTCAGGAATTTCAGGAACAAATACATTCTTTGGAATGAACGTTATTTTTGAAGATTTTAATAACGATACCTACCAAGATATTTTAATTACAGGAGATAATGAACATAGACTTTATATCAACAATGGTGATATGACTTTTACTTTAGATTTAAATGATTTTATTTATAATAACTATGTGATCCTTTCTCAAGGAACAGGAGATTTAAATCATGATGGACATGTAGATATTTTTGCAAGTTATGCTGATGTATATAATAGTCCTTCTTCTAGAAATGATAAATTATGGATGAATGATGGTGTGGATGGAAATAATTTCGTCACTTTTCAGTGTGAAGGAACTACTTCTAACATTAATGGAATAGGAGCTATTCTAAAACTTTATGGCCCTTGGGGAGTTCAAATTCGTGAAGTTCGTTCAGGTGAAGCTTATGGTGTGATGAATACATTAGACTGTCATTTTGGTTTAGGAACGGCTACTGGGGTTGATTCATTGCATGTTATTTGGCCAAGTGGAATTGAGGATATGTTCTATAATCCAGATATAAATGTTTTTGTGCCAATTATTGAAGGTTCTTCTTCTAATATTGCAAGCGTAACAGCTACCTCAAGTGACCCAAACAAATCTATTTGTCAAGGCGAATCAGTAACTTTTACTGCATTGCCAGGAAATGGTGGAACCACTCCAGCTTACCAATGGAAAATAAATGGTGGAAATGTTGGAACAAACAGCACTACTTTTACTTCAACTACTTTAGTTAATGGAGATGTTATTACCTGCGTGATGACATCCAACTTACCAGGAGTTCAAAATAACCCTGCTACCTCTACTGCAATTACCATGACAGTAAATACAATTCCAGCAACACCAACTATTTCTCAAGTGGGATCTGTATTGACCTCAAGTTCTGCAACCGGTAACCAATGGTATTTAGATGGAAACTTGTTAGCTGGAGAAGTTAATCAAGACATCACCGTAGTTACCAATGGAGTTTATACCGTTGTGGTAACTGCTAACGGATGTTCTTCTCCATCTTCTACAGGAACAACAACTACTGTTGGAATTAACGAAGCAGAGAATCCTTATTTATTAGCGGTATTCCCTAATCCGAATGATGGAAGATTTAATATTACATTTAAAGCAGAGAAAGCAGATAACTATACTCTAGAATTGCACAATGCGATTGGCGAAGTGGTAATCTCTAAAAACATCACTAATCATTCAGGTACATATCAATTACCTATTGTATTAGATGAAATCGCTTCTGGAATGTACACCATTGTATTGACCAACGGAAGCAAAGAAGTATTTAAGAAAGTAATTGTTTACTAAGAAATAAATTTTAGAAAGAAAGCCTCAACTGAAAGGTTGGGGCTTTTTTAGTTCAAAGCCCCGTAAAAAAGTTTAAATTAGAGAAGAATTTTAAAATCAACTCAAGCCAACCATATTGGAGGAATAGGTGTGAGATGATGAAATGTTAAACAAGTTGGCTAGAATCAATAATAAAAATTAAGTGTGAAAATAATAATTTACTTCCTGTTTTTTAATTGGTGTTTTTTACTTAACACTAATTTTTTGTTTTCCCAAAACGTTACAAAGGACAAACTTAATGCTGCAATTAAAAATAATCAATTAAAAGCCGTTTCCAACGATAAACAAATAATTGATTCTTTATTACAGGAAATAAACAAAACTAAATCAGATTCAACTAAAATAAAATTGTATTTACGAGTATGTGATTTATGTGATCTAGCAGATAATTTGAAATATGCAAAGCCTATCATCAACATAATTGATAAATTATTACCACTAACGAAAGACAGTTTATTTCGAAAACGATTAATGCAATGGCGTTTTCAGGCCTTAGATATAGAACGAATATATTTTCAAGGGAATAAAGAGTTAATTGCAGAAGAAGAAAAATTATATAAAAAACATATGCAAGTAGCCATACGAAATGATGTCTATGAAAGCTATACCGATGCAGTCCTTATGTTATCTGATTATTATTTTAAACAGGGTAATATGCTTAAAAAATTAAATATTTTGCAAGAAGGATATGAAACCAATAAAAAGGCAAAATTTTATAAGGGCGTTGCCAGGATGCTAATACAAACTGCTTTTTTCTATGCTCAAAATAAGGACACCGTTTCAGCTCTAAATTATATTAATAAAGCGATAGAAAACGAAAAACTGATAAAGGACGACAAAAGAAAAAACAGAGCATTTATTATTGCGGGAAATTTATACAGAGATTTAGGGCAATATGCAAAAGCGTTAAAAGAATACAAAGGCGCAATAGCAGGTTATACCAATGAAAAAGACACAAGTGCCTTGGCGGATTGTTATAGGCAAATTGGTTATTTATATCAGAACAAAAAAGAATACGAAAAAGCGATTGATTATTTTAAACAAGGAGAAGAAATAGCTCAATCAAATAACGACTTTGGGTTGCTCGTTCAGTTTATTATAGGTAAAGGAGATGCTTTAGCATCTTTAGGTAGATATGATGAAGCGATAACAGAACACAAATGGTTATGGGATAAAATTTCAACACGAATGGACGAAACAGATCACTCAACTATTGTTTTCTTCGGTAGTCATTTAGCTAAAGATTATGTTTTAGCCAAACAATATCATAATGCTAAAACAATACTTGATATTATTACCCCAATAACTTCTGTAGTTGTTGAAAAATCAAACGTAGAAAACTTAGCATTTAGAGCAGATTCTGCATTAGGAAATTATAAAAATGCATTGGTTCACTACCAAAATTTTATTCAGATACAACTTAAGATCAATGATGCAGAAATAGCTAAAGCCGGCGCTCAACAAAAATTTAAAGAAGACATTGAAAAACAAAAGACAGAACAAGCCCAAAAAGATGCTCAATCACAAGCCGAAAGAAAACGTCAAAAACAGTTTTTATTGCTTGGCACTATTGTACTAATTTTAGTCACATTCTTTGCTGCATTTGTATTTAAAAATTTAAAAACATCACAAAAGAAAAATAAAATTATTTCATTACAAAAAACAGAAGTAGAAGAACAAAAGCACCTTGTTGAAGAAAAACAAAAAGAAATTGTTGATTCTATAAGTTATGCAAAACGATTACAAGAGGCAATCTTGCCACCACAAGAATTTTTAAATTCTCATTTGTCTAACAATTTCATTTATTATCAACCAAAGGACATCGTAGCAGGCGATTTCTATTGGGCTGAAAAAGTTGGAGAAAAGTTTTTCATAGCAGCAGCAGATAGCACGGGACATGGTGTTCCAGGCGCCATGGTTTCAGTGGTATGTTCAAATGCTTTAAATCGGGCTATAAAAGAATTTAAACTAACCGAAACCGGAAAAATTCTTGATAAAACAAGAGAATTGGTTTTAGAAACTTTTGAAAAAAGCGTAAGTGAAGTAAAAGATGGAATGGACATTTCTCTATTATGTATTGACTCCAAAAACAAAAACGTTTATTGGAGCGGCGCTAACAATCCTTTATGGTATATTCAAGACAATGAATTAAAAGAAATAAAAGCCGACAAACAGCCAATAGGAAAATCAGACTATCCCAAACCTTTTACAACACATCAAGTTCAATACAAGGAAAGCACTGCATTTTACTTATTTACTGACGGACTTGCCGACCAATTCGGTGGACCCAACGGAAAGAAATTCAAATACAAGCAGTTTTCAGACCTTCTAATAAAAAACAATAATTTATCTCATCAGCAGCAGTCTGAAATCATCAATAAGGCATTTTTAGATTGGAAAGGCGACCTTGAACAAGTGGATGACATTTGTGTAATAGGAATTAAATTGTAAACGGTGTGTGGAGCATTGTTAGCTAAGAGCACCTACCAGTAATTGGCGAAGACGAGCGAATAAATAGTATTTTATCTTAAAAAAACATTTGTAGGTAAATATAGTTGAGTGTTTCAAACGCCAACTTCTTGTAATCGCAAAACACAGGGCGAATTTTTTTGGACATTTTATTATTAAAAAACAATACTAATTATCGTAATTAGGTTTGGAAAATAGAAATTAATGTGGTTACTTTGTAATTACAATAAAAAACGACAATGAATATAGCAGTAATACCAATTGGCAACTCTAAAGGAATAAGACTTGGAAAAGCAATACTTGAAAAATACAATATCAAGGACGCTGTTGAGCTAGTTCTGGAGAAAGGTTATATTATCTTAAAACCGACAAATGCACCGAGAAAAGGTTGGGAAAAAGCATTTAAAAAAATGCATGAAAATGGGGATGACAAACTTTTAATGGCAGACATTTTTGAAGACGAAAATCTTGAAGAATGGAATTAAAGCAATATCAAATAGTTTTAGTCAACCTAGAGCCGACACAAGGAAGTGAAATAAAAAAAACAAGACCATGCTTAATTATTTCACCAAACGAAATGAATAAATATTTGCAAACAATTGTGGTGGCTCCAATGACAACCGCTTCAAAACCATACCCTACAAGAGTGGAAGTAAAACATAATAAGACAAAAGGTTGGGTAGTATTAGACCAAATAAGATGTATTGACAGATCCAGAATTATAAAAACGTATGACCAATTAACAGAAAAAGAAATTGTAAAAGTTAAAGCTATAATTCAAGAAACTTATGTTGACTAATTGAAGAGTTGAAGCAATTGTGTTTGATTTAAGCTACTAACATCACCTACAAGCAATGCTGAGTTTGTGTATAATGCAAATGCAATTCCCTTTTCTGTTAGATTAGTATTTTTATAATCAGAAAAACTAAAGGCAAAGCGTTACTTAGCATATTAGAAACTATATCTCGCTAGAGGTTTCAAAAATAATTTCAGTAGTGCTATAAAACACAAATGAAGCTTGATGAAATCTTTTCTCACCCTCACAAAAACTTTTATTAACTTCGTGCTATCATTTTATGAAACGAGCATGTTAATTCAACAATTAATCATCTTAGAGAAGGTAATTAAAGAAAATTACTTTAAATTTTTTAAGATCATTAGTTATCCATATCCTTCAAATGTGTATTACAAAATAACTCCATTTTTTTATTAAAAATGGCTTCAGCTATTGTCATAGGGTCAGGGATTGCCGGAATTGCTTCAGCATTGCGCCTGAATGCTGCTGGTATTCATGTAGAAGTTTTTGAAGCCAATAACTATCCGGGTGGTAAACTTCATGCTTTTGAATTAAAAGGCTATCGCTTTGATGCAGGACCTTCACTTTTTACTCTACCCGAACTTGTAACAGAACTTTTTGAATTGTTTAACGAGAAACCGGAAGACTTTTTTCAATATCACCGCAAAGAAACGGTTTGTAATTATTTTTGGGAAGACGGCATTCGTTTTACGGTAAATGCTAACCGCGATACCTTTGCCAATGAAGCTGCGGCTAAATTTGGAATAGAAGCAAAAGCGTTGCTTGCTTATTTACAAAAGAGTCAAAAGAAATACGAGCTAACATCACCTATATTCCTCGAAAAATCTTTGCATAAGATCGGCACCTATCTTTCAAAGGATACTATGAAGGCAATGCTGCAAATGCGGAGTTTAGACATTGGCACAAACTTAAATGCGCTTAATGAAAAAAGCATCAGTGAACCACATCTTGTGCAATTATTTAACCGATACGCTACCTACAACGGCTCATCTCCATATCTTACAACAGGTATTATGAGTATGATACCACATTTAGAACTTCACAAAGGCACCTATTTTCCTGTTGGTGGCATGCACAGCATCACCTCCAGCCTATACCAGCTTGCCTTACGCCATGGGGTTAAATTTCATTTTAATCAACGAGTTGAAGAGATAATAATAAAAAATAGACAAGCGGTTGGTATAAAAACAAAAAACAATGATCATTTTGCCGATTCTATTGTTTCCAACATGGATATCTTTTCTACCTATAAAAAATTGCTGAAGGATCAAAAACACCCAGAGAAAACCTTGCGTCAAGAGCGTTCTAGTTCAGCAATAATATTCTATTGGGGCATCAAAAGGCAGTTTGCCGAATTAGATCTTCACAACATCTTATTTAGTGATAATTACCGAAAAGAATTTGACCATATTTTTGAACACAAAAACCTTTTTGAAGACCCTACTGTTTACATCAATATTACCAGCAAAGAACTTTTAAGCGACGCACCTAGTGGAGGTGAAAATTGGTTCGTCATGATAAATGCACCGGGTGATTTTGGGCAAAACTGGGATTCACTAGTTGCGCAAGCTCGAAAAAATATCATTGATAAAGTAAATCGCTTGATGGGTATAAATATTGAGCCACTTATTGAGGCAGAAGATATACTAACGCCTCCATTAATTGAAAAAAGAACAGGAAGCTACCGCGGCTCATTATATGGTGCCGCTAGCAATTCAAAGTTTGCTGCTTTTCTTCGTCACCCTAATTTTTCGAGCAAGATAAAAGGTTTATATTGTTGTGGAGGATCAGTACACCCTGGAGGAGGAATTCCTTTGTGTTTACTTTCTGCAAAGATCA
>CAMBFX010000054.1 GCA_945865695.1 Chryseobacterium gleum | reverse complement strand
TTCAATTTTAGTGTATTTTCACTCTTACGAAAATATAAAATAGCTTTTCCTTTGACGGGTTGCAATTCTTGGTTAGTTGATGAGCTTGTCGAACCCGCGTTTTCTAAAAAACCAATTAATCGCACTTCAACCTTTACCGATTTTTCTTTATGAATGGGCTCATTGATAATTTTTAACTGATACGTTTTCTCTTTATTTTCTAGATGAACATAATGTGTTTCATTTTTTCGATCATCAAAAAAACCAGTCCAACAAATTCCTGCCGAAAAAAGCAAAACAGACAGATAAACTCCGTTAACTAATCTTAAATTAAACTTCCCAAGAATATTTACGGTAATGAAATCGGTGAAGTAAATTATAAACAGAAAAACAAACAGAAATAAAACAAATGGCCCACCCATTCCCAAATAGATATGAGATAAAATTCCTGCCAAAAACGGAATTAGAATTCTTACAAAAGGATATTGACCAAATTTATTCATTCACAAAAAGTGAGCGAACTTATGTCAATAAAAACAGAATTTAGATTTTGTAAAAGGGTATTTTAACCTTGGGCTGAAAAATCAGTATTTATACCTAGAGGAAATTAAAAAAACTAAGTAAAACTCCTTATTTCTTTTTATTGGAATTGAGTTTTTGCTCGTCAGCAATTCGCTGATTCAAGAAAAATATTTCCTGGCTAGTTTGAGTATAATGTTTTATCATGAAGGAAGCGTTTGCCTTTTCCATAGCAGTTACCAAATCTCCTTTTCGTTCGTAGTAAACAGCTAAATTATGCAATGCTCTTGCTCGCACTTTTCTTTTCATGCTTTTTGAACTTTGATTCCACAATTCAAAAGCTAATTCCCATTCCCCTAATCTAGAAAATCTAGAGGCATTTCTCAAGGCTTGACTTCCACCTTTGAAATAAGGTCTACGTTGAGAAACCCATTGGTCAGAAATTCGAAAAGCGTGATTAATGCCAGCCATATAACCAGTTCCTGAAACTACACCATAATTTTGAGTATAATTTACTCGATTCCATCCATAGGGATAAGTGGAATAGGATGTCCAAGTTTGTTCCCGATGTTCGTCTTGTAAAACTCCTCCTTTTTGATACATCCTCCAACCAGTTTTAATCACTATATTGTTATTATTTCCATAAGACCCACCTCGGTTCATCATTGGATTAATAGCGCCATCCAAAATAGTTGCAAATCCCGAATTAGAATCAAAATATTCTAAAGTAACCATAGCATCTACATTCAAAGCCTCACAAAGTGAATCGATTAATTTAGCTGAAAATCGCGGAGGAAAATTATTAATAGCATTACCGATATAAACTTGATTAACCAAAACGATGCTATCGTAATTCAAAGATTTCAATAAACAATCATACAACCCTCTCACACATTTTTCAGCACCATCTTTATCAGCAAAAACCGATTCGCCCGAGATAATTCCTTCTAAAACATTTTTGGCTTGTGAACCCGAAGGCATTCCCGTTCTATTAATAATTCCAACACTCTTTATGTCCTCAATACCTTCAATAAATGCTGGTTTCTTTGCCCGAATATCGGTGTAAACGGTACAAGATGAAAATCCAGCAAGAAAAATGAAAAGGATAGAATAAGACGAAAGGATGAAAAAGCGCATATTATTTTTTAAATTCATACCTCAAATTTAATTCCAAAAATGAGATTTTAGCCATTTGTGCTCTAATAATTAGGTTTATCATCCATTCCGTTGGTTGAAGGCGATGGCTATGCCCTGATTAACTACATTCGTTAATTCATAAAATAAACCTAATTTTGTGCATGCAATCAGCAAAAATAACCATCATTGGAGGCGGAAATTTAGGTTCCTCGATAGCCTCTGGATTAACCGAAGCAGGAAAGAATCCTTCAGATATTACCATTACTCGCAGACAGATTGAAAAACTAGCTCCACTACAGAAAAAAGGAATACAGGTAATTTCAGATAATATCAAAGCTATCGAAAAGGCCGATATCATCATTTTATGTGTGCTTCCTCAAAAAGTAAATGAAGTTTTAGATGAAATTTCCAATTCCATTCAATCTCAACAATTGATTATTTCAACTGTATCGGGAATAACTATTGACGATATTCAATCAAGAATAAAAGCAAAGGTGGAAATAATTCGAGCAATGCCCAATACTGCCATAGCTATTCGAGAATCGATGACTTGCATTGCCGGAAAAAATAAAAATTCTCCGTCTATAAGTATCACTATATCTATTTTTGATGATCTAGGAAAAGTGACGGTGATCAATGAAGATCAAATGACATCTGCAACGGCTCTTTGTGCTTGCGGAATTGCCTTTTTCCTTCGTGCTATTCGAGCAGCTTCACAAGGTGGAATAGAAATCGATTTTCATTCGGATGAAGCATTATTGATGGCGGCACAAACGGCAAAAGGAGCTGCGGCTCTTTTAATACATAATGAATCTCATCCCGAAGACGAAATTGATAAAGTAACTTCTCCGAAAGGTTGTACGATTGCTGGATTAAATCAAATGGAACATGCGGGTTTTAGTTCTGCTTTTATTAAGGGAATTGTTACCTCAGCACAAAAAGCAGGCGGATTATATACTAAAAACGAAATTGAAAAGTGAATACTAATTCTGAAAAAGTAATTTGGATAACAGGTGCTTCTTCGGGAATAGGAGAAGAATTGGCTATACAATATGCTCGCAAAAATTACAAATTAGTTCTTTCTGCGCGCAATGAAAAAGAATTGGAACGAGTAAAAAATGAATGCAAAGGTGCAAAAGAAATTTTTATTCTTCCTTTGGATTTAGCTTTAGTAGATACCCTGAAAGAAAAAACAGAAAAAGTTATTTCTCATTTTGGAAGAGTAGATATTTTAATTAATAATGGTGGAATCAGTCAACGCAGCGAAGCATTAGAAACTGATATTTCTATTGATAGAAAAATTTTTGAAGTCAATTATTTCGGAAATATTGCGTTGACAAAAGCAGTGGTTCCATATATGAGAAAACAAGGAGGCGGACAAATTGCCGTGATGAGCAGCATTGCTGGAAAATTTGGATTCTTTTTGCGCTCTGCTTATTCTGCATCCAAACATGCATTGCATGGATTTTATGAATCATTGCGTTTAGAAGAAGAAAAAAATAATATTTCCATTACCCTTCTTTGTCCCGGAAAAATTAATACCAATATTTCGGTGAATGCCATTGGTAAAGATGGAAAATCACATGGTGTGATGGATCATAATCAGGCAACAGGAATGCCAGTAGAAATTTGCGCCACAAAAATCATTTCCGCCATCGAAAAAAAGAAAAAAGAAGTATTGATTGGTGGAAAAGAAATAAAAGCGGTGACTTTAAAAAGATTTTTTCCTAAGTGGTTTTATAGAGTAATTAGAAAGCAGAAGGCGGTGTAATCACCTCACAATACTTACATGCCCTCGTTTCTCAAAAATTTCTTGCGTAACATATCCCACACCTCTCACGCGATAAACATAAACATCAATTTGTGCTTTGGTTGAATTGGGCCCATTATGCGTTACTCCATCCCATTCAAATTTCATATCATTGGATTCAAAAATTAAATTTCCCCATCGATTAAAAATTAAAATTTCAAATGTAGAGGGATCTATTCCTGTTGATTCAATAGAAAAACGATCGTTCTTTCCATCTCCATTGGGTGTAAATGCGTTGGGCACAAAAAATGCCGGCTCGTCATAAATGGTAATAAATTGACAAGTAGAATCAGAACAACCAGCCAAATCGGTTGCTTCCAAACAAATTAAATAAGTGGCTTGCTCTGCTGGAAAGGTAAATGAGGTAGAAGAACTAAATGCCGATCCTAAAGTATCAAACGTCCATATGTAAGAATTGTTTCCTGGCGTTGTATTGTAGAAATTCGCTCCCGGCTCATAAATAGTTGGGCGTGGCGGATCAAATGTAAATGAAACAGGAATATGAGGTGGATTGATTACCGTAGTTTGCCCATTATCTTCACAACCTAAACCATCACCCACAACGATAAAATAATTTCCAGAACATAAATTCGTAAATGTATTAGATGCTTGAAAGATTATTCCTCCATCAATACTATACAAAGCCGTATTGCTAGAAGTGATAATTATTTCTCCATCACAACTATTCGGACAAGAAGTAATAGTAGAAACAATCGAGGTAATCACTGGTCCATTTAATGCATCAATCACTCCTGTAACGGTTGATTGACATTGATTTTCATCTTCAATCAAAACAGTATACGAACCAATGCATAAATTATTAAAAATATCAGAGCCCTGAAAAGTTCCACCATTGTTAATACTGTATTGGTAATTTCCAGTTCCACCAGTTGCATTTACATCAATTATTCCCAAACAAGTTCCGCAATCAGTATCGGTATTCATCTGTGTTGCATTTACTGGTGCCGGTTGACCCACACTTACAATTTGCGTTTGTGTACAAACTCCAGCTAGACCACCCGCATCTCTCACCCAGGCTGTATATGCACCTGCACAAAGATTATTAAAAATGGGTGAAGCTTGTGTGGTTGCTCCATTATTGATGCTAAACAAAAATGGCCCTTGACTTCCTGATGCTGTAATCGTAATTGATCCATCACATCCACCATTGCAAGAGGTAGAATCCATTACAATGTTATCAATGGATAAATCACAGGGAACGCATCCAGCAGGCGAAGGATAGTTGCGAGAGCCAATACAGGATTGCGCATCCGAAAAAACAACATTCACGGTGCAGTTTTGACCAGTAGAATTTAAATTATTAAAACTATAAGAAAGTGGACTTACAAATGGCGCGTTATAGACCACGGGCGCTCCTCCGCAACTATTGGTAATAGTCATGGTTCCAGTAATGGGCGGATCAGTAAAAGAAACATTTCCTGAAACATTATATAGATTTGTTGCAGGATTACAAGCGGTTGTTGTAGCCGTAACATTGGTAACAGAACATGGAATTACAATATTACAGTCAGTAGAACCTGAACCACCCGTTTGTGAGAACTGAATGGTGCCTAGTACGTTTTCGAAATTCGTCAATAGTAAAACATAAATTTGTCCAGTAACTGCAGATGGTATATTTGCCGTTTCTACTGCTGCCGTTGAATAACTACAATCTACCACATTTCCGCCTGGAATAGTATTACAAGCTTGGTTGAGGGTGTTATAGGGGCCAAACATAACAAAATCAACATCTATTCCACTTCCTCCTGCTGCCGTTTGATTAATGGTAATATCAATATTTCCAGATTGATCTATCTGCAAAAAATACCAAGCAGGATTAGGAGTAGTTCCGCAACAATCTATTTGACCAAGGTCTCCTGAATTAGTAGTATTCGGAAAAGTATAGGTTGTTCCCGTGCAAAATGGATCTGAGTTTGGACAATTTGCACCCTGAGCAAAGATTTGCGAGGGTAAACCAAAAACTAAAAACAGAAAAATATGTTGGATAATGTGTTTCAAATCAATACAAAAATAGGTAAATCAATCAATCTACAGTTACCAATGGTTAAATGTTAAACTGCATTTAACTCAGTTCTAGCATAAATTGCTCCAAATTTATTTGGGTAATTACTAATTGATTTACTTTAGAACCTTTTGCTGGTTGATTTTTAGAGTTTACGGGATGCGCAGTACCTAAAATAAAACTGACTTAGCAAAATATTAACTTTTTCATCGTCCTGGCTCTTGGTTTATTGGGAGGCGAAATTTAATCTTTAAGTTGTATAAATTCACCCTTTAAAAACTGATTTTTATCGCTTATTTTAAATTGTTTTTTAACCAAGAGTGTTAAAAACTGTCTAAATGGGCTGAAGTGTTAGCTCATTATTACCTGTGGATGAAGAATCTTTTAATTTATTGAATGGTTCATAAAAAGAGTTGTGAGATGAATATTCTTGGCTTAAATTTGACACCGTAAGTGAATATCCTACAGGAGACGTATCTGTCCATCCGAAACCACTTACCTAAAGTTTCGGAACTATTTAAAAAATAATATATGAAAAATTCTCTACTTGCTCTCGCTTTTATTACGGCAGCTACGGCTGCAAATTCACAATGTACCACACTATTTTATTCAGAATATGTAGAAGGTTCATCTCACAGTAAAGCCCTTGAAATTTATAATCCAACTGCTAACCCTGTAGTATTAACAAATTATAAAATTGCTCGTTATTCTAATGGAAATACTGCCATTTCTGATTCTTATGATTTAACAGGAACTGTTGCTGCAAATGATGTATATGTAGTAGTCAATGGTGTTGCCACAGACCCAGGCGATGGTGCATTCTGTGATCCTATCTTATACGCCATGGCTGATGAGCACTCTCAACCAGCATATCCTTCACCACTGCACATGAATGGTGACGATGCTATTACTTTAGAATTAATCTCAACTGGGGCTATTTTAGATATTTTAGGTAAAGTGGGTGAAGATCCAGGTACAGCATGGGCTGATGGAAACGGTGCGTGGTGGACAGCAAATCACACTTTGATTAGAAAAAGTTCTGTTCAAGGCGGTGTAACTACTAACCCAACTGTTTTTGAACCAACTGTTCAATGGGATTCATTACCAAGTAATACTTGGACTAATTTAGGTCAACATGCTTGTGATTGTAATAGCCTTGGTGTAACTGAAACTGTTGAAACAGAAACTTTTTATATGTTTCCAAATCCAGCTACCGATGGAAATGTTTTAATTAAAGGAACAGAAATCATCACTTCTATTGAAATTTATAATGCTATTGGAGAAAAAGTAATTTCTGCTAATGGAAATATTGGTCGTGCAGATTATTATTTAAATGTAGAAAATTTGGGTGCGGGTGTATATTTTATCCATATCACCTTCAATAATCAACTTTTTTCTACCCAGCGTTTGATTAAAAAATAATTCTTAAAAAGTTTATTTCATGTTGCGAAAAATTATATTCCTGCTGATTGCAGCTCTACCTTCTTTTGCCTTTTCTCAACAAATGGGAATTGTAAAAGGAGTAATAAAAGATGGATTAACCGGTGAAGCTTTGTTTACCGTTAATGTTTATCATGCCGCAACATCAAAAGGAACCACAACCGATTTTGATGGAAGATATAGCTTAAGTGTTCCATATGGTTCACAAACTATTTCATTTAGCTTAGTAGGTTATGATGCGATTGAAAAAAAAATTGAAATAAATAAATCGGTAACTGAACTTACGATTGAACTTTCTTCAATGACCTTAAAGGAAGTAACAGTTACCTCTAGTTTTATTACTGATGAAAGATCTACACCATACTCCATAACAACTATACAGCCCAAAAAAATTGCTGAAGAATTAGCTTCTCAAGATTTACCCATGATTTTGAATAGCACACCTGGAGTTTATGCTACTCAGCAAGGTGGTGGGGATGGGGATGCTCGAATAACCATTCGTGGATTTAATCAACGAAATGTTGCAGTAATGGTAGATGGTGTTCCAGTAAATGATATGGAAAATGGATGGGTATATTGGTCGAATTGGTTTGGATTAGATATGTCGACTCGAAGTATTCAAATGCAACGTGGTTTAGGTGCTTCTAAAATTGCTATCCCTTCTATTGGAGGAACAATGAATATTATAACGAAAGGTTTAGATTCTTATAAAGGCGGAAGTGTTAAACAAGAAGTAGGAACAGGTGGTTTTTTACGAACCTCGTTCGCATTATCGACTGGAAGAAATGAAAAAGGTTGGGGAGCAACTGCTGCGTTTTCATATAAAAGAGGAAACGGATGGGTAGAGAATGCATTTTCAGAAGGATATTTTTATTTTCTAAAAATCGAAAAACAATACAAAAAGCATTTACTTTCTTTTTCTGGATTTGGTGCGCCTCAAAGACATGCCCAACGCTCCTTCAAAAAAGGAGTAGAATTTTATGATTCAGAATACGCTGCAAAATTAGGTATAGATACAGCCGGTGCAAAAAATCATGGTTTACAATTTAATGAACATTGGGGTTCTTTGGATAGAGGGGTAACTTCATTTAGCGATACAGGAACCAATAAAAGTGTCATTTATGAGCGATTAAATTATTTTCATAAACCCCAAATTACATTAAAAGATTTTTGGTCAGTGAATGATAAATTAAGTATTTCTACTCTTGCCTATTTATCAATAGGTAATGGTGGCGGTACAAGTGCGGGAACGACAACTTCATCGTCTCTTTCTACACAAACAGATTATACTCCAGAAGGACAAATAGATTTTCAAAAATTTTATAACACTAATAAATACGGTGCATTTTCAATAGACGCGCTTTATAGTTTAACCGAACATAAATCAAGCCGAATAATTCGAAGCTCAATTAATAATCATCGATGGGTAGGAATGCTTTCGACCTTTAACTATAAAATGAATGAAGAATTCACTTTTTCTGGAGGAATAGATTTTAGAGATTACGTGGGTCAACATTACAGACAAGTTTATGATTTATTAGGGGGTGATTATGCCATTGATAATTTGAATAAAAATGCGGCAACAGATGTTAGAAGAGTAGGAGACAAAATTGGATACAATTATGATGGTCTTGTTCGTTGGGCAGGAATGTTTGGTCAAGCAGAATATAAGAAAAATGTTTGGTCAGCATTTATGAATGTTTCTGGAGCCACCTCTGGATATAAAAGAATTGATTATTTCAGAAAGAAAACACTCGCCTTAGATGGCGTTGAATACGCAGAAGCATTAGGTTATGGTGATCAAGTTTTTTATAACGGATCAAGTATGATAACAGCATTTGAAGGTGCAGGTGTTACTACCAATGGAGACACAACATTCGTTAATAATTCTGGAACTGTAAATGACGGATTTATTGTTGGTGCAACATCACCATATACACTTGAAAGCAAGGAAGCAAGTTATACGCAAACCAAATGGAAATGGCTTCCCGGTTTCACTATAAAAGGTGGCGCGAATTATATGTTGAATGAATTCAATAATATTTATGTGAACGCAGGATTTCTTTCTCGCACACCAAGATTCAGTAATGTAATTGATAACACGAATCAATTTTTTCAGAGCTATCAAAATGAAAGTTTAAGCGCAAAAGATTTAATGAAATTGAATGAAAAGATATCTGCGCTAGAAATCGGTTATGGTGCTAAATATGAAAAACTGGCTGTGAATGTTAATGCTTATTACACTTTCTGGAAAAACAGACCTTTGGATTTTGCTCCAACCATTACCATCGATGACCAAATTTATTCTTTAAACATTACAGGAATTAATGCACTTCATAAAGGAATTGAATTAGACTTTGCCTACATGCCTTTCCAAAAATTAACTATTGAGGGTTCTGTTTCATTAGGAGATTGGACATGGGAATCGGGTCAGTCTGCCTATTTATTAGATGAAAATAATCAATACTTAATTGATGATAATAATGATACTGTAAAAGTAGATTTTGATGCCACCAATGTTCATGTGGGTGATGCTGCACAAACACAATTTGCTGGAATCATTCGTTATGAATTTGCACCTGACGCATACATTAAAGCAAGATTTGTTCATTTTAGCAACCAATACGCAAACTTCGATCCGTTTGATTTAGCAGGAGCAAATAAAGGAAGAGAATCATGGAAAATGCCCGCATATGGAATGACAGAATTACATGCTGGATATCGTTTCAAATTAGATAAAATAAGAATAGATGTTAGAGGAAGCATAATCAATTTATTTGATGTTGTTTTCTTAACCGATGCACAAAATAATGATAGTTTCCTTCCTAACCCATCCACCAATTTTGATGCTAATTCGGCTTCGGTATTTTTTGGACAAGGAAGACGATATAACATTTCACTTCAAATAAATTTTTAAAATAAACGCTTTCAACTATGCGAAAATTATTACTTGCCTCATTTGTATTTGCTGGATTACTTGTAAATGCACAAACCACACTTCCTACTACGTGGGATGCTTCTGGTGCCACGCCAAACGGATGGACATTATCTAATACTTCATTATACGGATCTTCAGGAAATCCTGCTCCAGCTATTCGTTTTGATAATACTGCCGATTATATGGATATTTGGTTTTCGGATGAACCAGGTGCTTTAACTTATGATATTGCTGGGAATTCTTTCAGCGGAGGAACCTTTACAGTTAAAGAATCTCCCAATGGAACCACATGGACAAACGTTAGACCTCCTTTCACTACTTTATCATCTGGAACTTATGTAGGAACAACCGATCCACTATTAAGCACTACACGTTATGTTCGTTTTGAATACACCATTAAAGTGAGTGGAAATGTGGGATTAGATAATATCAAGGTTGCTTTACCCGTTGCAGGGCCAAATCAAGAAATTGATGCATTACAAGGCTCAGTTCGTATTCCTTCAGGAGGAACTGCAGTGATTGCTTCTCCAGTAAGTACAACTACAACTTTAAATCTTACAATCGAAAATGAAGGTACACTTAACGCCCTTACTATTTCTTCGGCAATTGTTACTGGTGCTAACTCATCTGAATTCATTGTTACTTCAACTCCCGCTTCTATCAATTCACTTTCTACCGGTACTATTTCAATCGATTTTACTCCTACAACTACTGGAACACGTACTGCAGTTTTAACTATTGCAAATAATGATGCGAATGAAAATCCGTATATCATCAATTTATATGGTGTCGGTGGAACGCTAGCTACTGAACCAGCATCTTCTCCAACTAATATGTCATTTAGCAATGTAAAATCTTATCGCTATCGTGTAAATTTTGGACCAACATCTGCGGATGGTTATGTGGTTCTTCGCAAAAAAGGAAGTGCTGTAACGGATGTTCCTGTTGATGGCACACAATATACCAAAGGCGAAGGAATTGGATCTAGTAAAATTGTATATGTAGGAAATGGTAGCACTTTTGTTCCAAGAGATGTTCGTGCTAATTTAGATTATCATTATGCAGTGTTTGCTTATAACGGTCCTGGTGTTTATGTAAATTATAAAACTGCATCACCATTAACTGGAATGGTAACCAGTAATGATACTGAATTAGGAGCTACTTTTTATAATGGAATTAATCGTAATAGTGCAACATTCATTACAGATTTATCTAATTTAATAAATCCGCATTCATTGATTTTTTATAGCGATTATCAAAGAACCATTATTGAAGATTTTTATGAGAGAGATACCACCAATGATCAAAGAGTAACTACATGTGTTTATAGCGGATTTGAACATATTTATACACCTCCAATGGATTTTAGTATTTTAAGTCGTGAACATACTATTTGTGATAGCTGGATGAATTCAACTGGAGATAATACGACAGAACAATATCAAGATTTTTATAATTTATTTCCTGTACAGTTTGCCAATTCTAATCAAGTAAGAAGTAATTATCCCTTGGGAGAAGTGGTTAATGTTACCTCAACCTTCTTAGATGGAAAACTTGGAACGAATAGTGCTGGTCAATTAGTTTATGAGCCACGTGACGAACATAAAGGCGATGCTGCACGTGCCATGTTTTATATGTTAGTTGCCTATGATGGATTTGTAACCGGATGGGGAGGATTTGATAATTTAATTTCAAATGCACCCAATCAAGATCAAGATGTTTTAAAAAATTGGCATTGGAATGATTTACCAGACGCATTAGATCATGCACGTAATGATTATGTAGATTCATTACAAGGAAATAGAAATCCATTTGTGGATAGCGCAGATTTCGTTTGTTTTATTGATTTCAATAATTTAAATAAAATTACTTCTGAAGCACCTTGCTTGACTACACCATTGAATGTAGAAGAAAATATTATTTCAGAAATTACTTCTGTTTATCCTAATCCTGCAAATAGTCAAATTACTGTTGCAACAGAAGTAAGAGAAGATCATGCTGCTGAATTAAGAATTACAGATATCACAGGAAGAATTGTTCAAACAATGAATATTTCTTTTGCTATTGGTAAAAGTTATTTCAATTTGGATGTTTCAATGCTTTCTTCAGGAATTTACAATATTGAATTGTTAAATGATAAAGGAAATAAAATGACGGCAATAAAGTTTGTGAAAGAGTAATTTAGATGAAGAGACATAAGTATTAAGACATAAGATTAGGAGACTTTAGTATTAAGACATAAGATTAGGAGACTTTAGTATTAAGAAATAAGATTAAAAGACTTTATTTTCAAGATTAAGACAAAAAGCCCCGAGAAATTTTTTCGGGGTTTTGTCTTTTGTCTTACTACTTATGTCTCTTCGTCTAGTTCCCCCTTTAAAATCTTTTTCAAATCCGGCCTCAACCTACTTTTATAAACGGCATGAGAATGTTTTTTCTGTTCACCTCTTCGCAATCTCTTCTGTTCTTCTATTGGTAAATGAATAATCTCTTGGCATTTCGGGGTGCAACAATTTTCAAATTTCGATTTACATTCATCGCATTGTATAAATAATAAATGGCAATCATCGTTGGCGCAATTCGTATGATTATCGCAAAGCTTTCCACATTGATGACATTCGGCAATCACATCATCTGTTATTCTCTCTCCTATTCTTGAATCAAACACAAAATTCATTCCTATAAATTTAGAATCAAGTCCTTCTCGTTTAATCTGTCTAACGTAATCTATAATTCCACCATGAAGTTGATTCACGTCTTGAAATCCATGATGCTTAAAATAGGCGCTGGCTTTTTCACATCGCACTCCACCCGTGCAATACATCAATAATTTTTTATCTTCTTTTCCTTTTAATTCTTCTAAAACGATTGGAAGTTCCTCTTTAAAAGTATCACAATCCGGTGTAATAGCATTGACGAATTTTCCCACTTCGGTTTCATAATGATTGCGCATATCCACCACAATAACATTAGGGTCTTCTAATGCTTGATTCCATTCTTTTGCGGTAAGATGATTTCCTACATTTGTCACATCAAATGAATTATCATCCAAACCATCTGCAACTATTTTGTTTTTGATACGAACAATCAATTTCAAAAATGATTTCCCATCATCTTCTACCGCCCATTTAAAAAGAACATCAGTAAATTCTTTTCGAACATAAAGAAGATTTTTAAATTCATCCACGTTATGTTCGGGAATATTTATCTGCGCATTAATTCCTTCACGGGCGATATACACTCGACCTAAAATGCCTAATTCATCCCATTCGCGATAAAGATCGGCACGTAATTGTTCCAAATCATCTAGGATGACATAACGGTAAAAGGAAACCGTTTTACGCGTAAAATTCTCGGCTTCGAGCTTTTTAAGCAATGTTTGTTTGTCGTACTTATTGTGCAACGCCATATTATGCAAGAATAGGGTTGATAAAAAACAAAGGTAAGCCAATTATTTCTCTGGTTAAAATGAGTTTTGTCAGTGAATGTCAATGAGATTAAAATCTAAGAGAGAATAATTCTTTAAAAAAACCGATAAAACCCCAATAAATAATATTTTTACACCCTATGAGTAAAATTTTAGTGATTGGCTCCATGGGTCAAATCGGTACCGAGCTAGTGGACGCTTTACGTTTGAAAAACGGAGAGAAAAATGTGCTTTCTGCCGATTTAAAACCCAATCCAACGGACCCTTATTATGTGGAATTAAATGCGTTGGATAAGGATAAAATCTTTGAGGTGGTGAAGAAAGAAAACATCACTGAAATTTATTTACTGGCCGCATTGCTTTCTGCTACTGCCGAAAAAAATCCTGCCTTTGCTTGGGAATTGAATATGAATAGTCTTTTTCATGTATTAAATCTTGCTAAAGAAGGGCATATCAAAAAAATATATTGGCCCAGTTCTATTGCTGTTTTTGGACCTACAACACCAAGAATTAATACCCCACAATATACCATTATGGAACCTTCTACAGTATATGGAATTAGTAAACTAGCGGGTGAGAGATGGTGTGAATATTACCATAACAAATTTGGAGTTGATATAAGGGGAATTCGTTACCCGGGATTAATTGGTTACAAAGCATTACCGGGAGGAGGAACAACGGATTATGCAGTGGATATTTTTCATCAGGCAAAAAGCAAGGGTTCATATGAATGCTTTTTGAAAGAAAATACGGCTCTACCGATGATGTTTATGGACGATGCTATTAAGGCAACACTTCAATTAATGAGTGCCGCCCCTTCAAGTTTGACCGTTTGGAGTAGTTATAATTTAGGAGGGATTAGTTTTACCCCCGCTCAAATTGCTGCCGAAATAAAAAAACATTTGCCTGCTTTTTCAATAAGCTATAATCCTGATTTCAGGCAATCTATAGCTGATTCTTGGCCATGCAGCATCGATGATTCTATAGCAAAACAAGACTGGAATTGGAAACCAACAATAGACCTTGGCACGATGGTTGAAATAATGCTAAAAAACATCTAATAATTTCATAACTCGATGAAAGGTTTTACGTTAAAATTTTAAAAGGTTGAAAAATTAAAAAATGGCTATCTTTGAGAATTAGGTATTGGTCAGTCAAAAGTGAAATTTTGCCGAAAATAGTTGTAAAGGTGTTAAAAGATTAATAATTTTCATTTAATAAAACTAAAAATTATGTCACGAGTTATATTTATACTACTTCTGTTTATCGGCAATGTGAACTTTATTTCAGCCAGAGAAACTCAATCCGTTACTTACAATGATATAGAAGTGAACAAAACGGATGCTGCTGGTAAAAAAACTGGTTACTGGGTTTCTTTTGGTAAATCCAAACCGAACTCAGGATTCGCAGATGATGCTGTGATGGAAGAAGGAGAGTATGAATCAGGTAAAAAAAATGGCTTATGGAAAACTTACTTTGCTAACGGTAAAATGAAAAGCGAAATTGAATATAAAAACAACCGTCCGAATGGTTTATTCAAGACCTATTATGACAATGGTCAGTTAGAAGAAGAAGGAACATGGAAAGGAACTTTTTACACTGGTTCATTCAAGAGATTTTATTCAAATGGTGTAGTTGCTCAAGAGAAAAATTTCAATACTGCGGGAAAATCTGAAGGTAAACAAATCTTTCGTTATGAAAATGGAACTGAAGAACTTGCTTTTAATACTAAAAATGGTGTAGAAGAAGGTAAAATGGTTCGTAAATATCCAAACGGTGATATCAAAGAAGAAAAGAATTTCTCAGGCGGTGCAGTAGATGCAGGGACTGAAAAAACATACGCAATGGTTAACCCTGAGGAGAAAGTTGATGTTACTCCAGGATTAACTGATAAAACTTCTAAGGTTTCAACTGACAAACCAAATGAAGCGATTAAGAAAGTTCCGGATGGATACAACAAGCTTTACAATGCAAACAAACAAATCTCTGAAGACGGTGAGTTCAAAGGAGGAAAATTGCAAAATGGTAAAAAATACATCTACGATAAAAACGGATTATTAGATAAAATTGAAATCTACAAGGCAGGTAAATATGCTGGAGATGCTCAGATAGATTAATTCCTAAAACTACAATATTGAAAATCCCCAACCTTTCGGTTGGGGATTTTTTGTTTTTCGTTTTTGGTTTTTCGTTCCATGATTACATAAATCAGTTAAATTTTAATTCTTTACTTTGCAACATGATTTCTAAATTACATATTCAAAATAATCTTACTCGTAAAAAAGAAGAATTCAAACCTATCAATGCGCCATTTGTTGGTTTGTATGTTTGTGGACCAACCGTGTATAATTATGTGCATTTAGGAAATCTTCGCACGTTTATGACCTTTGACGTGGTGTATCGTTACCTTACATTTTTAGGATATAAAGTTCGTTACGTTAGAAATATTACTGATGTTGGACACCTCACTGATGATGCCGATGCAGGTGAAGATAAGATTGCAAAAAAAGCAAGATTAGAAAAAAAAGAACCGATGGAAATCGTTCAATTATATACCAACGATTTTCATGATGTACTGCATCAATTTAATTTTTTACCTCCTTCCATCGAGCCAACTGCAACTGCACATATCATTGAGCAAATTGAAATGACAAAAAAAATCATTGATAACGGAATGGCTTATGAAGTGAATGGTTCCGTTTATTTTGATGTGCAGGCTTACATGAAAAAATTCAAATACGGAGAATTGAGCGGAAGAAATGTGGAAGAACTTTTTGAGAATACGCGAGATCTCGATGGACAAGAAGAAAAAAGATTTTTTGCCGATTTTGCCCTATGGAAAAAAGCAATGCCCGAACATATTATGCGTTGGACTTCACCTTGGGGAGAAGGATTTCCTGGATGGCATTTAGAATGTTCAGCTATGAGTACAAAATATTTGGGAGAGAAATTCGATATTCACGGCGGAGGAATGGATTTAAAATTTCCGCATCACGAGAGTGAAATTGCGCAGAATACTGCTTGCGTTGGACATGGCCCTGTGAATTATTGGATGCATGGAAATATGCTAACGGTAAATGGACAAAAAATGAGTAAATCGTTGGGAAATTCTTTTTTACCGGGAGAATTAATCAGAGGAGAACATCCCATGTTGGATCAACCCTATTCTCCAATGACGATAAGATTTTTTATGATGCAATCTCATTATGCGAGTACTTTAGATTTTTCGAATGATGCATTAAAAGCTGCTGAAAAAGGATTTAAACGATTAATGAATGCGATTGATTCTATTGGTAAAATAAAAACTTCTGCGAGTTCATCTTTTGATGTAAATAAATGGGTAGAGAATTGTTATGCCGCGATGAATGATGATTTCAATTGTCCGATTTTGATTGCTAATTTATTTGAAGCAGTAACGTTTATTAATACGGCTATTATTGGAACAGCAACTATTACTGAAGCTGATTTAAAATTATTTTCTGAAAAATTAAATGCATTTGTTTTTAATGTTTTAGGGTTTGTTTCGGAAGTAAAAGCGGCAGGAAATGAAGTCACTGGAAACTTAATGGAACTCTTACTATCCATACGAAACGAAGCAAAATTGAAAAAAGATTTTGCCACCTCTGATTTGATTCGAAATAAATTGCAAGAGATGAATATTACGGTGAAGGATGGAAAAGATGGTGCAACTTGGGAAATCAATTGAGCCACGAGTCAAAAGCCATAAAGTATTTAAATAACATTTTTAAAACCTTGAACTTTGCACCTTAAACAAATTCCACTGTTTTTTTTATTATTAACTCTACTTTTCAGCTCATGTAGTGAGAAAAAAATAGCTGATGTTATAGTTGGTGAATGGAAAGTAGAAAAAGTAGAATTTCCAGAAATGGATATTGCCGAATCGATTATTAAAAGTTTTAGAGACGAAATGTTATCGAGTGTTTACACATTCAGTGAGGAGGGTAAATTTGAATTAAAATCAGGTTTAATTCCAAATGGGGCCAAAGGAAAATGGAGACTTAAAGAAGAAGAAAAACAATTATTCATCCAATATTTTGCAATGGAAAAAGAGTTTAAATCTACTTATGAATTAAAAGTAGTAGATGAAAAAACCATCATTTTTCGTCAAAAATTTGGTGGAAATTTAGGCGAGATGAAGGCAACTTTAACGAAGAAATAATTTATCCCAAACGTATTTTAATATTGAATGGAAATAAAAAACGCCTCTTTTCAGAGGCGTTTTAGTATCAATTTAGATCCTTCTCTATTTTCAGGATGACAAAGTCTACTTCCCTTCAATCAATTTATAAAGTGCATCCAAATTCGGCATCAGGATGATTTCAATTCTTCTGTTTTTTGCTTTATCAGTAGCATCTACTGGAATGTATTCGCTACGTCCAGCTGCTGTAATTTTCTTCACGTCCATTTTAGAATTCTCTAACATGATTTTTACTACAGATGTAGAACGGAGAACAGATAATTCCCAATTGTCTTTTGGTGTAGTTGAAGCGTTCAGTTTATCAGTGTCGGTATGTCCTTCAACCACGATATCTAAATCAGTTTGTGTTTCTAAAACTTTTGCCAATTTAATCAAGATGTCTTTACCGTCTTTGTCAACAGCATAACTCCCAGATGCAAATAATAATTTTGCTTCCATGCTCACATAAACTTTTCCGTCTTTTTCTAAAACAGTTAATCCTTTATCCTTAAAACTTAGTAAAGCATCTGCCACTTTAGCTCTAAGCGATTCTGCCGCGTCTGCTTGTTTTTTCAATAATGCTTCTAATTCATCAATACGCTTTTGTTTTGCTTCCAAATCCGCTTTTTTAGCATTCAAATCTTTTTCTAATAATTTCAATTCGTCTTCTTTCTTTTGAAGTTCATATTGAGTCATAGTTAATTCTGATGTCAATTTTTTTGCATCATCTTCACTTCCTTTACGCAATAATTCTAATTGAGCTCTGATTTCTTTATTCAGTTCATTAATCAAATTGTATTGTTCACGTTGTTGACGATAAGAAGATCCCAACAAAGCAGTATCACGAACTAATACTGTGTTTGATTTTTTCAACTCAGATAGTTCTCGGTTAATTTCGGCTGAGTTCTCGGTGTATTTACGTAATGAGTCTCGTGATGATTTTAAACTTGATTCACAAGCTTTAGATTTTGCTTCCATTTCTTCGAATTTTCGAGCAGGAACACAGGCTTGAAATAAGGCAACTGCCAATAATAAAAATAGAAAATAATTTCTTTTCATAATTTGGATTTCTAATTAACTGTAAATATGAATTATTTTTTTGAATCTGTTATCACAAATTTGATTTCAAAATGCTTATTTAGAACAGAAATGGAACCTTTTTTTTAAACAATACGTTATTAATAGTCAAAAAAAGAGTATGAAACTTCAACCTGACTGGTTTATTGAACCGAATTTTGACTTTGAATACAAAAAATACCAATTGTTGGGGTATTTACAAGCAAAACAAAAAGAGTTGATTGAGCATAAAATTTACCCGCATATCGAAGAATTGAAATGGCATCAAATTACACTTGGAAATTTTTTGAATACTAAAAAAAATTTAGATGGTTCCTTTAGAAAAGAATTAATCAGTGTGGATTTAAAAACGGGTGATTTAAACTATGAGAAAAGAAATGACAGTGCTGAATTTGAAGATTGGATCAAGATTATCCAATTTTCACATCAAAAAATTTCGCATTGTTATTTTCATTTTTCACAGAAAGCTTCAGAAATTAAAAAAGAAATTCAACTCGACATACTTGGATTGCTTCCTAATTATTTACAAGAAGGATTTTTATTGATTCGTCAGAAAAATGAAATATTTGTTTTCCGGTATCAATTACATCCTGTTTTAGATTCTCATGGAGAAAAGAATTTTAAATATAATTATTTAGAAAAGCATTCGCAAAATCTTGTGGTAAATGAAAATTCCATTAAAACAGATTTAACAAAAAGATATAAAAATCAGTTTGCTCATCCTGTATTTTTTCAAGTCACTAGCTCAAAAGATTTTCCAATTTATGAAACTATTTTACCTTTTACGGGAGAAGAACTTTGTAAATGGGTTCAATAAAAAAAGCCTCGTCATTCTGAATTCATTTGAATGACGAGGCTTTTCAATTATTTAAGAAATTACTTTTTAACTTTCTTCTTCTTTTCTTTCACAAAATACACTTTTGTAAAATCACGGTATTCCATTGCATTGATAGGGAAATTGGCAATGTTAGTTTGAATTAAACGCTGATAACTGTCGTAATAAATAGGCATCACCACGGCATCGTCAATAATCATTTGATCACATTGCGCGAAAAGTTCCATTCTCTTGGTTTCATCTGTTTCACGTAAAGCCCGTTCATACAATGCATCATAGGCATCACTCTTGTAACGAGCAAAATTCACTAATGAAATTTCTGTTTTATCTTCTGGAACATATTTTCCATAGAACATATTTAAAAAATTCTCTGGATCTGGGTAATCTGCTATCCAAGCTGCTCTCCAAAAATCTGCTTTCCCTGATTCGAAATATTCAATTAATTGCTTTTGCTTCATCATTTGAATAGCCACATCAATATTCAAATTTTCCTTTAGTTCATTTTGAATGGCTACCGCTAAAAGTTCATTGGTAGAACCTCCGCTATTAAAATATAATGTACAAGCAGGAAAATTTCTTCCATTTGAATAACCCGCTTCGGCCATTAATGATTTTGCCTTCG
>CAMBFX010000053.1 GCA_945865695.1 Chryseobacterium gleum | reverse complement strand
AACCTTTACTGAATTTTCTATTTGAATATATGATTTTATTTCCTCGAATTTCTTTTCAGGAAAACCATATATCTTTTTTAAATCATCGGGTTTTTTGAATTTCCCCCCAGCATTACGGTATTTAACGATTCTTTCGCTTAGTTTAGGATATAATCCGAGTAATTGAAGACTATCTTTTGAGAGTGTATTTGGGTCAAACGGAAATAATTGAGAATTAGATTTAGGATATTTTTTATTGTATTGTATTTTTTTCTTTTCGAAATTCGTTTTTACAGCCAATTCGCGTTGTTTTTCAAACTCATCAATTTCGTTTTTAAATTCAGAATAGTCTTGTTTATTTGAAGTTGGAAACTGATCAATGAAAATAAAAATTGTAATAGAAATCATCATCACAATCAATAATGCAATAATTCCGCCTCTTTCTTTTTTAGAGAAGGTGAATAAATCTTTTAGAGAAGACATTAATTCTGATTATTTCGGGTCGTTGTCCTCGAAAGAATCAGGTTCAGGTTTATTAGGAGTTTTCAAAACCTTAACAAAAAAATAAATCGTAGCGACAGTAACCACTGTATAGGTTGTAACCATAAATGTCAATGCAATAGTACTCATATGAATCTTCCTTCCTTAATACGTTTTTTATAAGCAATATAAACCAGATAACTAATGGCAGCGAATAACAATAATAATAATAGTCTTGAGCCATTGGTAAATAATAATTTTTTATCTAATTCGCTTTTGAACTCATCACTTGAATATGCTTTTTCTTTTTTAGCTAAATCGGAAACAACAGAATCTAACGGAATTTTCTCTGAGTTTCTTGCTGTATAAATACTCTTGATTTCTTTTTCATAGAGTGCTTTATCCATTTTAGCTTCTTTAAAATCTTCTTCTGTAAAAACTTCCTTCAAAAGTTGATCTTTCGTCACATCTCCAGAGAAAGATTCAGGTGCAGATTCAGTAAATTCAGAAACTATAGGCTTCATTTTTTCACCTAATTCATATTGAGCATAAATATCATTATTCATGATTTTATTAGTGATTGTTGGTATACTCGAAACAAATACTGCCAATAAGAAAACAGGTGTAACATATTTAATAATGAATTTAAAAACCAATGGCACTTTAATGTCTCCACCTTCATTAATCTCTTTCCATACTTTATCCATACCGAATACCCATGCAAATAAAATTATTTCTAGTAGGGCAAATACAACTAATGAGAATGTTCCCGCCCAATAATCATACTCATCAAATACACCATAATTATAGAATAAAACACAAGGAAGTCCGAGAATCAAAACTACAAAACCAAACGACCAGGCAGATTTTTGTCTACTCCAACCGAATTCATCTTGCATAAAGCCCATACATGGGGTTCCCATTGCTAAGGATGAGGTAATTCCTGCAAAGAATAATAATCCAAACCACATCACACCACATAAGACCGAGAGAAAAGGTCCCCATTGTTCGAAAAGATAAGGCAGAGTACTAAATCCTAATCCAAAACCGCTACCACCAGAAGTCATTTCAACCACTTTATCAATTCCTAAATATCCAATAGAAATAGGAATAATAATTGCGCTACCTAAAACTACTTCTACAAATTCATTCATCCATCCTGCGCTCATAGCATTTAAGGCGATATCATCCTTTTTACGAACGTAAGATGCATAACAATGAATTGACCCCATACCAAGCGAAAGAGTAAAGAAAATTTGTCCGGCCGCAGCCATCCATACATCAGGATTTAATAAAGTATATCGTTCGACTCCATGGGCATCTACCATTGTCATTTTGGGTTCCCATAAGTAATTTAGTCCAACTGTACCACTATGAATGGCTCCATCTTGTCCGCCAACAAGTGTAATTGCGAAATAAGCCAAAATAATTCCAAATAAAATTAAAAGTGGCATTCCGATTTTAGCAACTTTTTCAACTCCTCCACTTAATCCTCTTGATAAAATCCAAGTATTCAAAAATAAACAAACTACCCAAAAGAAGATTGGAACAGCTGGATTTTCTAAAGAAACATATTTATGAAAAAAACCACCCACACTTTCAGAGGACATTCCATCGAAAGTTCCAATTATTGAATGATAAGTATATGAAAGTGTCCAAGATTCGAGGTAACAATAATAAGCAGCCACAGCTAGATTTGTAAATATTCCGAATACACCTACATATTTCCAAAAAGCGCGTTTATCCATGCTTCCTGTTATAAATGGTGTAGAGTGATGTCCGCGGTTTCCACCGAATCTTCCCATACTCCATTCTACCCAGAGAAGAGGTATACCCATTAAAAGGAAACAAACTAAATAAGGAATGATAAATGCACCACCTCCATTTTGAACTGCCTGCACTGGAAAACGAAGGAAATTTCCTAAACCAACAGCATTACCTGCCATTGCTAGAATTAAACCGACACGCGATCCCCAGGCTTCTTTATTTGCTGTCATAAAATTTATTCGTTTTTGAATTTATTTTTTTAATTGGACGAATCCATTCGCTTCGCTCAAGTTTTAAAGTGCCTAAAATTAAACAAGTTTTTAAGATTAGGAAATCATTTTTTTGTCTGATTTACTAATTGTTGTGATAAGATGGCCAATCCCTCTTCAAAACTATGGGGATTATATCCTAAATCTCGAATAGCTTTATCTAAAATGAAACCTGTTTTGGGTGGACGCTTCGCAGTTTGATTCAAGGTATCGGAGGAAACAGTTGAAATAATGGATTTATCAAGATGGAAGAAATCGGCAACACGTTCTACAAGCTCATCGATGCGCATGAAATCTTTTCCTGAGAGATGATAAATTCCGGTAGCGCCCTTTTTAGCGATGAGATAACATCCTCCGGCCAAATCTTCTGCAAGAGTTGGCATTCGCCATTGATCATTTACAATTTTTAAAGGATCTCCTTTTTCGAGAGCTGATTTTGCCCAAAGCACTATATTACTTCTACTCATTTCATCGGCCACGCCATAAATGATGATTGTTCTTGCAATCGACCATTTAATATTAGATTGTTGAATCAATTTCTCCGCTTCATATTTAGATTGAGAATAATAAGCAAGAGGATTGGGAAGATCGTCTTCTTTATAAGGACCGTTGGCTCCATCGAAGACGAAGTCGGTGGAAAGGTGGATCAGATGAATACTGTTTTTCGTTTTTCGTTTTTCGTTAATTTGCACTGCATAAATAATGTTCTCCACTGCTTCCACATTTTGTTTCCAACATTCTTCTTTTTGAATTTCGCAAGCATCCACATTGGTCATGGCTGCTGTATTAATAATTACATCAGGCTGAACTTCTGCAATTACTTTTTCTGTTTGTAATTTATCAGTGATATCAAATGAAAGAAATTCGTAGCCCTCTTTATCTTTTAATCGATTTTCTCCTCTAGAAGTAGCAACAACTTTTATTTCTGGTTTCGTTTTTAAGAGGTAAACGAGTTTTTGTCCTAGCAATCCGTTGGCTCCGGTAATTAGAATTTTCATCTATATAATTTTAAAGATCCCAAATACTTTTACGTTTAGTAGACCAGGGCTTGAAATACTGCTTATGATCAAGTATAAAAGCCATAATTAAATATATAACGAAATAGGATCCGACCGTAATAAATGAAAGATAAATAAAAGTTAAACGAATTTTCGAGGAACGCATACCTAATTTCTTTCCCCACCATTCGCAAACACCGAATGCTCTTTTCTCGAAAAAATCCTTAATTTTATTTATCATTAATTCTTCCTTTTAGACATTTCTGACGGAGTATTTCGAAGTCAATCATGTTTTAATAAATTTGCTCCGATGTTGCAATTTAGACATTTTTTTTGAATGCAAAGATTATTGTACAATTCAATTAATCCTTGAGAGTCGAAAGCTGATTCAGGTTGAATGCCAATACTTTTCCATTTTCTTAGGATATTGTTTTCTTCCGGCTTTATTTTCATTAATAAATCAGCTGCTTTTTCTTTCCATTTTTCTTCGGAATAATATTTTCCATACGCAAAAAGTAAAGGCGCAATTAAATTAATAATGATTAAATCTTTCTGCATTTTACCAATTTTAACCGATCTTTTTTCCATTGTTTTTCCAAATTGATGATGAGTTTGCCAATATAAATTCGCCTCTACATTCAAAAATTCATTTAAAATACTTGAAATATCTGATTTTAAAATGGAATCGAAAATAAATTCATTTTTACTTATTATTGCGATAATTTGTGCCATTCTTATGGATGGAAATTGTGCAGGACGTATTCTACCAAATCTCCATAAATGCGGTTCAATTTCAGCATAATTATACTTAATCTTTAAATGTTTGTATTCCGCTGCTAATTTTTGAGAATATTCATCTGATGCATCTTTTAACATTCCTGCAATTCCAAATAAAATAGCTTCTTTTTGAAATGAATTTTTACCTGAAATACGAAGCTGCTTTAACTTTACTTCATTTAGTAACCATTCCATTGGCTGTTCGTTGATTTTACCTATCATTTGAAAACATAGGATTCTAAAAATAGTTTCCTCCCAATCATTTTCCATTGTTTTCAAAATGGTAAGTATTTTATCCGCTTTTCGCTCCAATCTATCAATTAAAGATCTTTCGATTTGAGAAACACGTGTAGTTTCATTCACATTTAACACCAAATTGGCACAAGCAATCTCATTTTTCCTTTGTAATAGGTTTTTATATTTATTGAATAACGAAGGAGGAATTCTTCCGTTTAACTCTATCGTTAATAGCTTTTGTCCATTGATAAAAACATCTTTGTCATTAAAATAAACTACATGTAAAATAACATTGTCATAGGCTTTATCCGTTTCATGATGATGCAAATACCAATCACTCGCCTTCACATGAATTTCAATATGACCGGCCCATAATGTTTCTTCCACTTTTATTCTGGCTTCCATAAAATCGGGTCCTGAATGATGATTATGATAACCGCGATTCAAAAGTTGAATGCTTTGTCCACATGTTGTTTTCAAATCCGCTATATCGAACGAGCCGTGTCGCCAAACAAAATGTAAAATATCCTCGGAAAGCTGCATTTTTTAAAAAATTAATCTATAGCGAAAGTATAGGTTTATAGATTAAAAAAATAGAGTAGAAATACCTACGTATAAATACTTAGGTTTCATAAAAAAAGGCAGAATCTCTTCTGCCTTTAAATTATTTATTTCAATTAATTGATGATTTTATCTCAATAGATTTAGGTGACCAATAAACTCATGTGTTTTTCCATAAACGGAATCCCTTACATTAATTTTCCAAACATAGGTACCATCTTTTGCATTTATACCTTTGTATGTGCCATCCCAACCTGATTGCGGAATTGAAGACTCAAAGATTAAATCTCCCCAGCGATCAAAGATTTGTAGGCTGAATCTTAGAGGATCAAAACCTTCAACAGATGGGTAGAAAACATCGTTTACACCATCGCCATCAGGTGTAAAAGTATTGGGAACATAAATAATAAAATCAGGTCCAATTTCTACTACATGATATGCAGTGTCAACACATCCATTCATGGAAGTAGTAACTAACATAACGTTAAAATTAGAAATAGAGTCAAAAGCTTGAGATGGATTGGTTTCGGTAGATGCAGCTCCATTTCCAAAATCCCATTCATAAGTATTTCCATTTACACTTAGATTAGTAAAATAAATAGTGTTAAATAAAATAGTGGTTGGTTGAGGTCCAAATGAAAAATCTGCAATTACATCTGGATACACAGAAATATAATTATTCATTGTCATACTTGCATCACATCCAAAATTAGATTGAACCAACAATGAAACATTGTATAGCTGAGTTGATGATGTAGAGTTGTTATAACAATTTGAAGGATTTTGATTGGTTGAAGTACTTCCATCACCAAGACTCCAATTCCAATCTACAACCGTTCCACTTGATATGGTTGTTAAATCTGTGAAATTTACACAATGAATATTACAACCCGCCAAAATATCTCCGTCAAAATCAATAACTGGATTAGGATGAACAGTTAAATCAAATGTATTTGTTGAAGTACAACCATTATTAGAAACAGCAATTAAATCAACTGTAAATGAACCTTCGGAAGTATATGTATAAGTTGGATTCAATTGTGTAGAAGTTCCAACACCATCTCCAAAATCCCAAGCATAACTTGCGATTGATCCTGAATTTATAGTTGTATTGTTGGTGAAGTTTGTAGTTGCGTTTAAACAAACATTTGTTGCTGTAAAATCAACTTCTGGAAGTGGGAAAACCACCACTGATGCTGAAGTTGTATTTGAACAGTTATTATCTGTAGTTACTGTTAAGGTAACATTATAAGTACCATCTGTTGCATAAGTATTACTTGGATTTTGCAAAGTTGAAGTTTGTGAATCTCCAAAATTCCAATTCCAATTGGTAATAGAACCAGTAGATATAGCTGAAAGATCTGTAAAGTTCATTACATTATTCAAGCAAACATCAATATTAGAAAAATCAGCAACTGGCATTGGATGGACAGTAACAGTTCCAGTAACAACATCCGAACACCCAGATCCTGATGAAATAGTTAAAGTCACTGTATAGGTTCCAGGAGCGTATTGATGAGTTGGATTTTGCAGAGTAGAAGTATTTCCATCACCAAAATTCCAATTATAATTTGCAGCCGCTGTAGAAGTATTCACAAAAACGGATTCTAAATTTCCACACACATTATTTACCGTAAAAGAAGCAACGGGTAATCCAAAAACATCTACTGGATTTACTATTGGAGAACTTACACAACCATCAGCACTTGTAGCAGTAAGTTCTACTAAAAATGTACCGGCTGTAGCATATGTATGACATGGATTTTGAGTTAAATCTAAAGGTGATCCATCCACAAAATTATAAGACCATCCAGTAATTGTTGAATTTGTTACGGTTGATAAATCAGTAAAACAAGTTGGAGTTCCTAAACATTCGGAAGTTGCACTAAAATTTGCACTTGGTGTAAATGGAATAATTACTGTATTTGATATTGTATCCTTACATCCATTATTAGTAGTTACAATTAAAGTGGCTGAATTAGTTCCTCCCGTAGAATAAACCACAATTGGATTTTGCACTAAAGAAGTAGAAGGTGTTCCATTAATAAAATCCCATTCCCAACCAGTTATTGTTCCCGAAGATACGGTAGAAATATCAGTGAAATTTGTATTCAAATTTGGACAAGCTGGTGTTGATGTAAATGCAGCAACTGGCAATGGATTTACTGTGATTACTTGGGTAACAAAATGACTACAAATTCCAGTAGTTACGGTTAATGTAACATTGAATGTTCCTGCTGTAGCATAAGTATGAACGGGATTAGATAATGTAGAAGTATTCCCATCACCAAAATCCCAATCCGTTTGTAAACCACCAATTGAAGTATTTGTAAATTGAGTGGCTTGACCAAAACAAACTGGCGAAGTGGTAAATGAAGCAGTAGGATCAGTGAAAGCATTTACAGTATAAGAAGCAATATCCGTGCAACCTGCAGCTGAGGTTGTAGTAAGAGTAACAGTGTATACTCCAGCTGTAGCGTAATTATTACAAGGATTTTGAGCAGTAGAAACATTACCGTCTCCAAAATCCCAACTCCATTGTGTAACGGTACTATTTACTACAGATGAAAGATCAGTAAAACAAGTTGGTGTTCCTAAACATTGTTCAACGAAAGAAAAATCTGAAACTGGTAATTCAGGAATAGTTACCACTTGCGTAATTGAATCTGCACATCCATTATTCGACTCAATATATAATTCTACATTATAAGTTCCTCCAGTAGAATAAACAGTACTTGTATTTTGAGTAGAAGCAGAAGAAGGAGTTCCGCCTGTAATATCCCAATCAAAAACAGTAATTGAACCAGACCCAATAGTTGAAGTACTTGTAAAAGTAGTTGAAGTGGTAGCACAACCTGGAACAAATGTAAATGAAGGAACAGGCATTTCGAAAATTGTAATTGGAATTGTTGTTGTTCCACTACATGGCCCATCAAATGCAGTTAATGTTACCGGAAATGTTCCGCCAGTTGCATAAAGATGAGTTGGATTTTGAAGTGTAGAAGTGTTACCATCACCAAAATCCCATAACCAACCTGTTATATTTCCTAGTGTATTATCAAAAAAGCTAATTGAATTTCCATCGCAATTGGGAGGAGCAGTAAATGATGGCTGAGGATTTACCCCAATATTAATCATTCCACTTCCTGAGGCAGTACATCCATTTAATGTATAAGTAACATTATAAGATGTACTTGTTGGAGGTGTATCAGTTATACTTGCAGTGGTTGCCCCAGTATTCCATAAGAATGTTCCTCCAGCAGGATTTGGGGTAGCTGTTAAAGTCCCGGGGTTCCCATTACATATATTAACCGTATTAATAGCAACGGTCGGAATTGCATTAATATTAATGGTTCCCGTTGCAGTTTGAGGACATCCTGCTGCTGTATAAGTTAAAGTATAGGTTGTAGTAATAGCGGGTGAGTCGGTCAATGTTGAGGTTGCTGCTCCAGTATTCCATAAAAATGAACCGCCAGCAGGGTTTACATTTGGAGTTAAAGTGGCCGGTTGACCCGCACATACTGATTGAGCAGGAATAGTGATTGTTGGTGTTGGATTTATGGTCACACAAACAACATTTGAATAAATAGGAGCTCCGCAACCAGTAACCTCGGCCCTAAAACAAGTTGCTGCTGTCAACGCTCCACTGGTTAGGGTGGCCGCTGTAGCGCCTCCAATGTTTGTAAATGGGCCTCCAGAATTGGGCGCAGATTGCCATTGAATACCACCAGCACTTCCTGTTAGAGTAAGATTGACTGTTTGTCCAGAACAAACAGAAGGAACATTAACACTTGCTGTTCCTGCAATTGGATTGGGAACAACATTAATTGTCATTGGTAAAACTACTTGTTGATTGCTGCAATCATCCGTAACAGTACACGTATAAGTTGTGGTTGTTCCTGGACAAACAGTAATAGAAGGTGTGGTAGCACCCGTATTCCAGCTATATAAAACTGCAATTTGACAGCCACCGGTAGGTGTTGCCGTAATTGTCACACAATTACCTGCACAAATATTATTATTAGATGTATTTATTGTTGAGGTAAAAGCGGGCAAAACTCCCGGAGTTACAAAAGTTTGAGCTGCACACCAAGGACCCGCTTGACCATTATGATTTTCACGCATTCTATATTGATAGGTAGTTCCAGGACACAAACCAGCATAAGGAACAACAACACCAGGATAATTTTGAATAACACAATCAGGCTTATTCATTGCAATTGATTGAAAATATGGGTACGTGGCAAGAGGCCCCAAAAATCCAGGATTAAAAGCAGCACCGTCAAATGCTTGTCCTATGCATCGAACTTCAACATCTAGCCAATAAACAGCACATCCACATGTTGGTGAATCAGAAGCTGCATTAAGTGTTATATTAGAACCAGTAGCTGTCTGTTGGTTAAAGTTAATCAATGCAATTGCATGACAGCCATACGAATTTACTTGTATTGAAAGTAGGAGTATGGAGGCGATTAATATTCCGTAAATTTTAGACATAGGCTATATTTTATAATTCTAAGACTGAAATTTAATTATAGGGTTGCCTTTAAAAATCAAACTAAATCTTTTTTGTTTTAAACATTAATTTATTAGCCTTACAAAAGTAGATTAATAGAAGCTAAAATAAACCGTAGTTATGAACAAAATGTTAATAAAATGGCAATTTATTATCTTTGTAGAAAGACCCAAAATTCTACTCTATTTGAAAAACTTATTCTTACTCTGCATTTTTTTTATTTCGTTTGATTGTTTTTCAAAATCAATCCTAAAAAATAATGGACAAATTTCTGATACTCGAGTTTTGTATTACTCTGATTACAAAGAATGGAAAATTTATTTTTTAAATGATAGGATTTCGTTTGTAAAAACAACAATTACATCGCATTTAGAAAAAAATGAAGATCAATCCCAATCTCTTCGATTTGATTTGATTCCTGAATTCGAAAATCCAAAATTGAAACTTGAGGAAATTCAAAATTCAAAATTTAATTTTATACTAAATAATCACGAAATAAAAGTCGAATCTTACTCCAAAATTACTTATCAATCGAAAGAATTTGATATCGTTTTTTATGAATCACATTTTAACGAATTAAAATATGATATTATCTATCATTCCAATAATGAATATACAAATAAAAAAGTGAGTTTTAAGTTGGAGGGAATTTCAGACTTAAAATTAGAAGAGAATGATTTAATTATTCATACATTATTAGGCCATTTTTCAATCAATATTCCTTTGGCTTATACAGATATATTTGAAGGCAATAAAATCTTTAGAAAGAAAAAAAACATTATTACAAAAATTGAGAATAATCAATTTCATTACTATTTTGATTACGAAAAAGAAGACTCAATCATTATCATAGATCCTTGGTCAACTTTTTTAGGAGGAACAGATCCAGACCAAGCTTATGGTTCTTGTTTTGATTCCAAAGGAAATATTTATGTTTCAGGTTATACTTCTGGAAATGATTATCCAACAACAACGGGAGTTATTCAAACCAATTTTAATGGTATTTATGATTCCTTTATTTCTAAATTTGATAGCACTGGACAATTAATTTGGTCTACTTATTACGGGGGAAATAACAATGATTTTGGCAATAAAATAGTCGTTGACGAAAACGATCAACCCATTTTTACAGGATACACTTATAGCAACGATTTAATGGTAAGTACTTCTGGAGTCTTTTCTTCTACTTTCTCTGGCACTTTTGATGCCTTTCTTTTGCGATTAAAAACCGATGGCACTTTTGACTGGGCTACTTACTACGGAGGAACAGGTGGAGAATTTGTTTCTGATTTGGATATTTATCAAAATCAAATTGTAATCGGAGGATTTACTAGTAGTATGGATTTGCCAGTCATTTCTTCTGCTTGGCAAAACTCATTAGCGGGTGGACTTGATATTTTTATAGTGAAGTTTGATACAACTGGAAATAGAATCTGGGATACTTATTATGGAGGAATGAATAGTGAAGATGCACACACCATCACATTTGATCAAAATGGAAATGTAATAGTTGGTGGTGATACATACAGCACTGATTTCCCTGTTTCCTCGGGTGCTTACCAAAATACTTATTCAGCGGGAAATGATATTTGTTTAGTGAAATTTGATTCTAATGGGAATATGATTTGGTCTACCTATTTAGGAAGTAATGTAAATGAAGATTGCCAGGCAATAGATACCGATGAATTTGGAAATATATATTTTACAGGTTATGCAACAGGAAACGGTTTGCCTATAACTAATGGAATTTTTCAAGATGCGCATTCAGGAGATAGAGATATTATTTTAGGATCTTTTTCACCTGGAGGAAATTTAAATTGGTTAACATTTGCTGGAGGAACTAATTGGGATTTTCCAAAAGATATTAATGTAAATAAAGGCGGATCTATAAGTATTATTGGTGAAAGTTATAGTACAGATTTTCCTGAAATCGGTAATACATTTCAAACCGGGAATGCGGGAATTGCAGATGCGTTTTATATTGTAGTCGATTCTTTGGGCACACCCTCCTTATCAACCTTGTTAGGAGGTTCTTCTTTTGAATCAGGACAATCCATTTCCTTTGATAATTTATCACGATCCATTTTAGTGGGTTATACTTCTAGTACCAATTTTCCATTGTCAGGAAATAGTTATCAATCGAGCATAGGAGGACAAGAGGATGTTTTTATAAAAACAGTAGATAGTACGGCTGGTGTATTTTTAAGTGAAAATAATTTAATTACCAATCAAAATTTCATTCTTTATCCTAACCCAACTAATGGTGAAATTATTTTAATGGATTTGATTCCTGGAACCTATTCTATTCAGATTTATTCCATTAATGGACAGTTAGTTTATAAAAAGGAAATTCAAATAAATTCACAGTATCATTTAAGAGAAATAGAAAATTTTAATACTGGAATTTATACTATCGAAATAACGAATGAATCTTATCGAATGATTCAAAAAGTAATAAAATTCTAATCAAGTAAAATGGGTGGAAGCTGTTTAAAATTCATCTTAAACATTAATTTTTTCAAAACAACATTTTATGAATTAAATATTTTATAATCTTATTCATCGAAAATAATTCAGAATAACCCTTTTTCAATGATTGTTTAAACTAATATTTACTTACTATCAATTACTTATGTCTTTCTCTAGTAAAAAATTTATACCCAGTCAAATTAACTATTGATAAAACAAATTAAGTATTACAGTTTAAAATTTATCTTTGTTGAACATGAAAAACATTCTCATTATAGGCGCTGGACGTTCAGCCACAAGTTTAATTGATTACTTAATGAAATATACTTCTTCTATTGGTTGGAATATTACCGTGGGAGATGTTTCGGAAGAATTAGTTAAATCAAAAACAATAGGGTATTCGCATGCTAAAGGAATAATTTTCGATATCAATAATTCAGAGCAACGAATTCGTGAAATTTCTAACTCAACTATTGTCATCTCAATGCTTCCTGCGCATATGCATTTAAGCGTAGCGAAAGATTGTGTAGAATATAAAAAACATTTAATTACTGCTTCCTATATTTCTCCTGAAATGAAAGCACTTCATTTTGAAGCAGAAAAAAATGGAATATTATTATTGAATGAATGCGGTTTGGATCCTGGTATAGATCATATGAGTGCAATGAAAATTATTGATGAGTTAAAAGATAAAAACGCTAAATTAAACTCGTTTCGCTCTTACTGTGGTGGATTAGTAGCGCCCAAATACGATACCAACCCATGGGGATATAAATTTTCTTGGAACCCGCGGAATGTAGTTTTAGCAGGACAAGGAACTGCTCGTTATATTGAAAATGGAAAATTAAAATTTCTACCTTATCATCGACTATTTGCAGAATCAACACAAATAGAAGTTCAAGGTCATGGAAAATTTGATGCTTATGCAAATAGAGATTCCATTTCCTACCGTGAACCTTATGGAATTGAAAAAATAAATGAAATCATTCGCGGTACTCTGAGAATGCCAGGATACTGTGAAGCATGGAATATTTTTATTCAACTCGGATTAACAGATGATTCTTACCTTTTTCCTGCTGAGAAGGGAATGACGTTTAATGATTTGCTTGCTTCATTTTTACCGGGTAATGACCATTTAGAAACTCGGTTATTGAACTTTATTCCTGAAAAGAAAAAAGAAATAGTAAATAAAATTAAATGGCTCGGATTTTTTGAAAACATTCCTTTGCCAGAAGGCCATCATTCACCTGCCGCTTTATTGCAAAATCTATTAGAAATAACTTGGAAATTGGAGCCAGGTGATTGCGATCGAATTGTTATGCAGCATGAATTCCATTACCAATTAAACAACAATAATTTCATTAAATATTCGTCATTAATTGTAGATGGAGATAATGATAAATTTACTGCTATGGCAAAAACTGTAGGTTTACCCATGGCTATTTCATGTAAATTATTAATTGAAAATAAAATTCATTTAAAAGGCGTTCACATACCTGTGAAAAAAGAAATTTATGAACCTGTTTTAAAAGAATTAGAAACATTAGGAATTAAGTTTAACGAATACGAAAAAACAATTTAATCGTGGAAATATTAGAATTCATTTTTCGCTTAGGAATTATATTTATTGTCTTTGGACTTGTTTGGGGATTTTTTAATATGTTATTCCGACTAGCTATTGGCTTACGCCCTTTGCATCCAGCAGAAGAATATATTATTAAAACCATACACTTATATGTTTTAGCTTCCATAAGTGCTATGCAAACAAACGCTTTTCTGTCGGATGGAATGCCGAAAGTGGCCATTGTTATTTTTGGTATTTTAACTTTGTTCTTTTATTTAACTGGAAGATTAGAAAGAAATAAAATGAGCATTCGAGTTAACAATCGCATGTTTTCTGCCAACGCAAAAGAACCAGATTTGCGAATAGAAATGCTTTTGATTTTTGCTGGGTTATTTTATTATTCTCTCTGCATTACCAATGAAAGCATAGTCCATAACAATCTCAATCTTTGGTTTTTTACGGTAGTTAATGATTTATACGACACCCCTTTTCTTAAATGGATTTTTGGATTCTTTGGAATTCTTTTCTTGGTAAATATTATATTTAGAAGTTTTGTTTTCTTTACGAATCTTGCCAATACTCTGCTGGGAAATAAGAAAAATAATTCTGGTCCAGATGAACCTGACTCTTCAGATAACGGAAGTGATTTTGCCGATTATGAAATCATCGAAGACGACAAAAAATAGCGTATGAAAGTTTATCCTATTGAAACGGGTTATTTCAAATTAGATGGTGGCGCCATGTTTGGTGTAGTACCCAAATCTATTTGGCAAAAAACAAATCCGCCCAATGAAAACAATCTTTGTAATTGGGCCATGCGTTTGTTATTAATTGAAGATGGCAATCGATTAATGTTAGTAGATACAGGTATTGGGAATAAACAAGAGGAAAAATTTTTTAGTTTTTATTTTTTGAATGGCGATGCCACTTTAGATAAATCATTGGCTAAATATGGTTTCACTCGTAATGATATTACTGATGTTTTTTTAACACATCTTCATTTTGATCATTGTGGCGGTGCTATTGAATACAATAATGAAAAAAATGGTTTTCGCCCAGCCTTTCCTAAGGCTATTTATTGGAGTAACGAACGCCATTGGCAATGGGCAACCGTTCCCAATAAAAGAGAAAAGGCTTCCTTCTTAAAAGAAAATATTTTACCCCTTCAAGAAAGCGGACAGTTAAAATTCATTAATCGAACAGACGATTTTTCAAAAAATATTTTTACCAATATTGATGTTTTATTTGTAGATGGTCACACCGATTCAATGATGATTCCACATATACATTACCAAGGCAAAACAATAGTTTTTATGGCGGATTTATTACCGTCCGTTGGACATATTCCTCTTCCCTATGTGATGGGTTATGATACTCGTCCTTTAATTACCCTTGAAGAAAAGGAAAAATTTTTAACGAATGCAGTAAAGAATGAATATGTACTTTTTCTAGAGCATGATTCAGTTTACGAATGTTGTTTATTACAAGATACAGATAAAGGAATTCGATTAAAATCCACCCATACCTTTCAAGATATTTTTGGAAACTAAATGAATCTTCGCGAAGCTTTAATGAAAAATCATTCGCTAATTTTGATGAAATCCATCAAAAAGTATGTGGGTGATGATAAAAAAAGATTTGCTGAATTAATGAATTTATCTCTTGCTGGTAAAAATATTTTGGCTCCTAGAGCATCGTGGCCGCCCTGCATGCAGGAGATAAAAGGTAAGATTTATTGAACCCATGGATTGTAAAAATTCTTGAGCAACTTTCAAGATCTACACATTCGTCCGTAAAAAGAAATTTCCTAAGACTTTTTCAAGAAATCATAATTCCCGAAAAATACAGAGGCGAATTAATTGAAGTTTGCTATAAATTAGTTTTTACTTTAAGCGAACCAATAGCAGTTAGAGTGTTTGCGCTAACCGTTATCTCGAATCAAGTTCAATTTCATCCTGAATTAAAAAATGAATTAGAGATTGTAGTTAAAGATTTAATCCTACCTGGAGCGCCTCCAGCAATGATATCTCGCGGAAAAAAGATATTAAAAACGATTTCTCGTTTCTGATTTTTCAAATGAAATGATTATCTTAGCCGATATAGAAATAGATTGGTTAAAAGCGTAGAAATAACAACAGCACATACTATTCGTATTGACTACGAATTAGCATCAGTTTCTGACAGAATTATAGCATTCATTATTGATGTAGCTATTCTTGCGGGTTGTTTTATTTTGTTATTTATTTTCAAAACAAAACTAACAGTAAAAGTAAAATTGACATTAAATATTAATCCTATTGAAAAAGATAAAATTAAATTCTTAAGAACGATTTTACAGGATTACATAGTTTTAACAAGATAATTATGGATGGATTAATCATTGTTCCCACACCTATTGGTAATTTAAAGGATATTACTTTACGATCTATTGAAGTTTTAAGAGAAGTAAATTTAGTGTTGGCAGAAGATACCCGAACAAGTGGACAGCTCTTTAAACATTTGGAAATTGAGGCAAAATTTTTTCCATTTCATATCCATAATGAACATAAAACATTAGAAGGAATTATCGAAAAACTAAAATCAGGTTTAATAATAGCCCTCGTAAGTGATGCTGGTACCCCTGGAATTTCAGATCCGGGTTATTTATTAATTAGAGAATGTATCAAAGAAAATATAAAAGTGGAATGTTTGCCAGGAGCAACCGCTTTTACCCCGGCATTAGTTGTTTCAGGCTTTCCAACAGATCGTTTCTGTTTTGAGGGATTTTTACCTCACAAAAAAGGCCGACAATCGAGATTAGAAGAATTAAAAGACGAGAGTAGAACCATTATTTTTTATGAATCCCCGCACCGTTTGCTAAAATCATTAAATCAATTTAAAGATTATTTTGGTAATGACCGATTAGTTAGTGTATCTAGAGAAATTTCTAAAAAATTCGAAGAAACCATTAGAGGAACTGTAGATGATGTAACCAATCATTTTACAAAAAATGAACCCAGAGGAGAATTTGTTATTGTAATTTCAGGAAAAGAAAAAGTAAAAATTAAAAAGAAAAAATATAATAATCATGAAGAAGAATAGTTTAATTATTTTAATTTCATTCTTTTTATTTTCCTGTGGAAATAATGAAAATTCGGATTCACAAAAAAAGAATGAATCTGAGAATTTAAGTAAAAATAAAGATTCTATTGTTAAGGAAACGAATTTAGTGAAAGCAGAAAATGACACTAATTTTATTTCAGGTGATGTTATTTTTCAAACCAGTTTTGGTCATCAAAGTGATTTAGTTTCATTAATTACACAAAGTCCATTTACTCATTGTGGGATATTAAGTTTTCAAAAAGGAAAAATGTATGTAGCAGAAGCAAGTTCAATCGTTAAATTGACTCCACTGAAAGATTGGATTGCTAGTGGAAAAGATTCGAAATATATAGTGATGAGATTAGTTGAATATGAAAAGTATGCTCAAAAAGTAAATATGAAACAGGCACAAGCCGTTTTTACGAAATATGTAGGCAAGCCCTACGATTCACAATTTTTATGGAGTGATGATAAAATATATTGTTCAGAATTAGTATGGAAATTAATGAAAGATAATTTGAGCATCGAAATTTGTCCTTTAAAAAAACTAAAAGATTTTGATTTAACTGCCAACGAAGTTCAGGCAGAATTAAAAAATCGATATGGAAATAATATTCCCAATGAAGAATGGGTAGTTTCTCCAGCAGATATTGCCGCATCCAATTTATTAACGATGATATTTTCAAATTATTGATGAGAGCCGTTACACTTATAAAAAACAGTAAAAAAGGGGGGATTTTTGAGATTCAAGAAAAGGAAATTCCGATTCCAAAAGAAAACGAAGTTCAAATAAAAATTGAATACTTCGGAATCAATTTTGCTGATGTAATGGCAGGATTTGGTTTATATCAAGCGGCTCCACGATTGCCATCTGTTTTAGGTTACGAATGCAGTGGATATATTTCTGCCGTCGGAAAAAATGTTTCTTCAGAAAAAATAGGAAAAAGAGTTTTAGCATTTACTCGTTTTGGTTCTTATGCCGAATACGTTTGCGCTCTAGAAATGGCTGTTGTAGAATTGCCTGAATCCATAAAAAATGAAAATGCCTTGCCTTTAGGCACACAATATTGTACCGCTTGGTATGCTTCCATGGAAATGATGGTTCTTCACCCTGGAAATATTGTTTTGATTCATGCAGGTGCAGGTGGTGTTGGAACTGCATTAACACAAATTTGTAAATGGAAAGGATGCACCGTAATTGCACTTGCTAGCAACGATACGAAGAAAGATTATGCAATGAAAAACGGTGCTGATTATTTCATTAATTATAAAAAAGTAGATTACGAAAAAGAAATAACAAAGCTATTCCCAAAGGGAATTGATGTAAGTTTTAATGCTGTAGCTGGAACCACTTTCAAAAAAGATAAGCGACTTTTAGCAGTGGGCGGCAGAATTGTTTTATTTGGCGCTGCCGAAAGAATGGGTGGTAAACTAGGAATCATTTCTACACTCAGTTTATTGTTTAAAATTGGATTTTATTCACCTGTTTTTATGATGATGAAAACTCAAGGATTAATTGGTGTAAATATGTTAAATGTTGGCGATCAACAACCAGAAGTTTTAAAAAGATGCATGGAGAATGTAGTTGAATTGACCAAAAAAGGAATTCTACATCCCATTACCACAAAAATTTATCAACCTGAAGAAACCACTATTGCCCATCAAGAAATGTCGCAAGGAAAAACAACCGGGAAAATTGGAATTAAGTGGTAATGTTCTAGATTTTTTGATTCCTAGCACCAAATAATAAACTACCTACTCTAATCATATTGCTGCCTTCGCTTATTGCCAACTTATAATCGTCACTCATTCCCATCGAAAGATGTTCAAAATTTAATTTACCCTTAAGGTTGATTTGAATGGAATTAAAAATATTTTTTAACTGATGAAATTCACTTAATATTTGACTTTCATTTTCTGTATTCGATGCCATTCCCATCAAACCTTTTAAATCAATGTAAGTGTAATTTGCAAGTTCATCCGAATTAACTAAACTCAAAACTTCATTTTCATTTAGTCCAAATTTTGTTTCTTCATTTCCTACGTAGGATTGAATTAAACAAGCCATTTTTCGATTAAACTTTTCACCTTGCTTATTTATTTCTTTCAATAATTTCAAACTATCAACAGAATGAATCAAATGAACAAATTGTGCAATATATTTTACTTTATTAGTTTGCAAATGCCCTATAAAATGCCAACGTATATCTTTTGGCAAGGCATTGTATTTGTCCACTAATTCTTGCACATAATTTTCACCAAAATCACGATGTCCTGCCTCATATAATTCTAAAATCTCGTCATTACTCTTTGTTTTGGAAACAGCAATAAGAGTTACATCTTTTGGAAGATTCGCAAGAAAATCAAGATATTTTACTTTTGTATTCAATCAAATAACTGCTGAATAACCAAACCACTTCTTAATTTGGGTTCTATATAAGTAGATTTCGGAGGCATGATTTGCTTATTGTCGGCAATATTCATCAACTCATTCACCGAAACGGGAAACAAAGCAAAGGCTGCTTTTGCTTTTCCATCGTCTACCATTTTTTGTAGCCCTTCTATTCCTTTATCACCACCTAAAAACAAAATTCGTTCATCCGTTTTCAAATCTTTTATTCCTAAAACAGGTTCAAGAATAAATTTATTTAAAATATCAGCATCCAAATTGGTAAGTGGATCTTTGGATTTAATTATTCCTTTTTTCAATTTCAATTGATACCATTTTCCCTCTGAATAAAAAGCAAAAGTATTTTTCGCACGAGGTTTCGCTTTTTTAAAGTCTACAACAGAAATATCAAAATTTCCTGAAAGATCTTTTAAGAATTCAGCTACTGTTCTTCCCTTTAAATCTTTTACTAAACGATTATAATCATAAATTTTCAAATGACTTTTAGCAATGAAAAAAGCCAAACAATAATTATGCATTCCCTTTTTAAACGAATTTTTATTAATCTTTTTTGCCAGTAGTGAAGAGGAAGAAGATCGATGATGTCCATCCGCAATATAAATGGCATCCATCTTGGCAAAACCATTCACGATTATTTTTAAATCACCCGAATCATTTACTGGCCATAAAAAATGACCCGTTCGGTCGGCAGTTGTAAATTCATACTCGGCTCTTTGCTTCGTATATTTCTTAATTATTTTATCAATGGATGCAGAATCGGGATAAGTTAATAAAACAGGTTCAGCATTAAACCCACAAACATGAAGGTATTCCGTAAAAATCTCTTCTCGTTTAGTTAATGTTTGTTCATGCACTTTAATTATGCCTTTATCGTAATCATTAACCGAAGAAGCGCCAATAATTCCCAAATAAGAATGATTATCTTTTATTTGTAAATAAATATAGAGAGAAGCTTTTTTATCTTCGATTAATATATTTTGCTTCTTAAAATCTTCGTATCTATTTTTTACTAATTTAAATCGTTCTTTTGAATTGGGTTTTGTGGTAGATTTACCCCCTGATTCCGGTAAAATAATATGTAAAAATGTAAATGGATTTTCTTCCAATTT
>CAMBFX010000052.1 GCA_945865695.1 Chryseobacterium gleum | reverse complement strand
TTAAAATCGAAATTGAATTTTAAAACAAAAGTTCATGGATTATTTCATTTGATGAATAGTTTTGTTTTTTTATGCATGGCGATATTGGCCATTTTTAGTATTCCTATTTTGTATATTAAGTATACCGATGATACTTTTTATTATTGGATAATGGTGAACGCAGCATTGTTTGTAGGAACTTATGTTAATCTAGCCTTTTTCTATTGGCATGGATTTAAAGCCGACAAGGAAATTACTTTTTTGAATTTCATTAAATTCTTGCCTAGATATTTCTTTTTAATTTCGATTGCTTTGGGAATTTCAGTACACAATACCATTGCCGTTGTAGAAGGTTTTATTGGTAAAAAAACGCCTTTCGTTCGTACACCAAAATATAATATTTTAAAAAATTCTGATCAATGGAAACATGTTCATTATGTAGTAAAAACCATTTCTGCTGTAACCATTTTTGAATTTTTGATGATTGGTTATTTTGTGTTCGGAATTATTTTATCACTGCAGCACAATGATTATATCGTTATTCCTTTTCACTTGATGCAGATTATTGGTTTCGGAATGGTTTTGATTTACACCTTCAAACATAGAAGATGAAAGGGATGAATAGATTAGTTTTTTTTCTTTTATTTTCATTCACTGGTTATTTTTTGATTGGCCATATTTTTGAGCGCTCTCATTTTTGGTTTGAACTTTTAGCATTTGCCTTATGTTTTATTGCCTATTTCATTTTTAATTTGAAATTCAAGGAATCGGTTATGATTTTATTTTTTACAGGATTAATTTTTCGTTTAATTTTTATTTGGGGCGAGCCTAAATTATCAGATGATTATTATCGTTTTATTTGGGATGGAAAAATAATGAGCGCTGGAGAAAATCCGTATGAAAAATTACCTTCAGATTCTAAACCTCAAAATGGATTACAACAAAATATGCATAATGAATTGTTGTTTCGAATGAATTCTCCCTCTTATTATTCCGTTTATCCTCCTATACAACAACTATTTTTTGTTCCAACTGGATTTACTGAAAGTATTCCAATGGCATTATTAGTTTTAAGATTAGAAATTTTGATAGGAGAAATTCTTCTCTTCATTTTTCTTATAAAAAGTGTGCAATCACAATTTATTTCTCTTGTTTCTGTTTCTTGGATATGGCTCAATCCGCTTTGGATTATTGAAGTAAATGGAAATTTGCATTTTGAAGGATGGCTGATTACTTTTTTGGCAATCGGAATTTATTATTTATTTAAACAAAAATATTGGATGGCTTCTGTTTTTATGGGTTTGTCGGCTTGTCTTAAAATGATTCCTATAATTGTTGTTCCCTCTGTCAAAAAATGGTTAGGATTCAATAAAGCATTTTATATTTCAATATTTGCAGGAATTGTTTTTATTCTATCCATTAGTTGGATTTTTATTTCCCATCAACAAAACCATTTTTTCGAAAGTATCGATTTGTATTATCACAAATTTGAGTTCAACGCTTCTTTTTATTTTTTAATTCGAGAAATTGGTTTTTATTTTGGAGATACTCATCCGATAGTTTATGCAGGATATATTTTTATGCCAATTTTCGCTTTCATCTATTGTTTAATTATTTTTAAAAAGGATGAAAAAACTCCAATTCATTTTTTCACTTCTGCCGCATTCATTCTTACTTCGTATTATTTATTAGCAACCACAGTACATCCTTGGTATATTTTAACAGTGCTGTTTTTTTCTGTATTATCTGGAAAATGGTACGGAATTGTTTGGAGTGGATTGGTTTTTCTTAGTTATTCAGCTTATTCCAACAACGAGAATTTGTATTATTCAATGATAACATTAGAATATTTACTGCTGTTTACATTTATGTTTTTAGAATATAAAAAAGATAAATCTAAACTTCACCCAACAAACGTCTAGGTTTAACCTTTGATTTTTTACGTAAATCAAATTTGTTGATGGCATGTTCCTCAATATATTTTACCGCATCATCCACCGAATCGGTGATAAAAAGCAGTTTTAAATCTTCTTCAGAAACGGTGCCCTGTTTGATCATTAAATTGATATGCTCTAATAAATTTTGATGATATTCTGTTCCGATAATGACCATGGGAAAAGTGTGTAATTTTTTGGTTTGAATTAAAGTTAACGCTTCAAAAAATTCATCCAATGTTCCAAAACCTCCTGGCATAACAACAAAGGCATAGGAATATTTTGTCAATAAAACTTTTCTCACGAAAAAATATTTCATGTTTACCCAACGATCTAAATATGGATTGTGATGCTGCTCATGCGGTAATTCGATATTGCATCCCACAGATTTTCCCCCAGCTTCTTTTGCTCCACGATTAGCAGCTTCCATTATACCTGGACCGCCTCCTGTTAGAATCGTAAAACCAAGTTTAGAAATCTTGCCACTTAATTCTACCGTTGTTTTATAGTGGGGGTGATCCTCCTTATATCTTGCGGAACCGAAGATGGTAACACAAGGTCCAGAAAAGTGAAGTGCACGAAATCCCTTAATAAATTCTAATAAAACACTGAAAGAGAAGCGAAACTCCGACCAACGGGAGCGAGGTCCTTCTAAAAAGTTTAATTCTTCACTCGTCTTATTTTTCATTTTCATTATATATTCTCGAAAGTTAATAATTGCGATGACCAATTTTGTATCTTTAAGCCTCAATTGATAACATGAAAAAGTTTATTACCCTTTTTGCATTCTTAATTTCATTGAATGCATTTTCACAAATTACCATCACCGATGCGGATATGCCTGTGGCAAATGATACGGTACGCTGGAGCACAACATTAGATCAATGGTCAATTGATCCAACGCAAACAGGTGCAAATTATACTTGGGATTATAGTTTTTTGACTGAAACAGGACAAGACTTGGATACTTTTTTCTCGGTTACTTTAACACCCTTTGCTTATCAGTTTTTTTTCAATAATGTTTTTTTATATCCAGAAAATAAAGCAACTTATGCTTCTAGAGGAATAGATTTTGATTTATTTGGAACAATAACCCTGACTAAGGTTTTTGATTTTTTCAAAGTTGATCCAGGGCAATACAGCAATGTGGGCTTTGGGGCAAATATCAATGGCCTTCCTGCTTCGGTGCGCAGTATTCCTGTGGACACGATTTTTAAATTCCCATTAGATTATGCAGACGCTTACACTTCGCACGGAGAATGGATTTTGTCGATACCCAATACTTTTACCTATGGCCAAAGAAAAGTGCGTGATGTAAACGTTGAAGGATGGGGAACATTAATTACTCCATTAGGTACATTTCAAACATTGAAAGTGAAAATGGATATTGATATAATTGATACCCTTTCGGTGGATTCTTTAGGTATAAACTTTTCATTTCCTAGGCCTACAACTACAGAATATCATTGGTTGGCTAATGGATATAATGTGCCTTTACTTCAAATCAATACTTCTTTTGGAAACATTACTGCTATAAAATATCAAGATAGTTTGAGAAGTACTTTGAATATTGCTGACGAAGAAAATTTAAATAGTATCGCTTATCCCAATCCTACTTCAGATTATTTGGTTGTTCAATCGGATGGAAAGTATTTTTTCGATTTAATTGAATTGTATGATATGAATGGTAAATTAGTTTTATCGCAAATAGGAAATAAAACATTCATTACTATTTTAAATGTAAATCATCTTACTGTTGGAATGTATAATTTGGTAACTACTTCCGAAAAATCTGTTTCAACTAAAAAAATAACCGTTTCTAGATAATGAAATCTCCACTCTTAGTAGCAGCGTTTTTTGCGCTAGTTTATGTTATTGTAAAATTAATTGTTTTTAATTTAGGAAAAAGCGTTGATTTATTTATACCGCTTATTTTAGTAAATATAATGTTGATTTTATTGGCGGCTTTATTTGGCTTGCGTGCTTGGAAACGTCAGCAGAAGAGTAAAGAGAATAATTTTTTGGAAGATTTAAAATGTACCTTAAGATGTATTTCTATTTATACCATTATCGTTTCTTCTTTCGTTTATATTTATTATTCTTCTATTGATAAAAATTTCAAAGATCATTTGGTGGAGAGGCAATTTGCAACAATTACTCAAGAAGATTATAAAGAAATGCAGAAGAAAGATCCAGATATGTTGCGTGATAAAACTCTGGATGATTATAAAAAATTGAAGAAAAACGAAATGCAGTTATTTACTTCACCATTTATGACCACTACTATTACGATGATGGGATTAATGCTGATTGGATTTGTTTATTCTATACTTGTTTCATTGGCATGGCCAAGGTTTTTGAATAAGGTTTTGTAGTGAGATATATTTTATTTGAAGTTTCAAAGCACGAAAAATCATTTCAAATATTAAATCAAATCAATAAGTCTGCAAACTCTTTAAAATCCATCCCGTCAAAATTTCCACTGGTCATCAACAGTAAATTTTTATTTTCCCAATTCATTGCTTTCAGTTTTTCTTGAATAATTTTCGAATCTATTATTACTTCTAAATTATTTCCTCCAAATGCATTTTTAACTTGTTCAATCGAAATTGGTTTTAATTTTTTATGTTCGATGGTATGAGGATTGAAATAAACGATGGCTTCGTCAGCCAATTCCATGGCTCCTTGGTATTGCTCCAAGAAAGTTTCATTCAAACTACTGAACGTATGTAATTCCATACAGGCAACCAATTTTCTATTAGAGAATTGTTTTTTTACGGCTTCAGTTGTTGCTTTTAATTTTGAAGGTGAATGGGCAAAATCTTTATAAATGGCAGTGGAATTATTTTTCTTTACTAATTCTAAACGTTTAGCTGCTCCGTTAAAACTACGAATAGCGGAATAAAATTTTTCGGGGCTAATTCCCAATTGTAGACATGCGTGTTTTGCTGCGTTGATGTTTTGTAAATTATGATCCCCAAAAATTAATAAGGGCACTTTATTTCCATTTTCATCTATCAGACAAGTTTCTCCATCAAAGGTTTCATGCACATGAACTCCATAACCGATTTTCAGCAAATTTGCTTTTGATTTCTCAGCTAATTTTTTTACTTCCGAATCTTTTTCACAATAAATCAAAGTTCCGTTGGGAGTAATTTTATCAATGAAAATGGAAAATTGCTCCACATAATTTTCGAAGGTTGGAAATACATTAATATGATCCCAAGCGATTCCACTGATGATAGCAATATCTGGAAAATACAAATGAAATTTTGGCCTTCTATCAATTGGAGAGGAAAGATATTCATCACCTTCTATTATTGCAATTTTAGCCGTTTCAGAAAGTTTAACCATACAATCATATCCAGCAAGCATGGCTCCCACTAAATAATCATGTTCAATTTTATTTTCATTCAAAACGTGCATAATCATTGAGGTGATGGTCGTTTTTCCGTGACTTCCTCCAATCACCACTCTTTTTTTATTTTTCGTTTGCTCGTAAATATATTCGGGATAAGAATATATTTTTAGTCCTAATTCTTGCGCTTTTAGTAATTCAGGATTATCTGCTCTTGCATGCATCCCTAAAATAACTGCTTCAATATTTTCATTTAATTTTTCAGGATACCAACCCTCTTGCTCTGGTAAAATACCTTCTTTTTTTAATCTGCTTTTCGATGGTTCAAATATTTCATCATCCGAACCAGTAATATGATAGCCTTTTCTTTTAAGTGCAATCGCTAGATTATGCATGGCGCTTCCTCCAATGGCAATGAAATGAATATACATAGAATTGTTTTTAGTAAAATTAAACGAACATTCTTAAATAGAAGTTGCTTCGGATTGATGTTATCAAAACGGGATTGTTACAAAGCGAATGGTATTGTTTAATCTAAAATTTCAATCATACTTGTAATAGCATGATGGTCTGATAATTCTTCAGGTAAAGTGTGGTAATCATACGAATGTAATTCCTTGCTATGAAGGATATAATCAATTCGGAAGGAAGGAAATTTACCAATATAAGTTTGACCAATTCCATTTCCACCTTCCACAAAGGCATCGTATAGTTTCCGAGTGATGGTTCGATACGTATAGGAAACGGGAGTGTCATTAAAATCTCCACATACAATCACAGGATAAGGACTTTCATTAACTTTTTCAGTTAATTGTTCAATCTGTGATGACCGATGTATAAATGCGCTTTTTAGTCGGGCATAAATTTTTTGTTCTTTTGGTTGCATAGGATACAAAAGTTTTCCAGTTTTAGCATCACCTACATAGTCATAATCTGCTTTTTGAAATCGAATGGAAGCAAGATGCGCGTTAAAAACTCGAATGGTATCATTTTTTATTTTAATATCAGAAATGATGACACAATTATTAGGATCATTTTCAAACATCATAATTTCTTTTTTTATTATGGGGTAAGATGAAAATGTGGCTAATCCAAAATGATGCTTTCCATTGGGAATATAGTGTGTATATCCTTCGTGATAATTATTTGCTTTTAAAAATTTCACCATCGTATCACGAGTAGTAAATGGATTTTCTTCGCTATAATAAAATTCTTGAAAGCAATAAATTTGAGCATCTTCTCTTTTTAGAACATTGAAAATTTTATTTCTTGTGTTTTTATTTTTTACCCAATTATACAAATCGAATAAACGAACATTATAGCTCATCACCTTTATTTTTACACTTGTTTCACTTTTAGGTCCCGACCAAAGTGTAATTTGATAAAAATGACGAACATGATTTATTCCCAATAGAATGGTGAAAAGTGAAAGTAAAATCCATTTATTTCTTAGAATTAACCAAAAAACAAAAAAACAGATAACTGGAATAAAAATAAATGGAAAAGCTAATCCAAAAAAAGGTAGCCAACTTATGGTTGCAGGACTAATATGCGTTGCTAAAAAGGAAAGCAGAAGAAAAAAACAAACAATAAAATTAATGATTAGAACAATCTTTAGAAAGATATTCAATTTACGTTCTTGGAATAATTTTTTAAATATTTTTGCTTGCATTAAATAGGAAATCTTTTTCTTCTTTCGATAGACTTTCGTAACCTGATTTAGATATTTTATCTAAAATTCGATCTATTTTTTTCTGCTTTTCTGCTTTGATATCATTGTAAACATCATCTGGAATTGGTTTTTTAGAATAAATTTTCAATTTTGGTTTTGGTTTAAAAAGGTTGGCAAACCAAGTAATCATTTTATCAAACCATTTACTAATATCTCTTCCTTGTCGTAAATTAAAGCCAAACCAAGCTCCATAAATCGCTCCACCAATATGAGAAATCCAACCGCCAGCATTTCCCATAGAAGGATTGGCTAAATCAAGACTGGAACTTAATCGGGCAAAATCCATCAAAACAAAAACAAGAACCACATAAATCATTTTGAATGGGCCGAAAAATAATATTCTCACAGGTGCGTCAGGAGCAAATGTTCCGAGTGCAACAAAAATAGCCATGACAGCTGCAGAAGCTCCGCTGATTTGTCCGCCTACTAAATGAGTAAGAGCAGGAAAAACATTATATGAAATTATAAAAAGTAATAATCCAAATAATCCACCAATAATATAAGTGGAAACTAATTTTTTACTTCCCATTAGCACCGTGAAAAATTGTCCTGCAAAATAAAACATCAACATATTAAAAAGTATATGCAGAAAATCAAAATGCGAAAACATATAGGTAATTGCCGTCCAAGGATGAGTAAGCAAAGTATAGGTATCTGAACTTGCAGAAAGATTTAATGCTATAGGAGAAGCGATATCTGTTTGCGAAAGTTTTCCGAAAATATTAAACATTAACCAAATAACGTAAATGGAAATATTGATGAGTAGAAATTTAACTACAATTCCGTTATTTTTATAAAAAGATTTTATTTCAGAATATGCCGATGCCATTAATAAAAATTATTTCTGTCTTTTGTCCACATTTTTACCAAAATAAATCCAAAAAGTGCTCCGCCAAGATGAGCGAAGTGAGCAATATTATCACCTTCATTATTGGCAAATCCTCCGAATAAAGCAAGAGCAATTAAAATAGGAATAAAATATTTTGCTTTGATAGGAATCGGTAAAAAGATCATCATCATTTCAGTATTGGGAAATAAAACGCCAAATCCAACGAGTAATCCGTAAATCGCTCCCGAAGCTCCTACCATTGGAGTAAATAAATTAGCATTTAATCTTCCAGCATCATCAAAATAATTATGGTTGGATCGAATTACTTCCAAACCATTTGCCTTTACGTATTCAACTTCTGCTGCCGACATGAGTTTTACTAATTCAGAATATTCTATATAATTTACAATAGAATATAAAACGACTGCACCAATTCCTGTGATTAAATAGAAAAGTAAAAATCTTTTTGGTCCCCAAACTCTTTCAAGAATAGCTCCGAAACTTATCAAGGCAAACATATTAAAGAAAATATGCATGAAGTTTCCATGCATGAACATGTGAGTGACAATTTGAAATGGTCTGAATTCACTAGATGCAACATTATACAATCCCAATTCGCTATTTAAATCTGTTCCGCGCGATTGAAAAATAAGCAATGCCACAAACATCAATAAATTGATGATCAATAAATTTTTTACAACAGGCGGTAAGTTTCTCCAAAGTTGTTCTAGCATAATCAGTCAAATTTTTTGGCTATTTCATCAAGCGTAAAAGTAATCAAAGTTGGTTTTCCGGATGGAGTAAAATTGGGTACTTCACATTGAAATAAAGTATGAACTAAAACATTCATTTCTTTATTATTTAAAATATGTTGTTCTTTTCTGCTCACTGTTTTCGCCATCGAAGAAGCCAGCTTTGTATATTTATCAGACGATTTACTAGAAGAATTATTTTTAAAATCTTCCAATAAAGAATCAATAATCACAGAAGGCTGAATATCTGAAGCATCCGAAGGCACTCCGTTAACAGCAATGCTTCCATTTCCTAAATCTGAAAAATCGAATCCAATAGTATGCAATTCATTTTCTAATTCCTTGAGTAGTGAATAATCAGCTGGATTCAATTGAATTTGCTCTGGGAATAATAATTGTTGAGAGCTTCCTTTATGTTGGCTTAAATGAACTAAAAACGTTTCATACAATATTCTTTCGGTTGCCCTCACGCGATCTATCACCCAAATTCCAGAATGTACAGGAGAAACGATATAGCGATTTTTTAAAAGCAACATGTTTTTCTCCGTAATTTCTTCTGCAATTGTATTATCAAATAATTCCTGTTTTTCTTTTTCTATCTGTTGTTGTGAAACCGGCTCAGCCTGCTCGAAATGTCGCTGCCATTCATCTATTCCATTGTTGGATGAATAACTAGATTTCGAATTAGTATAAATTTTTTCTGAACTTTTTTTCTCGCTCTCGAAAGGATTGTAGTAAGGATTTACTTTAACCACTGGTTGAGAAATCACTTTATCTTTATCCGGGATGGTGATTTCCATGGAAGCTTCGATTTCAAAATCCAATGAGGGAGAAAGATTAAACATTCCAATCGCTCTTCTCGTTGCTGAGTGAAGTATGGCATAAATTAATCGTTCATCTTCAAATTTTATTTCTGTTTTTGTTGGATGAATATTTACATCAATTGTTTTTGGATCTACTTCAATGAACAAAAAGTAGGAAGCGAAATGATCTTTCGGAATCAATCCGTCATAGCAAGATTGTACAGCATGATGTAAAAAATGACTTTTAATAAATCGGTCGTTCACAAAAAAGAACTGTTCTCCTCTGGTTTTTTTTGAATTTTCGGGTTTGCCAATAAATCCATAAACTCTTACAAATTCTGTTTTCTCCTCGAGTGGAGCTAATCTTTCATTGTAATTTTTGCCAAATATTCCAATAATGCGTTGACGAAGATTAGCTTTTGGTAAAGAATAAATCACATCTTCATTATGACTCAAATGCATTTCTATTGAAGGATGTGCTAGTGCAACTCTTTGAAATTCGTCAATGATATGTTTTAATTCAACGGGATTTGATTTTAAGAAATTTCTACGAGCAGGAACATTGTAAAAAAGGTTTTTTACGTTGAAAATGGTTCCATCAATGGTGCTAACTGGTTCATGCGATTTTATTTCTGAACCTTCAATTTGAATCATTGTTCCCAATGAGTCTTCGGCTTTTTTGGTTTTCATTTCCACTTGGGCCACTGCCGCAATGGAGGCTAAAGCTTCGCCTCTAAAACCTTTTGTTTTTATGCTGAAAAGATCATCTGCATTTTTGATTTTGGAGGTGGCATGGCGTTCAAATGCCATTCTTGCATCTGTTACCGACATTCCTTTTCCATTATCAATTACTTGTACTAATGTTCTTCCAGCTTCTTTGGTATTTAATCGAACACAATCAGCACCCGCATCAATAGCATTTTCAAGTAATTCTTTTACTACCGAAGCCGGTCTTTGAACCACTTCACCAGCTGCAATCTGATTGGCAACTGAATCAGGAAGTAAACGTATGATGTCTGACATTTGATTTTTTTATTGTTGAATCCACAATTCGATGAGATCGAATTTTTTGTAAACGTAAAATCCAACCATAATGAATGCACCAATTAAGAATAAAATTAATGCATTGGATTTTCTAACTGAATTATCATAATCTTCACCTCTCCATCGATTCGACATAGCAGATCTAAAATGAAATTCACGAACTTTTTTATCGCCTTTTTTATTGTCGTCTTCATCCTTACGAATTTGGCGCTCAATTTCAGCTATTTTTTCCTTGCGTTCATCGTAGTAGCGAGGAACGTAAGTGAACTCACGTGCTTTGGCAACTTTAGCAATTTGTGGACGAATAGATAACATAGTCGCAAATTTAAGGGTTTTACACTCACAGAACGATTAATTTTTAAGTTTATTTTCAAATTAGTTGGAATATAATATCTATTTTTTTTTCAATTTAGTTAATGGTAGAAAAAATAGGGTAAATTGCAATTTGTTGGTAAATTTGAAACCAAATGAAAAATAAACCTGATTTTACAGCAATTGAGGCAGATTTGAATTTATCGGTGGAAACTCATCGTAAGAATTCATTCGGAAACTGGGAAACCAACGAAGGAATTTCCGTTAAAGATTATTTTGAAAATAAGGATATGGAACCTCATGGTTTTATTGCCGGCAAGGCACCTTTTTTACGTGGCCCTTATGCAAGTATGTATACTCAACGTCCTTGGACCATTCGTCAATATGCAGGATTTAGCACGGCCGAAGAAAGTAATGCATTTTATAGAAGAAATTTAGCGGCTGGACAAATGGGATTGTCTGTTGCATTTGATTTACCTACTCATCGCGGTTACGATTCAGATCACCCTCGTGTAACAGGTGATGTGGGAAAAGCTGGAGTTGCTATTGATTCTATTTTGGATATGAAAATTTTGTTCAATGAAATTCCATTGGATAAAATGTCGGTTTCAATGACGATGAATGGTGCTGTATTGCCGATTTTAGCATTTTATATTGTTGCTGCCGAAGAACAAGGTGTGAAACCTGAATTACTTTCAGGAACTATTCAAAATGATATATTGAAAGAGTTCATGGTTAGAAACACGTATATCTATCCTCCTGCACCGAGCATGCGAATTATTGCGGATATTTTTAGATATTCAAGTCAACACATGCCGAAGTTTAATTCCATTAGTATTTCGGGTTATCATATGCAAGAAGCAGGAGCCACTGCTGATATAGAATTGGCGTATACATTAGCAAACGGATTAGAATATTTGCGAACGGGAATAAAAACAGGATTAGATATTGATGATTTCGCTCCCAGATTATCTTTTTTCTGGGGAATTGGGATGAATCATTTTATGGAAATTGCGAAGATGAGAGCAGCAAGAGTTCTTTGGGCAGAAATAGTTAAATCATTTCATCCTAAGAATGAAAAATCAATGGCCCTGAGAACACATTGTCAAACTTCAGGCTGGAGTTTAACAGAACAAGATCCATTTAATAATGTAGCGAGAACCGCAATAGAAGCAATGGCTGCTGTAATGGGTGGAACTCAATCATTACATACTAACGCATTGGATGAAGCAATTGCATTGCCAACAGATTTCTCAGCGAGAATTGCCAGAAATACACAATTGATTTTACAAGAGGAATTAGAAATATGCAGAACAGTTGACCCTTGGGGCGGTTCGCATTATGTGGAATTTCTTACGGAGCAATTGATTTTAAAAGCTAGAAAATTAATGGATGAAATTGAGGCGCATGGTGGAATGTCGAATGCCGTTGAAACAGGAATTCCAAAAATGCGAATTGAAGAAGCTTCAGCAAAAAAACAAGCGAACATAGATTCAGGAAGAGAAATTATTGTGGGAGTGAATCGGTATGAAGTAGAAAATAATATGAAGATTGATATTTTAGAAATTGATAATTCGAAAGTTCGCGATCAGCAATTAGAGCGATTAAAAATATTGCGTGAGTCGAGAAATGAAAATGAAGTAAATGAAGTTTTAGAAAAATTAACTGCGGCAGCAAAAAGTGGAGAAGGAAATTTATTAGAATTAGCTGTAGAAGCGGCAAGAAAAAGAGCATCATTAGGAGAAATTTCATTGGCGTTAGAAAAAGTTTATGGAAGATATAAAGCAACCATCCGATCTGTTTCGGGTGTTTATTCTAGTCAGGCAATGAATGATAATGAATTTATAAAAGCGCGTGAACTTTCGGATAAGTTTGCGAAACTTGATGGACGCAGACCAAGAATTATGGTGGCTAAATTGGGACAAGATGGTCACGATAGAGGAGCAAAAGTAATTGCTACCTCATTTGCAGATATGGGATTTGATGTGGACATAGGTCCATTATTTCAAACACCAGCCGAAGCGGCTATGCAAGCTGTAGAAAATGATGTGCATATTTTAGGTGTTTCTTCATTGGCAGCAGGACATAAAACTTTAGTTCCAGAAGTAATTGAAGAATTAAAAAAATTGGGAAGAGAAGATATCATTGTAGTGGCAGGTGGAGTTATTCCGCAACAAGATTATGATTTTCTTTTCAAGAAAGGTGTAGCGGCAGTTTTTGGTCCTGGAACGAAAATTCCATTGGCGGCAGCGCAATTGTTGGAGTTGATGATAAAGGGAATGGGGAAGTGAATAATGTAAAGTGTTAAATGCAAAATGTTAAATGAATAATGTTAAATGTTAAATGTAAATTGAATAATGAAATACAATTTCGTGCTATTTGTTTTGTTAACTGTATTTATTGTAAAAGGTAATTTATCCGCTCAGGTTATGGAGGTGGATACAGCCGTTGAAGTTTCTTGTCAATTTTATTTAGATACTACATTAAGAAAGCAAGTTTATTTATTTGCAGATAGGAAAGCAGAGTTTCCAGGCGGAGAAAAGGCGATGGTGCAGTTTGTACAATCGAATTTAAAATATCCAAGCGGTGGATTAACTCTCAACGGTACAGTTTTTATTGAGTTTGTTGTGGATGAAAATGGAAATATTTCACGCAAAGCTATTCGGAGATCGGTACATAAAGAATTAGATGCAGAAGCTTTGCGAGTAATGGATAGATTACCCAAATTTATTCCTGCACAATGTGAAGGTAAGAATGTACCTTTTTTGATTGTTTTACCAATAAAATTTTCAATGAATTAAATAGCATCGAATTTACTTTTCGATACTAGAAATTTTAACGATGGTTGGAAGAATTCCTTTCCCTTCATTAGAAATATATAAATCTCCATTTTCTGAAAAATGAATTCCTTCTGATTGTGGGAAAATCTTCTCATCTAATAGTTGAATATTTTTCAATTTTCCTTCTTGTGTGAAAATGAAAATGGCATGATCAAAGGAGGAAACAATGTACACATCATTTGTTGTTGGGTGAATGGCTAATCCAGACATTCTTAGTTTTAAAATGGAAACTACAGTTTCGTTTTTTATTTTAGTTGGCAATTGAATTTTTTCTCGTTTCGCGAAATTTAAGAGTGTATCTACCTTTATAATAAATAGCGGTAATGTGTCTGTTTTATTTCCTTTGAGGGGATAAGTATGAATTTCTCTCCGAAATTGATTAGTTAAACCTTTTCCAAATTTTCCTTTGCAGGCAATTAATAGTTTCTCTGAATTTTTATCATAACAAATTCCCTCGTTGTCATGAGCTGGCACCAGAGAAGGAAAATGAGTCAAGACGGGCTTTTTCTTTTGATAGTTTTCAATTTTAAAAATTTCCCCATCGTTTCTTAAAACATAAACATCTTTTTTAACGATTGTTAAATCCTCATAGTCTCCATCATCAGAGAACTTAATTTCTTTTTGAATTTTATTCTTTTTTAAATCGTAGAGATAAAAAATTCCATGCTCGTCCTCAATACAGCCAATAAGGCTATCATTAATGACCGAAATGCAAGATATTTCTTTTAAAGCCTTAGGTAACGTGTAGATTTTCGCAGGTTCTTTCCAATTATAATGAATCACTTTCGTTTCGCTTTTCTGAGACCAAACTGAAATTGGGAAGAGTAAAAAAATAATTGGGAGAATATATTTATTTTTTTTCATAAGTTCAATTACTGGTTATCTATTCTCACCACTTGGTGCACTCCACTAATCAATCCTAAGTTTTGCATTAGTCTATCCAAATGATTCGTGTCATGGACATACAAGAAAACTTTTCCTTCAAAAATTCCATCATGACTATCGAATGAGATGGAACGCATATTGATATTTAATTCTTGCGAAATAACCGTGGTAATTTTATTGACCAATCCCACATCATCAATTCCTTTGAAATAAACGCCTGCCAAAAATTCAATTTGCTCTTGGCTTTTCCATCTTGCTTTTACGATTCTATATCCGTAATTCGACATCAACTGTACAGCATTTGGACAAGATACACGATGTATTTTTATTCCTTCGCTCACGGTGATAAATCCAAAAACATCATCACCAGAAATAGGATGACAACAAGGCGAGAGTTTGTACTCGATTTGTTTCATGTCATCACCAATCACCAATAAATCGTTTTGTTTATTGTTCGATTGAGCTAATAAGTCTTCTATTTTATTTATTTTCTCCTCTGATTGATGCTGTGCAAAAATGATTTCTCCATTTTTTACTTCATAATCTTTCAATAAATCTAAGTCAATCAAATTTTTTGCAACTCGATATAAAAGTTCGGTAGTGTTTTCTACTTTGTAGTGATCTTCTATTTTTTTTATATTCTTATCATTGTAGATAATATGAATCTTATCAAATTTCTTAGCAAGAATTATTTTACCATCTTTAGCAATTGTCTTTTTTTCTTCCTTGAGCGCATCTTTTATTTTCGATTTCGCTCTGGCAGTTATCACATACTTCAACCAATCTTCTTTTGGAAATTGTTTTTGGCTGGTAATAATTTCAATTTGATCTCCACTTTTTAAGACATGAGAAAGCGGAACTAATTTATTATTTACTTTGGCGCCAATGCAATGTTCTCCCACTTGAGAGTGAATGTCAAATGCAAAATCTAGAGCAGTTGCACCCTGTGGTAATGATTTTAATTCTCCCTTTGGAGTAAAAACAAATATTTCCTCACTGAACAAATTCAATTTGAATTCATCAATGAAATCCATGGCATTCGAAGAAGGATTGTCTAACACTTCACGAATTTGATTCAACCAAATATCTAAACCACTTTCTGCTTGATTATTTTCTTTATATTTCCAATGAGCGGCATAACCACGTTCGGCAATTTCATCCATTCTGTTAGTACGAATTTGTACTTCCACCCATTTTCCTGTTGGACTCATTACTGTTGTATGCAATGATTCATATCCATTTGCTTTGGGTGTAGAAATCCAATCACGTAATCGATCGGGGCTTGGTTGATAAGAATCTGTTACCATCGAATAAACACGCCAACACTCTGATTTTTCATTTTCTTGTTCGCTTTCTAAAATAATGCGAATGGCAAATAAATCATAAATCTCCTCGAAAGGAACATTTTTCTGATGAATTTTTTTCCAAATAGAATGAACGGATTTTGTTCTGCTTTTTATTACATATTTCAATCCGGATTTATCTAATTCTCGTTTTATTGGAACAATGAATGCCGAAATAAATCGATTTCTTACCGCTTGTGTTTTTTGTAATTTATCAATGATATCTTCATAGTCAACTGGCTCTCTAAATTTCAAGGATAAATCTTCTAATTCCACTTTGATGGCATTTAATCCTAAACGATGAGCTAATGGTGCGTACAAATATTCAGTTTCAGAGGCAATCTTCAAACGTTTTTCTTTCGTCATCGAATCCAATGTGCGCATATTATGTAAACGATCGGCCAATTTGATTAAGATTACTCTCACATCATCTGCCATCGTTAACAAAACTTTTCTGAAATTTTCTGCTTGGATAGATTCACTATTGTCAACGAACCCAGTAATTTTTGTTAGACCATCAATAATTCGTGCCACTTTTTTTCCGAACATACCTTCTACATCCTCTAAGGTAACTTCGGTATCTTCAACGGTGTCGTGTAATAAAGCTGCAATAATTGAAGTTGCTCCTAATCCAATTTCTTCGGCACAAATTCTTGCTACTGCAATGGGATGATAAATATAAGGCTCACCTGATTTTCTACGCATACTTTTATGCGCTTCCAATGCTAAGTCAAATGCTTTACGAATATTTTTAGTGTCATCTTCATCACGAATAGATTTACAAGCGCGTAATAATCCCTTGTAAGCATTTAAAATTTCTTGCTTTTCTCTTTTTAATTTTTCAATATCTGTTTCCTTTTCTGGCATTGAAATTAAATTGTAGGTAAAACTTTTGTGCGTACTTCTCCGAATCCTATTTTTATATTATCGTTTTTACAGTAACCTCTCATGATTACTACATCATTGTCGTTGATGAATTTTCTTTCAGACCCATCTTTCATCGTTAATGGTTTCGTTCCTTTCCAAGTTAATTCTAACATCGATCCAAAAGAATTTGTTTCATGTCCTGAAATAGTTCCTGAGCCCATCATATCTCCGCAATTAATATTACATCCATTTACGGTATGATGCGCCAATTGTTGTTCCATATTCCAATACATGTATTTGTAATTAGAAGTACTAACGATATTTTCTGTGCCATCGGTAGTTTCAATAATTGCTTCGAGATGAATATTGATATTTTTATTTCCAGAAAAATGTAAATAGGGAAGAGGTGTTGGATTTTGTTCAGGCCCTTTCACTCTAAACGGTTCTAATGCATCCAATGTAACTACCCAGGAAGAAATAGAACTAGCAAAATTTTTGGCAAGGAAGGGTCCAAGCGGAACATATTCCCACGATTGAATATCACGGGCTGACCAATCATTTAATAAAACCATTCCAAAAATAAAATCATCTGCTTCATCGGTGGTAATATTTTGTCCGAGTGGTTTTCCTTGGAAAGTAATAAAGGCTGTTTCTAATTCAAAATCCAAAAGTTTGGTGGGGCCGAAAGTAGGTAATTCTGCTTCGGGTGCTTTGGTTTGTCCTTTGGGGCGAGTGATTGGAATTCCAGAATTAATAATAGAAGAAGATCTTCCATGATAACCTACTGGAATATGTTTCCAATTAGGCAATAATGCGTTGGCAGGATCACGAAACATGATTCCCACATTGGTGGCATGCTCAATACTCGAATAGAAATCGGTATAATCACCAATTTTTACGGGTAGAAGCATGATAGCTTCCTTTTGATCTATCAAAACTTGTGCAACATGATTAGAATTGTCGCGTAATTCAGGATTGTTTTTTTCTAAAATATCAGAAATTCGATTTCTAAATTCTCGAATTATTTTTTTTCCATAACTCATCATTGGGTTCAACGAATCGCATGCTAATTCATGAATTTGAAAAGGTTGATTGGGTAAATGCCCTAAAACATGAAGCGCTTTTAAATCTACTATTTTTTCACCAATTGCAACACCTACTCGAGGTTTGGAATCATCACTAGTTTTGAAAATGCCAAATGGTAAATTTTGAATAGGAAAATCAGCGTCTTTTTTTACTTCTACCCAGCTGGTTCTCGAGGGATCATTAGCACGAATCATAATTGATATTTTAGGTAAAATTAAAAGAAAGTTGAGAATAAATCAATGAGAACATTCAATTCTGCAATTTATTAAGAATTTTATGCTGTCGCCCAACTAACTAAACAAGCTTAACTGTCAAACTAATTAAACTACTTACTCGTCACCAATACATAAATCGGTAAATGATCTGAATATCCATCTTCATGAAATTTAGGTCCTGAAAAAGATCGGGCAGGACTTTGATCTCCGTTTTTATTGGTATAAATCATCCAATCTTGCTTGAAGATGCAGGCATTTTCATTTTTAGTGCGCGCTCCCTTTTTTGCATTTAATAATCCTGTTGAGACAATAATATTATCTAAAACACCCCATTCATTTTTATAACTATGCGTTCCTTTTTTTTCTTCATGTTCTTCATACAGTAGATTGAAAAGCGTGGCAGAACTGCCTGTTTCTTGTTTTTTTGCTCCTAAAACGGTATTTACATTCTCATCAGTAGGATGATCATTTAAGTCTCCCATGATAATGATTTTTGAATTTTTATTAACCGAATACAAACTATCCGTTTTCTCCTTCACTTTTTCGGCTGCTTTTTTTCTTTTATGTTTGGATTCTTCTTCACCACCTACTCGCGATGGCCAGTGATTGTAAAAAAGATGAACCGTATCTTTTCCAAAAACAATTCCTTTGATATGAAGAATTTCTCGCGTTTTAGAAATTTTACCATCTTCTTCATAGCTGATGGGGTAATAATGATATTCTATTAATTTAAATTTATCTTTTTGATACATGGCGGCTACATCTATTCCTCTCGCGTCAGGGCTATTTCGATGTACTACTTCGTATTTCCCAGATTTTAGTAATTCGGTTTGTGATAAATCAGTCAGCACTTCTTTGTTTTCTACCTCACAAAAACCAATAACTACAGGTAGATTTTTTTCATTTATGGAGGAAATCACCTTAGAAATATTCTTTAGTTTAATTTGATATTTTTGGGTGTTCCATTTTTTTTCTGCTGTTGGTAAAAACTCCTTGTCATCTACTTTTGGATCATCGATAGTATCAAACAAGTTTTCGACATTATAGAAAGCAAAAATCGCTTTTTTTGGTCCACCAGCAAAGGCAGAGTGAGTGAGCAGAGCGAGAGCGAGTAGCAGGGATGATTTTAGTATAATTTTCATAGGGCAAATATACAATAGAAATCTTATGTTCGTTTAAAGTTTAGGTTAATTCCTATATTTGAGGTATGACAAATACAGATTTCACGCCATTAATGATTCAACAATTCCGTTTAAGGATTTTTGACGAATCTTACCCTAGAATTTTAAAATGCTTGGATCTTTTAAACGAGGATCAAGTATGGGAGAGGCCTAATGAACAATTATCCTCAGTGGGCAATTTAGTTCTTCATTTAGCAGGAAATGTGCGACAATGGATTAATTCGGGGTTAGGTGGTCATGAGGATACTCGTAAAAGAGGTAGAGAATTTTTGGAAAGTTCACGTTGTTCAAAATGGAAATTGAAACTTTTATTAGAAGATTTAAAGCGTGATGTAGAGGTTGTTTTAAAGAAGTTAACCGCTGAAGATTTGGTTAATGTTAGAAAAGTTCAAGTTTTTGAAGAAAGTGGTTTATCTATTTTAATTCATGTAATGGAACATTTCTCTTATCATACCGGACAAATTACTTGGCAAACGAAAATGTTGTCGAATGTGGATACCAAATACTATGGGACACTCTCTTGACTTCGACATTCGACATTCAAAATTCAATATTCAAAATTCAAAATTCGAAATTTCATTTTTCCAGCATACCCTTCATCAGATCCAAATATCTTCCTTTCTGACTCTCTACCGAATATTTTTCTTCAATCGTTTTTCTTCCTGCTTTTCCTAATTTTTTACGTAATTCAAATGAATCTATCAATTGAGAAAGTAATTCAAACCATTGTTCGTCATTTTTAGCAATGAAACCGTTTTTCCCATGTTGAATGATTTCGGTATTTACTCCAACGTTTGAGAGCACAGCTGGAATTTCCATCGCCATATATTGTAATCCTTTGAATCCACATTTTCCTTTCGACCATTCATCTTCTTCCAATGGCATTATTCCAATATCGATATCTTCTAATTCCGCGATTTCTGTTTTTCTATTCCATGGCGTACCCACAATACTTAATTCATTGTTGCGATAACTTTTTTCTCCAATCACTTTGAAATATATTTTTTCTCCGTATTTAATTTTCAATTTTTTTAAAATTCCTTCTGCCAACCTAAAGTGTTTGATGGTGGTTAAGCTTCCCGTCCAACCGATACAAATTTTTTCTTTCTCTTGATATTCTGTTTTTCTAATATGATAATTCGTGTCAATGGTGGTTGGAATTACCGTAACGTTTGAGTTAAATTGTTTGGCGTATTCTGCTAAATACAGATTACCTGCAATCACTTGATGTGATAATGAAATTATTTTTGGTGTTTTTGAAGGGTCCTTCAACCATTTAAACATTCTATTTCCATCCGAAATATCCATTTTCCAAATAGCATCATCAAAATCAAAAATTACTTTTGCCCCAGATTTTGCAAATATCTTTTCGAAGCGAATAGAAGGGGTCATGAACGCTTCACGCTGAATGAA
>CAMBFX010000051.1 GCA_945865695.1 Chryseobacterium gleum | reverse complement strand
AAGTAGAAGGCGATATCACCACTAACATCATTGGTAATGATTTCAAAAATATTGGAATCACAAATGTTTATTGTAAAAATACCAATGGCAAAGCCATTAATGTGATGAACAATACTATCAGAGGCAGATTTGGAGTTGGAATTTTATGTGTGGATTTCCTTAAATCAATTGTTCAAATAAAAAATAATCTAATTGATGAAAATAGTGGTTACAATCATCAAAGCAGTTATCTAAATACAGGAATCTGGCTTGCAAATGTAGTTCCGAATGCTTCACTATACCAGATTGAAAATAATGAAGTTTTCAGATGCGAAAACGGAATCATTATTGACGGTTTGCCAACTGCATTAGTGAAAAATAACTCAGTCTATTTTCAGCGGAACAATAATCAGATTGCAAATGATGGAAGTATGCATCGAGGTATTCAAATTAAAAATTCAGAAAGAGCAGAAGTGACGTTGAATACTGTTTCTAGAACAAATACTTCTAATAGCCAGCAATTTAATGGAACGGCTGCGATGACAAATTATTTACATGGAATCACAGTTGAATTAAGTGAAGAATCTTATGTTCATGATAACGATGTGGTGAGGATGGGATATGGAATGCGTTGGGTGGGTAGTTCGGTTAACAGTACTATCAGTTGCAATATCATGCAACGCTGTTATAATGGAATTTTCTTTGATAATGCCGAAATAGGCCATCAAGGCAGCCCAACTAATCCAAGCGGGAATTATTGGTTACAGAATCAAGATGCAACAGGTAAAATGGCGGGAGGATTGGCTCTACCAACTACAAACTGGCATGCCGTTTTATTAGGAATAACCAATCCTAATATATCATCCGCTAATAACATTAACATATTGTCTGCCACTGGAAATGCTAATTGTCAAATTACTCCAGGTGGTGGCGGTCCATTCCCCGGAGGCCCACAATTGCGCGAAGCCATGTTCGGGAGTATTGTTCGGGATGAAAAACAGTTCAACGCTAATCCAAACGAGAACCGGATGAATAACAAGAAATACCTCTACCGTGTTCTGAAAAATAATCCGAATCTGCTGTCGCTTGGAGGAATAGATGATGCCGATTATCAAACTTTCTTTACAACTGTATCGGCAGAAAACGAAGGTAAAATCGAAGACCTCAATCAATTGATAGCTGATACAAATTTCGTTCAAGCGGCAAATTTGAATAGCGGAATCATTGTCAATTTAATAGCAGATGAAAATCAGAAAACCATAAATGAAATTTACCTGAATACTTGGGCTAATGGAATTGAAATCGACACAAATCAATTTTTGATATTGGAGAACATTGCCTGTCAAAATCCTTTGGATGGCGGAAGCGCTGTTTATGGTGCAAGGATTATGATTGGTTTAGATTATGAATGTTCCAATGGAGCAAACAGAAGTGCCTCAATCAATGAAGAAGAAATTATTTACTCTGATGATGAGGGTAATTTCACAGTTTATCCTAATCCTTCTAATGGATTGTTTACGATTGTAAATAACTCAGATGAATTGGTTAATGGAAAGATTCAATTACTAGACATTACAGGCAAAGTAATCGCAGAGTCTAAACTGAATTCTATTGATGAAACATTGATTGATATTACCGATCTGTCTGAAGGAATGTATCATTACATAATTTATTCAAACGGTATAATTCTACATTCAGATAAATTAATAATATCAAAATAATTATTTTTTCGATAAGGAGAAAGAAACTGTTTCTTTCTCCTTTTATTTAGTATGAAATACATCCTTTCATATATATTATTCTTTCATCTAAAAAGTCTTTGTTTTGCTCAAGATACGACTAACCTTGTTCCTAATTGGAGCTTTGAACTTAGAGATAGTTGTCCAAATACTTATTTACAAATAGATTTGGTTTCAAGTTGGAAGAATGGAAATACTTCCTCCCCAGATTATTTTAGTTCTTGTAATGATACTTTTAGTGATGTCCCAGGAAATTGGAGAGGTTATCAATATTCTAAAAATTCAATTTCGCATATTGGAATATTTGCTAATATAGGCTCATTAGATGAACGTGAATATGTCACCGTAGAATTGATTAAGTCTTTAGATGCAGGGAATAAGTTCTGTTTTGAATTGTTTTATTCTCTTGCAGAAATTTCTGTTTTTCATACTCCGTCATTGCAAGTATATTTCTCTTCTGACAGTGTTTTTCAAAATAGTATTTATCGAATTAATTTAACTCCACAAATTACAAATAGTAATCCCATCACAAATGACACAACAAATTGGCAATTAATGACGGGTAGTTTTGTGTCTCAGGGAAATGAGAATTACCTGACAATTGGAAACTTTATGCACGATAGTTTATCCAATTTGCAACTAACAGGCTTCGGTACGGTAGGAGGAGCATATTATTACATTGATGCAGTTCGCTTATACGATTGCACTCAACCAGATACAACAGTATATGAAATAGAAATTTTTCCAAATCCAAACAATGGAAGTTTCGTTGTAAATTATAATCTAGAAGAAAAAACGAGTGGGAGTTTCAGAATTTATGATGCAATCGGAAAACTGATTTATGACGAGAATTTGACTCAAAACAACGGAATTTTAAATCTCAATTTACATTTGTCGGATGGAGTTTATCTTTGGGAAGTTAAAGACAGTGATGGTAATTTGTTAAGAGCTGATAAAATTGTAGTGGTTAATTGAGTTAGTATGCTAGCACCCAAGAAAACCCTGAATGAAATCTACCTCAATACTTGGGCACTGAGTATCGAAATTGATACTAATCAATTTTTTATTTTAGAGAACATTGCCTGTCAAAATCCGATGGAAGGTGGAAGTGCGGTTTATGGAGCAAGAATCATGATTGGTTTAGATTATGAATGTTCCAATGGAGCAAACAGAAGTCAGTGGAAAGAAGAAGAAATGACAGGATTAACTGAAAAAAGTTATTTTAGTATATATCCAAATCCTTCAAACGGATTGTTTGCCCTTGTAAACAATTATGATGAATTGGAGAATGGAAAAATTCAGATTTTTGATATTACCGGCAAATTAATCGCAGAGTTTATTTTGAATTCCATTGATGAAACATTGATTGATATTTCCAGTTTATCTGAAGGCTTGTATAATTATTTGATATATTCAAATGATGAAATAATACATACTGATAAATTGATTATTCTTAAATAATGGTTTTTTCAAAATGGGGAAGTAACCAAACTTCCCCATTTTTATTTTATATGAAAATTACATGTGTATTGATATTTTTAAATTTAAGTTTCCTCTGTTTTTCTCAGGATACCACTAATCTTGTCCCTAATTGGAGTTTTGAATCAAAGGATAGTTGCCCCAATATTTATTTACCCGTAGAAATAGTTACAGAATGGGAAAATGGCAATACTTCTTCACCTGATTATTTTAATCTTTGCAATGACACTTTGAGTGATATTCCACGAAATTTTGTTGGATACCAATTTGCAAAAAACGGAGCCGCTTATGTTGGAATTTGCACTAATATTAATGGAGAAGAAAGAGAATATATTACAATTGAATTATCCAAAAAAATAGAGAATTCAAGGACTTATTGCTTTGAGTTATTTTACTCTTTAGCAGAAATTTCTGTTTTTCATACTCCATCAATTCAAGCATATTTTTCAACAGATAGTGTTTATCAGAATAATATCTATCGAATAAATATCTCGCCTCAGATAACAAATAATAATCCTATCACCAATGATACAACAAATTGGCAGATAATGACGGGCAGTTTTGTTTCTCAGGGAAATGAGAATTACTTGACAATTGGAAACTTTATGCACGATAGTTTATCCAATTTGCAATTAACAGGCTTCGGTACAGTAGGAGGAGCATATTATTACATTGATGCAGTTCGCTTATACGACTGCACTCAACCTGATACAACAGTATATACTATAGAAATTTTTCCAAATCCAAACAATGGAATATTCTCATTAAATTATAATCTAGGAGAAAAACCAAGCGGAAGTTTCCGGATTTATGATGCTATTGGAAAATTGATAAACGATGAAGATTTAACACAAAATAACGGAACATTGAATTTGAATCTTCTGTTATCTGATGGAGTATATCTTTGGGAAGTAAAAGACAGTGATGGTAATTTGTTAAAGGGTGATAAAATTGTAGTGGTGAAGTAATCAATTAATCTATTTGCTCCCAAACCTCTTTCCCAATGAAAAACCAAAAATCACATGATAGCTGGTTACATCGTCTTGGAATTTCACTGCTGGACCAAGTGTGAGTTTATAAAGCCAATTTTTAGGCGTTTCGGAGCGATAACTAATCGAGGGTGACACGAATTGAATGGGAACGGTAATTTCTTCGTCTACTCGATAATTATAGGTTAAACCTAATTCAAATCGATCGTAGCGATGCCCAAGAACAAGATTGATTCCTGCTAAAAAATTATAATGCTCATAATAACCAAAACCCGCCCGAAGATTTAAACGGAAATTTTCGATATGACTCACATTCCTTTCATAATTCATGGAATAAAATCCTGCCAATCCCATTCCCTCAGCATAAATATAATTATCACGATACTTTTTCCCATTGCGCAGTTTTCTTTTGGATATCATAAAATCTTTACTCAATCCAATATTAAAAGCTAAGAAAGAATAATAATTGACAGGTTTGATATTTAGAAAACCGATATACTTTAAATTAAAAAATAAAAGATGTCGCTTAGCAATGCGATAAGTAATTCGAGTATTTAATTCTACCGAAGGAATAATATTCAAATCCAAAATACGATCATCTCGTCTCATTACAGAAGCACCCGAAATATAATTTCGAATATCTCTGTATCTAGAAAAATTCATTAATTGCATTCCAGGCGAAATATCTGTTTCTAAATAAAATTTAGGAAATTCTTTGCGATAATAATATCCAAATGCGATATGAGTAAACGTAAATTTGAAAATAGAATAATCCACTGCTCTATTCATAGGCAGAAAAAATTCACCTAAATATTCTTGATAATCGCTTTCAGCACTTTTCCATCCAAAAGTATTGATACCCGCATTTAAAATAAAACCACTACCCGATTTATTAATTTTCTTCAAGGCGTAACTTGCAGAATATCCTGGTTGATAATGCCCATCGTAATTATTAAATGCAAGATCTTTTCTATCTAAAAAAACGGTGGTGCCAAAATGAAATTCGCGGTTCCAGTAGGTGGAGTCTTGGGAAAATAATGTAAAAGGTAAATTGTAAAATAAAGAAATGAAGACGATATGAAGGTAGATTCTCCTCACAAACTTTGATTAATCAATCCTGGATAATTCATTATTTTATGAAAATAAGGCATGGTGATTGCTTTTTGCATTAATTCGATATGCCCAGTATGATGACAATCGGAACCTAAAAGATCAAACATATTTTCATCAATCATTTTCTCAGCTAATTTGCGAACCTGTGGAGAATAATATCCAGAAAGTGAATTGATGTTTAATTGCAATAAAACACCTTTATCTTTCATGGATTGGATTTTTTCATAATCCGTATGCCAGAATTGATAACGCTCCACATGCGCCAAAACCGGTTTGTATCCGGCCATCTGCATATCAAAAATTACGGTATTCAAAATTTGTGGTTCACCAATGAAAGGCATTTCAAAAAGAACATAATTATTTCCAAACGTAAGTAATTTTTTCTCTTTTATTTTTTCTTGAAAATCAAAATCAATATAATATTCGGCTGCTGCTTCGATTTGCATTTTACTTCCCGATTTCGCCAAAGCATTTCTCACTAAATCCAATCCGCCTAATATTATTTCGGGAGTGTTTCGATAATAATCACTCATAATATGTGGCGTGGTGATTACTTTGGTATATCCCATTTTTTCCATTGCACCAATGAGCTCCAATGAATCTTCCAATGTTTTGGCTCCATCATCAATACCTGGAATGAAATGCGAATGCACATCGGTTTTTAAAAACGATAAATCAGCAGGTGGTAAAACCTTGTCTTTTTTTCCAAATATTTTATTAAAAATTCCCATTTTACAATTGTAAAGTTATGATAATACTATTTAACCACAACGAATTTATCCTTCCTCAAAACAGCATTTCCAGTTTCTACTGACCAAACATAAACACCCGAAGCTAAATTCAAATTAAAATTTTGCGACCCATTGTTTTGAATTAATTTACTTTGATAAACTAACTGACCAATGGAATTATAAACTTTGAATTTACCTTTGCTACTTTCTCCTAAATTATAATTCAATGCAAAATTACCATTGTTAGGATTCGGATAAAATCCGATATCGTTCACAGTTGTATCAACGGCTTTTGTTATAGAAACATTATCAATCAAATAATAAGAGTTATAATCATTTCCTGTATTGATACTATCAATATTTGTTAACGCATTGCTTCTAAAATTACCAATTGTTATGAATTGTTCGCCTCCAAAGGAAGTATAATTGCCTGCAATCTTATACCAAATTAACGAATCCTTTAGATAAGACAAATTAGGGTTCTCAATTTGAGGAATAAAGGGCAACTCTAGTGAATTGCTTTGCTGAATACTATCACCGATATATATTCCAATTTTATCTATCGCATGTATCGATGACTTACATATTTTAACGTAAAATTCAACATGATATTTTTGGTTTACCTCTAAAGAATCGGATAGCTTAACCGAAATATATTCCCTATAAGTACCAAATTTATTATATACTATAATTCCAGCTTGGGGAACTGGAAAAAAGGAAGAATGTGATCCACATAAATTTGCTAAAAAATTATCCCAACACTCACCAAAATAATCTGGAGTAGCGTCTGTCGGATTATACCAGTCCGCCAAACAGAATTGATTTGGAGGAGCACATGAAGTCACACATGTAGAGTCACTAAAATCCCCATTAGGAACCAAATTTTGAGAAAATCCTTCTGAATAAATTAGAAAAAAGACCATTGTCAAAAACTTTATATTAATCCGATTCACGTATTATTTGTATATGATAAGCTTTTTCATAAGTTCAATTTTACCCAATAATACAAAAAAATAATGAAATTAAAAACACTTGAAGTTCTTACTAACTTAACGATTCGTGTATTGTTGATCATAATAATTCTGATAGGCACCGCTCGTTACATGATTCAACCAATCATTATTATTCAAGTACCAATCTACTGTTTTTTCTAAACCTTGTTCGAATGTTACTGAAGGTTTCCAACCTAATTCATTTTGCAATTTAGAGGAATCAATCGCATAGCGCAAATCATGCCCAGCACGATCTTTCACGAACGTAATTAACGCTGCAGATTCTCCAGATTTACGATTTAATTTTTGGTCCATCACCTTGCAAAGTAAATGTATCAAATCAATATTTTTCCATTCGTTGTTTCCGCCTACATTATAGGTATCTCCTGATTTTCCTTTGTGAAAAATCAAATCAATGGCAGTGGCATGATCATTTACAAATAACCAATCGCGAACATTTTCTCCTTTCCCGTAAACAGGCACCGGTTTTTTATTTAAAATATTATTGAAAGCAAGCGGAATTAATTTTTCAGGAAAATGATGCGAACCATAATTGTTGGAGCAATTAGAAATTACCACATCCAATCCATACGTATCGTGATATGCTCTTACAAAATGATCACTGGATGCTTTAGACGCAGAATAAGGTGAATGTGGATCATAACGAGTTTCCTCCGTAAATAATCCTGTTTCTCCTAATGAACCATAAACTTCATCCGTAGAAACATGATAAAATCTTCCTTTGATATTATTTGTTTGCCAATAAGATTTAGCTGCGTTTAATAAAGTTACTGTTCCAATTACATTCGTACGAACAAATTCAATTGGATTAGCAATAGAACGATCTACATGGCTTTCGGCAGCTAGATGCACCACTCCAGAAATTTTATGCAAAGAGAAAATTTCGTTCACTAATTTTTCATCACAGATATCGCCTTTGATGAAAGTATAATTTTTTGATTGATCTACATCTTTCAGATTTTCTAAATTACCAGCATAGGTTAATTTATCCAAATTAAAAATATGATAATGCGGATAGTTCTTTACAAACTGTCGAACTACATGCGATCCGATAAATCCGGCTCCACCGGTGATTAAAACATTCATACTTTATTTGAAGTTTGAAATTTTGATATTTAAAAAACTAATGATAAAATAACTATTCTTCTTTTCCTCCCCCAACCCCCTCCAGAGGGGGACAGCCTTCGACATCAAAATTTTTCAATTATAACAACTTGTTTCCCCTAATTGACTCATTCGCTAATCAAAGACTCCAATAATTTAATTTCTTCATTTTTCCTCTGTACATTCCTTTCACATCCACTAAAATTCCGTTTTTGGTGAGAATGCCCGTAAAATATTTTTCATCGAAATTTTTATATTCTGCATGGTTCACACAAACAATTACTCCATCGTAACCTTTTCCGATTTTACTCAAACCAAATCCATATTCATGTTTCATTTCAGATGAATCAGCATGTGGATCGTGCACTTCTACTTTCACACCGTAAGAACGTAATTCCTTCACCACATCCGCCACTTTTGAATTACGAATATCACTCACGTCTTCTTTGAAGGTCGCGCCCATAATTAAGACTTTCGATTTTGCGATATTTCCTCCTTGAGCAATTATTTTCTTCACCGTATTTTTTGCTACATAGAATCCCATAGAATCATTCACGTATCTACCGCTGTTGATGACACGAGCATGGTAACCCAATTCCATCGCTTTATGCGTAAGATAATACGGATCCACACCTATGCAATGTCCGCCTACAAGACCTGGATAAAATTTTAAGAAATTCCATTTCGTTCCTGCTGCTTCTAAAACATCAAATGTATTTATGTTCATTTTATTGAAGATGATGGATAGTTCATTCATCAATGCAATATTTACATCTCGTTGTGTATTCTCAATAATTTTTGCCGCTTCAGCTACTTTGATAGAAGATGCGCGGTGTACGCCTGGAATAATAATCGTTTCATAGGTTTTCGCAATCACATCCAATGATTCGGCACTACAACCAGAAACTACTTTTAAAATAGAAGTGATGGTGTGTTCTTTATCACCTGGATTAATTCTTTCAGGAGAATATCCCACCTTAAAATCTTTTTTCCAATGAAGTTTACTTTCTTTTTCCAAAATCGGAATACAATCTTCCTCGGTGCAACCTGGATAAACGGTAGATTCATAAACTACATAATCTCCTTTTTTCAAAACTTTTCCAACTGTGGTGGAAGCACCAATCAACGGAGATAAATCTGGAATATTTGAATCATCAATGGGAGTAGGAACAGCGATGATAAAAAATTTCGCTTTTTTCAAAACGGCCAATGAATCAGTAAAAATAATATCTGATCCTTGAAAATCTTTTTTAGATAATTCTTTACTCGGATCGATACCTTTTTGCATCATCGCTACACGTTTTGAATTAATATCAAAACCGATTACTTTCATTTTTTTAGCAAAAGCAAGTGCGATGGGCAATCCCACATATCCTAATCCAATCACCGCTAGGGTTTCTTGTTTCTTTATTAATTTCTCAATCATACTCATTGTATTTTTTTATTTCCTTTCGGAGCTTGATACTAATTTAAAAAAAAATGTGAATTCGTGTTCGTTTTATTGTTTTAGTCTAAGGAATTTAAAAGTAATTTATTTTTTAAGGCTATAAATCCGCTCAATGATATCTACCACTTTCAAGCCTTCCATTGCGTTGGTAGTTGGATTTGTTCTACCTTTCAAAGTATCCACAACATTTTGAATGACATATCCGTGATTGTTTGCCGAGCCTTTATAATGCCCGTAATCATTTGCCGGATTTGTTGGGGACAACTCGGGCATTTCATAACCGTCGACATGACAATATTCCACTTTATCCATGTATTGACCACCAATTTTAATACTTCCTTTTTTACCAATGATGGTCATGCTGCTTTCTAAATTCGTGTCCCAAACGGCTGTAGAATAATTGATACTTCCCATTCCGCCATTAATGAAAGCGAAACTAACAAATCCACTATCTTCAAATGTGGTGGAATGTTGGTGCATAAAATCATCAAACTTGGCTTGAATATCTTTGATGTCTCCAAATAACCAATATAAAATATCGATGAAATGTGAAAACTGAGTGAATAAAGTTCCTCCATCGAGATCTGCAGTTCCTTTCCATCCCCCTTTTTTGTAATATCTATCATCACGATTCCAATAACAATTGAGTTGAACCATGAAAGTATCACCTATTTTTTTTCCTTCAATCATTTCTTTCAACCAAACTGAGGGTGGAGAATAACGATTTTGCATCACACAAAAAACATTCTTATTTTTTTGAAGTGCATTATAAATTATCGTTTCACAATCGATTTTTGTGAGTGCCATTGGTTTTTCGCAAACCACATGTTTATTGAATTCTAAAGAGAGTAATGAATGTTGTGCATGCAGTCCATTGGGGGTACAAATATTCACCACTTCAATTTCAGGATGATTTTGCAACATCACTCTTGGATCATAATAAAAAGATTCTTTTATATCTGATAAACCTAATTTATCTTTTTCCAAAATATCACATACAGCAATTAATTCTGTTTCCTCATTTCTTCGAATCATCTCGGCATGACGTTTACCAATATGACCTTGTCCAATAACAGCAAATTTTATTTTGGCGCTCATGTTATTATTTTTCTTTTCTTAAATACAATGTAATTAATGATTCAGCCTTTTTCATTCTCAAATGCATTTCTTCTTCCGACTGGAAATTGATAATTTTTGCTGTGTCTGGCATTGATCTTCCTTGATAATGAAAAATAATTAGAGAATCGTTTTCTAAAATATTCCATTCGGCAGTAACCTTTTGTGTTCCGTCTTTTTTCTGAGATATCAAAACTCCATTTTCTTCAAAACACATTTGATAAACTCCCCCTTTCATTTTCACACCATCGGTATCGATATAGGCAACCGTCCAGCAACCCGTAATATTTTCTTTAGAGATCGAGCCTCCACAAGAAGAAAAAATGAAAATGGTAAATGCAAAATAAAATAGTTTTTTAATCATTTCTACAGATGTTAAGAGAGAGCTTATTCGTGATTTATTTTGTTCTTGTTACTTTTCCGTCTTTCCATTCATATTCTTGAGCGCTTTCTAGGCAAACTGCTTTTCCGTTTGCATCAAAAGATAATTTATGCCCGAATTCACTCATCCAACCTGTTTGTTTAGCAGGATTACCCATTACTAATGCAAAATCTGGGATATTTTTAGTCACCACAGCCCCAGCGCCAATAAATGCAAATTTTCCAATATCATGTCCACAAACGATAGTTGCATTGGCGCCAATTGAAGCACCCTTTCCCACATGGGTTTTAGCGTATTGTTCTCTTCGATTTACTGCACTTCTAGGATTAATTACATTAGTAAAAACACAAGAAGGTCCTAAAAAAACATCATCATCACAAGTTACACCCGTATACAATGAAACATTATTCTGAATTTTAACATTATTACCTAGAATTACCCCTGGTGAAATCACCACATTTTGGCCAATATTGCACTTCTCTCCCAACACACAATCTTTCATAATATGACTGAAATGCCAAATTTTGGTATCCTTACCAATGGCGCAACCGTCATCAATTACAGCTGTTTCGTGAGCAAAATAGTGTTTTTCCATTGGACACAAATATACAAGGATTAACTAATAAAAATACCAATGAAAAGATTTATCCTTAAATTAATTTTTGTATTGACAATAATTGATAATTTTGACAAAAAAAATAAATATGAAATCGATTCGTTTTCTCTTTACAACATTGGTAATTTTTACCGCTACACTGGCTGAGGCACAATTAACTATTCCAGCCCCAAGCCCAAATCAAACCATTGAACAGCAATTTGCAACTTCAAAGGTGGAATTAAATTATTCTCGTCCCGGAGTTAAGGGTCGTAAAATTTTCGGAGAACTTGTTCCCTTTGATAAAGTATGGCGCACAGGAGCTAATGGTGCAACTACCATTTATTTTGGCGAAGAAGTGAAAATTAATAATGTGACTTTAGCCAAAGGTAAATATGGTATTTTAACTATTCCTGGTAAAAAAGAATGGGTAATTATTATTTCTAAAGATACTACAGTAACCGGTCCTGAAGATTATAAAAAAGAAAATGATGCTGTAAGAATTTCTGTTAAACCAGCTGCAATACCTAAAGTAGTAGAAACATTTACTATTGAAGTTGCAGACATCAAAGCAAACGAATGTCAAGTTCAAATCAAATGGGAAAAAACTCAAATAAGTTTTAATGTTTCTGCTGATATAGATAAAAAAATCATGGCGCAAATTGATGAAGCGATGAAAAGTGAGAAAAAACCTTATTACCAATCGGCTCGTTATTATTTTGAGAATGATAAAGACATGAATAAAGCATTAGAATGGGTAAAAGAAGCCGCAAAAGCAAATGTAGAGGCATTTTGGATTACGCATTTACAAGCAAAAATTGAATTGAAATTAAAAAAATATGATGAAGCGATTGCTACTGCTACTGCATCTAAAGAAAAGGCACAACAACAAACTAATGCAGATTATGTGAAGTTGAATGAGAAAGTAATTGCTGAGGCGGAGAAACTTAAATAATTAAGAATTAAAATTAATAATTAAGAATTAAAGACCGGTCGTAGTGGCCGGTTTTTTTATGCAGTAACTTTTCTATCCTTTACGAAAACTTGAATTCCTGTTGCTAAAATCATCACTAAAATAGCACCAATTGCATTATACCATAGAAAGGAAATTTCTTTACTGAAGAAAATATGTACGCAAATCACCACCGCTTCGGTAATCAATGCGGCAATAAAAACAGCATGACCTTTTACATGTTTGATGAAAAATGCTACTAGAAAAACACCGAGAATCGTTCCATAAAAAAGTGAGCCCATGATGTTCACTGCTTCTAATAAACTATTTCCTGCGTGTGCGGCAAATTCGGCAAAGAAAATAGCCACTGCACCCCAAATAACCGTTGTCCATTTGGCCCAAGAAACTTTTTGAGTTTCATTTTTATTTTTCATTGGTAAAACATCAATCACGGTGGTTGTGGCTAAGGCATTTAATTCGGCTGCGGTAGAGCTCCAAGATGCGCAAAAAATAACCGCTATCAATAATCCAATTAAACCAGCGGGAAGATAGGTAATCACATAATGGAGAAAAATATAATTCGTATCATTAGGATCAGCAGCAGGATCTGCTTTTTTAATTATTTCACCCGCTTCTTTTCTTACCCCTTTTATTTTTGCGTTAATCTCATTCAAACGCCAAGTAGCCACATAATAAGAATCTTGATTTCCTTTTCTCAATTCATTGGCAGCGGCATATACATATTGTTGTTTAATTTTTTCGTATTCTACGTATTCTTCATTCAATTTCTGATACTCCTGGGCATATTTTGATTCCATTACTGCATTTACATTCTTAGAATTAAAATGCATTGGTGCAGGATAAAATTGAAAAAACGCGAATAACAAAGCACCAATCAATAAAATGGAGAATTGCATAGGTATTTTTAAAATAGCATTAAATAATAATCCACTTTTACTTTCGGATGCTGATTTCCCACTCAAATATCTTCCAACTTGTGATTGATCGGTTCCAAAATAAGAAAGCGCAAGAAAAAAACCACCTATGATTCCACTCCAAATATTAAATTTATCACTCCAATCAAAACTTCCATTTTCACCAATACCAGAAGTAATGATATTCATTTTTCCAGAACCACCAGCAATGTATAATGCATCTGTCAATCCAATTTTTTCAGGAAGGAGTAGAATTACAAAAAATCCAGCTATTGCCATTCCAACAACAATCACCATCATTTGATGAAATTGCGTAACGGCAACTGCCTTAGTTCCGCCTGAAACGGTATAAAGTATAACTAATCCACCCATTCCTAAATTGGTAAAAAATAAATCCCAACCAAAAACAGCTGATAATACCAATGAAGGAGCATAAATGGTTAAGCCTGCAGCTAAACCACGTTGAAACAAAAAGAAAAAGGCGGTGAGTAATCTAGTCTTTTTATCGAATCGGTTTTCTAATAATTCATAAGCAGTATAAACATTGTATTTACGATAAATCTTTATAAAGAAAATACAAATAACAATCATCGCAATTGGCATCCCCAAATAAATCTGAAGATAACGCATTCCATCGGTGTAGGCTTGTCCAGGCGCAGAAAGAAAAGTAATGGCACTGGCTTGCGTAGCCATAATTCCAAATGCCACATGATACCAAGGCAAGGATTGTTCACCGCGCAAATAAGAATTTACATCTTTTTGTTTACGCGTTTTCCACATTCCATAGAGAACTATCGAAAGCAACGTAACTACTAAAACTATCCAATCGAGAGCAACCATTATTAATTTTTAATTCTTAATTTTTAATTATTACGAAAACCATTCGCTAAAAATTTTAAAAAACACAATCATTCCAATCAACCAAATGACAACGAAAACATAAAAATATTTCCATTTACCAAATATAGGAGCGCGGTCTTCGTTCATTTATTTTTCGTTTTTTGTTTTTCGCTTACTATTTTTCGTTTTCTCGTCTAAATCATTATTATTTATTAGTTGTTCCTTTTTAATTTCTTGATTATCCTCCATCAAATTAATGAATAATTTAATCGCCCCTGGAACACCCGCAGGTAATTCTCTAAAAAAAGATAAACCTGTATAAACGTATTTTCCTTTTCCGAATTGACCATAAATCGTTGAATTCTTATTGGGAGATTCACCGGTATCATTCATGGAAAATAAATTCAGAAAATTTAAATCATCTTGAATAGGAAAATACAAACCATATTCTTGCACCCAATTATCAAAATCATTCGCTCTAATTTTATTTGGATAATTAAGAATAGTTGCTGTTGAATCAAGAATAGTCACTTTCGATTCTTCTTCTGTTACACGTTCTCTTGAAAGTTTTAATTTGAAAGGTTGAAAAATTTCGCTGACTAAACCATTAGAAGTATTGTATTGAATTAAAAAATTACCTCCATCTCCAACGTACTTTAAAAATTTATTATTGTAATCTCCCAGCCATTTTTGAGTATTGTAAGCACGAACACCAGAAACGATGCAATCAAAACTAGAAAGCTCGAAGGTTGAAATGTTAGATTCATTCAAAATGATTACTTCGTATCCCAATTGCTTTAAAACTTCTGGAACTTTATCTCCCGCTCCTTCGATATAACCGATTTTTTTTGCGTGAGTTTTGAAATTATCATAGACGATTATTGATTGTGAACCCGAGTAAACTGTTTGCAAAGGAATATGATCGTAATTTATTTCATGAGAAGATAAATAATTAGTAAAAATTGAATCTTTAAACGGAATTTTATACGAAATCAATGTTGAATTAAATTCGCAATGCTGTTGAGTTTTATCTTTACAAAATCCAGCAGGAAAAATACTTGGTATAATGGATAACGAAGGTTTTCCTCCTATATCTATGCTGCTTAAAAATTTACTTTCTAATTCTATTTCAAAATCAGTCACCCATTTTGTTCCTTTAAAATTAACTCCTACTTTGATGGAATCGTTTTTGGTAATATAAAGTTCTTTGCAAAATTCCACTGTTCCTAGTGGAGAAACGACAACTGGTTGAAAAATTTCACCGAAGGAAGGATCAATGTATTTGTATTGAAGTTGTCGCTTTACATTTATAATTTGATCATTTATTTTTACCTCTACTTCTAATTCAATTTCTGGACGAATTTCGGGTAAAAACAAATCAACTGTTTCTGATTTTGCTTTATTCAATTTTAAATCTGAATTTTTATAGTTCAATTTTTCTGAATAAACAGGATAAGGTGTGGTGATACTTAAAAATTCATTGGGCAAAAAAGTAATGACTTGTTCTGTAGAAAGAACATTGGGTTTCAAATCCAAATTTTTAATTTTCAGTTCGCCTAATTGATTTCCTTTCAATGAAACCAAAGATGCAGAAACAGAAGATCGATTAATTGCATAATATTTCATTCGCAATGAATCACCACAAATTAAGCTATAATTCTTATTGGTAAATTCAAAATAAATTCCAGAGCAATCTAAAATGAGTTCATCCAATTCTGATAATCGTTTTGAAATAATTTTAGCGTTACCATTTTCTTTCGCCAACTTTTCAATTTGCTTTCTCAAAATAAGTAAATCTTTTGCCGAAGAAGAAGGATCATTTACTTTAAATCCTTTCATAATCACCTCAATTTTTTTATTGATTGCATCACCACCTTTAAATCTCGACCAATCTGTCACAATTCCTTCCATTAAATCCGTTTTGGGTTGATCTCCTCTCAATGCTTTGAAATATTCAAATTGCTCGCCCCTTCTTTTCTCCGAGCCGAATGCCTGACAACGGTGCATCGATCTTGCTTCAGCGGCAATCTCTCCATAACTTTTTCCCAATAATGTATTAAAACCGCCTACATCAATTTTTAATTGGTCTTCACGAGTGGTATTGGTAGTTCCGAAATTAAATGTATTCCAAAAAAGTTTTTTTGGTTCGTATGATTTCACCACATCTAAGGCAAAGTCACCTTTCGCTTTATTAAATGCAATAATAGAATCAAAAGCTTGTTCTGCTAACATCGCTGAGGCCGTATGATGTCCATGGCCACCTTCACCGGTTTTTGGAAAGCGACAAATCACTATATCGGGTTGCAAATGATTCATTACGTTTATCACATCACCCACAATTTTTTCTCTACCCCATTTTTTCATGGTTTCATCTGGCGTTTTTGAATATCCGAAATCATAAGCCGTAGAAAAAAATTGTTCGCCACCATCAATTCTTCTCGCTGCTAATAATTCTTGAGTACGTAAAATTCCCAAATCAACACCTTGTTCGGTACCAATAAGATTTTGTCCGCCCTCTCCTCTTGTCAATGATAGGTAAGCCACACGATAATGTTTTCCTTTGGTCAAATAAGAAATCAAACGAGTGTTTTCATCATCGGGATGCGCGGCAATGTATAAAACAGTAGCAGTTGTTTTTAATCCTTCCATTCGATGGAGAATTTCGGAAGAGGAGATTTCTTTGGGTTGGGAAAAAGAAATTAAAAATGAAAAATTAAAAATTAAAAATGGAATACAATATTTCAACAAATTAATATATTGTAATCTCTTCCAATTTTGAATATTGAATAAAAAATTTTGAATTTTCCCTTTCATGAATGATAAACTCTAGATTCTACAATAACTCTATTAGTAATTCTCAACGTCTCACCTACTATCAAATCACTTTGTCCGTCCACTGTTCTTTTGTATTTCATAAAAACATTTTCTTCTTCAGAAATTATTAATTCTGGGAAATACTTTAGGGATGGGAAATTCTCGAATGATTCTTTCCACCACTTTCTTAATGCTGATTTTCCTTTTATTAAACCTTCTGTTTCTGGATGCTTCACTAATAATTTTGGCGAAAAATGAATAGCATTTTCATCATACAAACTCAACAACCCTTCTAAATCCTGTTGATTGAAAGCTTCAAACCATTTTTGTGCGATTTCTTTAGTCAACATCATTTCTTCCCAAATTCACGATGATCCTTTTTATAGAGTTCATCATTAGATAAACTTTTAAAATATTCGTAAGTGATTTTTAATCCTTCTGAACGTTGAACTTTCGGTTCCCATCCTAAAATTTCTCTTGCTTTGGTGATATCAGGTTTACGTTGCTTCGGATCATCCTGTGGCAAGGGCAATGAAATTAATTTCTGACTTGTTCCTGTCAATTTAATAATTTCTTCGCCGAACTCTTTTATGGTAATTTCTTGTGGATTTCCAATATTCACTGGATAAACATAATCACTCTTCAACAACCGATAAATTCCCTCTACCAAATCATCTACATAACAAAACGAACGTGTTTGTGTTCCATCACCAAACATAGTTAAATCTTCGCCACGCAATGCTTGCCCAATGAATGCAGGTAAAACTCTTCCATCATTCAATCGCATTCTTGGTCCGTAAGTATTAAAAATTCGAATAATTCTTGTTTCAACGTTGTGATACGTATGATAGGCCATCGTCATTGCTTCCATGAAACGTTTTGCTTCATCATAAACACCACGCGGACCAATAGGATTTACATTTCCCCAATAATCTTCGGTTTGTGGATGCACCATTGGATCTCCATAAACTTCACTCGTGGATGCTACTAAAATTCTTGCTTTTTTGGCTTTCGCTAATCCTAAAAGATTATGCGTTCCCAAGGAAGAAACTTTTAACGTTTGAATGGGAATTTTCAAATAATCTATTGGGCTAGCAGGAGAAGCAAAATGCAAAATATAATCTAATTCACCGGGAACATGAACAAATTTAGAAACATCGTGATGATAAAACTCAAAATGTTCTAATTTAAAAAGATGTTCAATATTTTTTAAATCTCCGGTGATGAGATTATCCATTGCCATTACGTGATAACCTTCTTTGATAAAACGATCACAAAGATGAGAACCTAAAAATCCGGCCGCACCGGTAATCAATACACGTTTCATTCTAAAATTATTTATTTTCAAATATACAATCTTATGTGAAGAAGATTGAAAGGAAAGATTATATTTAACTAAATATTTTCATTATTTTTATCCAAAATAAGCGAATATGATTCCAACAACAAGTGGCCGAGCCTTTCCTATTCTCATTTCTGTCTTCTTTTTCTGGGGATTTGTTGCAGCGAGTAACGATATTCTTATTCCGGTTTTTAAGACAAAATTGAACCTTGAACAATGGCAAGTGCAAATGATTTCATTCGCCTTTTATGTTGCCTACACAGTTGGTTCATTGATCTATTTTTTTATTTCCAAAGCACGAGGTGAAGATTTACTCAATAAAATAGGCTATAAAAATGGAATTGCATTAGGATTAACCATTTCGGCAATTGGAACACTTTTATTTATTCCAGCTGCCAATACAGCTTCTTTTCCTCTTATGATTTCTGGGCTTTTCATAGTTGGTCTTGGATTTTCACTTCAACAAACCGCAGCTAATCCTTTAGCCATAAATATGGGAGATCCTGCTAAAGGTTCACAAAGACTTAGCTTAGCAGGAGGTATTAATAATATCGGAACTACAATTGGACCTGTTTTATTAAGCCTTGCTATTTTTGGATCGGTAAAAGCGGGGGTGAAAACACAAGAAGCTGATATTAGTAGTATTCAAATTCCCTATTTGATTTTAGGAGCAGCATTTCTGGTTGTTGCAGTTATTATTAAATTTTCATCTGTGCCAGACAAAATTCAGCAAGAAAAAACAGAATCACCAACCAAAGAACTTTTCAAAAGCGCCATTCACTATCCGCAATTGTGGATGGGAATGATTGCGATTTTTGTTTATGTAGGAGTAGAAGTTTCAACAGCTGGAAATTTATCCGATTTTCTGAATAAAAAAGCAGGAATTGAAACCGATAAAGTAGCACCATTTGTATCCTTATTTTGGGCCAGTTTGATGATTGGCAGATGGACGTCAGCAGCTAGTGTTTTTACTTCTGAAAAAACAAAACAAAGAATTTTAGGAATACTTTTACCTTACCTCGCATTCGGACTTTTTTTATTGATTAATTATTTAGTCGGATTTTCAATTGAACCTTTCAAGTATTTTCCACTGGTAATTTTAGTGATGATTATTGCAGATTTTTTTAGTTACGGAAATCCTTCACGACAATTATTCATTTTTTCGTTGATGGGAATTCTAGCTTTATTTATCGGAATGTTATCTACGAATCCCATGGTGAGTGCTTATGCATTTATTAGTGTTGGTTTATTTTGTTCTACCTTATGGCCATGTATTTTTACACTTGCTATTTCCGGATTGGGTCGACATACCAATGAAGGCTCTGGTTTTTTAATAATGATGATAATGGGTGGCGGAGTAATTAGTTTATTACAAGGATATCTATCCGATGAAAACTTATTAGGTATTCAATGGAGTTATTTAGTTGGCGTTGTTTGCTTTTTATATCTCGCTTTTTATGCTGTTAAAGCAAAAACTATTTTAAGGTCTCAAGGTGTAAAAAAATTTGAATCTAACTCATCCCATTAAAATATACATCAGTGAAAATCGCAGCAGGAATAGATATCGGAGGAACGAATACCGCATTTGGTTTAGTGGATGAGAATGGAAAAATTATTTTCCGTGATTCTATCGAAACCAAAAAATATCCTCATCCAGAAGAATTAGCGAAGGCGACATCGGAATCTATATTAAAAACAATTGCTGATTTCGAATTTCGAATTTCGGATTTCGAATTTGTTGGGACAGGCATTGGTGCTCCCAACGGAAACTACTTTAACGGAACCATCGAATTTGCTCCGAATTTAAATTGGAAAGGTGTAATTCCCTTAGCTTATTATTTTGAAAAATATTCAGGCGTAAAAGCAGTTTTAACCAATGATGCCAATGCAGCAGCGATGGGAGAAATAATTTTTGGTGGAGCAAAAGGAATGAAAGATTTTTTATTTATCACTCTTGGAACAGGATTGGGAAGTGGAATTGTGGTGAATGGCGAAATGGTTTACGGACATGATGGTTTTGCTGGAGAACTCGGACATATCATTGTAGAACGCAAAGGAAGAGTATGCGGGTGCGGACGACAAGGTTGCTTAGAAACCTATTGCTCGGCAACAGGAATTGTAAAAACATATGCAGAGTTAA